>JANPJJ010000150.1:0-5646 GCA_031425455.1 Sandaracinobacter sp. | reverse complement strand
GGAAGGCAGAAACGAAAAACGCGGGCAAAGCCCGCGCCGTCGGACGGGTTCGGTTGGCGAGGCCAACCGCCCCGCCGGCCGAACGTTGCGCCGAGTCTGCGGTCTAACGCTGCGCGTTAGCCGCAGCCGGCTTCACTTAATCTTCGCCTCTTTAAACTCCACGTGCTTGCGCACGACCGGATCGTATTTGCGGAACATCATCTTCTCGGTCTGGGTCCGCGGATTCTTCTTGGTGACATAATAATAACCCGTGTCGGCCGTACTCACGAGCTTGATCTTCACCACTGTCGGCTTCGCCATGACATCCTCGAACCATGCAAAAGGAACCGGGGCGAACAGCCCCGGAAAGCGGGCGGCCTTAGGGCAGAAGCGCCCTCATCGTCAACCCCTGCGCCCCCGCCTCACGCCCGGCGGCGGGCCGCCCGGCCTTGCACCGCCACGGCCTTCGCGCCGGAATCTGGGGCCCGGCCGGGCCGCCGATTCCACCCCGGGCAGCGAAAAGCGCAGGCCCCCTGTGGCCGGGTCGGCGTCCTCCAGCCTCAGGTCCAGCCGCTGCCCCTGGACGAATCTCGTGCCGCTCTCGGCTCCCTCCAGATACCGCCCGGCCTCGTCGAAGCGGAACCGTTCCGCTCCCAACGCGCTGACAGGTACCAGCCCGTCGCCGCCGATGCCGTCCACCACCGCGAAGAAGCCGAACGCCTGCACGCCGGAAATCCGCGCCCGCACAACCTGCCCCACCACGCTCATCAAATGTCGGGCGATGTAGCGGTCCAGCGTCTCGCGCTCGGCTTCCATCGCGCGCCGTTCGGTGAAACTGATATGTTCCCCGATCGCGGCAAAACGCTGCTCGGCGCCGTCCGCCAGCCCGCCCTCGCCCAGCCGATAAGCGCCGATCAGCGCGCGATGCACGCACACATCGGCATAGCGGCGGATCGGCGAGGTGAAATGGCCATAGCTGCCGAGCGCCAGCCCGAAATGGCCGGTGTTGCGAGGGGCATAATAGGCCTGGGTCTGCGACCGAAGCACCGCCACCGTCACCTCCTCGAAATCGGCGCGATCCCTCGTCCGCTCCAGCACCCGGTTGAAGGTGGCCGGCGTCACCACCTGCCCCAGCGCGAAACGGATCCCCAGCGTGCCAAGATACTCCTTCAGGCTCGACAGCTTCTCCCGGTCCGGCGCTTCGTGATCGCGGTACATCACCGGTGCCTTCTTCGCCTCCAGCGCCTTCGCGGCCGCTACATTGGCAGCGATCATCATGTCCTCGATCACGCGGTGCGCATCCAGCCGCTCGCGCACCACGATCCCGGTCACCTTGCCCTCGGCATCCAGCACCACGCGCTTCTCCGGCAACTCCAGCTCCAGCGGGCCGCGCTTGGCCCGGGCGGCGGCCAGCGCCCGCCAGCAGTCCCACAACGGGTCCAGCACCCCGGGCTTGAGTACGCTCTCCTCGCGCCCGTCCATCACCGCCTGCGCGGTCTCATAGGCAAGGTTCGCAGCCACCCGGATCCGCGCCCGGTGAAAGCTGAAGCTTTCCACCTCGCCCCCCTTCGACACCTTCATCGCCGCCACCAGCACGGCCTTGTCGCTGCCCGCTTTCAGGCTGCACGCCCCCGCCGAAAGTGCCTCGGGCAGCATCGGCACCACCTGGTCGGGAAAGTACACGCTGTTGCCCCGGTCGAACGCACTCCGGTCCAGCGCCGAACCGGGCCGCACGAACCAGCTCACATCGGCGATCGCCACCAGCAGGCGCCAGCCATCGTCCTCCGGTTCCGCCCACACTGCGTCGTCGTGATCCCGCGCGTCGGCCGGGTCGATGGTGATGAAGGGGATCGCGGTCCAGTCCTCGCGCGGGCCAAGCGGCGCGGCGCTGGCGCGCTCGGCATCGGCCTCCACGCCGTGCGGGAAATCCTGCGGGATGCCCTTGGCCGCAATCGAGATCGCGCTCAGCGAGCGTCCGCCGAACGGGTCGCCCAGCCGCTCGGTCACATGCGCAGCCGCGCGCGCGCCCGAGCCCTTCAGCTCGGCACGGACCAGTTCGCCCGGCACTGCCTCGCTGCCATGGTGCAGCGGCCATCGCTTGCGCTCGCGCTTGTCGATCGGGTGCAGCTCCAGCGCGCCGCCCTCGCCCTTCCGCACCACGCCCATCAGCATCGCATGGCCGCGCGACAGCCGCTTGATGACCGTGCCGAGATATTTCGGCGCCTCACCCTCGATCCGTGTCAGGATGCGGTCGCCGGCCTCGAACTTTTCTCGCCTTGCGTTCCCGATGGGCCGCGAATTCCCAGCGCGGCCGGCCCCCGGCCGATTGCTGCCGCCGGTGCCCACCAGCACCTTGGGCGGTGCGCCCTCGCCCTCCCATGTCTCCGGCACCGCGACAACGCGCGCTCCATCGGCCGATACCACGGTCAGCACCGCCACGCGCGGCAGGCCGCCGGCCCTGTGCAGCGTGCGCCCCGGCCCCGCTGCCAGCAACCCCTCTTCCTCCATCTCGCGCAGCAGCGCCTTCAGTGCCTCGCGCTCGTCGCCATGCAGGCCGAAGGCACGCGCAATCTCGCGCTTGCCCACGGCACTCGGCGTCTGCCGCACGAAGGCCATTATGGCATCGCGATCCGGCAGACCGCTCAACCCGCTGCCTTCTTCTTCGCCGGGGCCTTCTTCTTCGCGGCGGGTTTTTTAAGCACCGCCTTCTTCGCCGCCGCCTTCTTCGCCGGCTTGCGCTTGCCCTGAGACGGGCCCTTGGCGGCCCGCTCGGCCAGCAGCCCGACCGCGTCCGCCAGCGTCAGCGCCTTGGGGTCGGTCGCCTTGGGCACATTGGCATTGGTGGTCCCGTCGCTCACATAGGGCCCGAACCGTCCGTTCAGCACCTTCACTTCAGCGCCGCTGTCCGGGTGCGCGCCCAGCACGGCCAGCGGCTCGGCCGATCCGCGCCGCGCCGCGCCCTTGGGTTCCGCCAGCTTCATGACGGCCGCGTTCATGCCCATTTCGAACAGGTCGGCGGTCTCCTTCAGATTGGCATATTTGCCGTCGTGGAGCAGATAGGGGCCATAGCGCCCCAGATTGGCGACGATCGGCAACCCCGTCTCGGGGTGCAGCCCCACCTCCCGCGGCAGCGACAGCAGCTTCAGCGCGACGCCGAGGTCGAGCTCGCCCACGTCCTTGGGGATCGACGAGCGCTTCTCCCCCGATTGCACATAGCGGCCGAACCGCCCGGCCTTCACCTCCACCGGCAGCCCCGTCGCCGGGTCGTCGCCCAGGGTCTGCGGCCCGGCCGCATCGCCGTTCCCGGCGAACTGGCGGGTAAACCGACATTCCGGATAATTGGCGCACGAAATGAAGGGGCCGAACTTGCCCACCTTCAGCGACAGCCGGCCGTCGCCGCAGCTGGGGCATTGCCTCGGATCGCCGCCATCGGCCCGCTCCGGGAACAGGTGGGAGCTGAGATATTCGTCCAGCGCCTTTTCCACGTCCATCGGGCTCTGCGCCATCACTTCGGTGGTGCGCGGCTTGAAGTCGGCCCAGAAATCGCGGAGCACCTGGCGATATTCGGCGTCGCCGGCCGAGATATCGTCCAGCTGCCCCTCCAGCCCGGCGGTGAAATCATATTCGACATAACGTTCGAAGAACCGCTCCAGAAAGGCGGTCACGATCCGCCCCTTCTCCTCGGCGATGAAGCGCTTGGCCTCCAGGCGCACATATTCCCGGTCCTTCAGCACCTGGATGATGGAGGCATAGGTGGACGGTCGCCCGATCCCCAGCTCCTCCATCCGCTTCACCAGGCTGGCCTCCGAGTAGCGCGGCAGCGGCTGGGTGAAATGCTGGCTCGCATCGACTCCCTCGGTCGCCGGCCGCTCGCCCACCAGCAGCTTGGGAAGCCGGCCACCCTCCTCGTCGTCCAGGTCGTCTGTGCCCTCCGCATACAACGCCAGAAAGCCCGGGAAGGCCACCACCGTTCCGGTCGCGCGCAGATCCACCGTGCCGTCGTCCGACGCCAGGTCCACCGTCGTCCGCTCCAGCTGGGCGGACGCCATCTGCGAGGCTACCGCGCGCTTCCAAACCAGGTCGTAAAGCCTGGCCTCCATGTCCGACAGGCCGAGTGCGCCTGCCGTCTTGCCGAAGTCGGTCGGGCGGATCGCCTCATGCGCTTCCTGCGCATTCTTGGCTTTCGCGGAATAAAAGCGCGGCTTGTCCGGCACATGGTCCCGCCCGTAGCGTTCCATCACCACGTCGCGGGCGCGGTTGATGGCGGCCATGTCCATCGCGACCCCGTCGGTCCGCATATAGGTGATGTGCCCGGCCTCATACAGCGTCTGCGCGGTTCGCATGGTCTGCTGCGCGCCCAGGCCCAGCTTGCGCGACGCCTCCTGTTGCAGCGTCGAGGTGGTGAAGGGCGGCGCCGGATTCCGCACTGCGTTCTTCAGCTCGACGGTGGCCACCTGAAAGGCCGAGGCCTCGACACGCGCCCTCGCCGCGGCCGCGCCGGCGGCATCGGGCAGGGCGAACTTGTCCAGTTTCTTCCCGTCCAGCGCCTGAAGCCGCGCCGTAAAGCCATGCCCCTGCGCGGTTTTCAGCCGGGCCTCCACGGTCCAATATTCGCGCGGTGTGAACGCCTCGATCTCACGTTCGCGCTGCACGATCAGCCGAAGCGCGACAGACTGCACCCGGCCCGCGCTCTTGGCGCCGGGCAGCTTGCGCCACAGCACCGGCGACAGCGTGAAGCCGACCAGATAATCCAGTGCCCGGCGCGCCAGATAGGCGTCCACCAGCGGCTGGTCGATGTCGCGAGGGTTTGCCATCGCGGTCCGCACCGCGTCCTTGGTGACGGCGTTGAAGGTGATCCGCGAAAGCCCGCCGCTCGGCACCGCCTTCTTCGCCCGCAGCACTTCGGCCAGGTGCCAGGAAATCGCCTCGCCCTCGCGGTCGGGGTCGGTCGCCAGGATCACCCGGTCCGCCGATTTCGCCGCATCGGTGATTGCCTTCAGCTGCTTCGACCGGTCGGCCGAGACTTCCCAGCGCATCGCGAAATCATGGTCCGGGTCGACGCTCCCGTCCGACGGCGGCAAGTCGCGGACATGCCCGAAGCTCGCCAGAACCTTTGTGCCGCCGCCCAGATAGCCCTCGATCGTCCGGGCCTTGGCCGGCGACTCGACAATCACGAGATCCATCGAAATCCTCTCATGGAACCAATTCCGGCGCGCCGGCCATAGCCCCCGCCCGCTTCGAAACGCAACTAACCCGCCGCATCTAGCCGGAGAGTGCCACCCGCCCGCCGGACAGCCGCACGATGCGCCCGTCCAGCTCCAGATCGGACAGCCGCGCCTGCACATCGGCCGCCCCCAGCCCCGAAGCCCGCACCACCTCGTCTACCGCGACGCCGCTGACGGACAGGAGTTCGAGCAGCTGATCCTCCCCTTGCACGCGAGGTGGCCCACCATGAAGTTCCATTGTGGGGGGCCGGAGCGGTGTCACCCTCGCCGCCGAAGCCCGAGCCTCGGAACGCGCAGCAACCGGCACCACCGAAAAGGGCGCCAGTACCGCCAGTACATCCGCCGCGCCTTCTACCAGCACGGCACCCTCCTTGATAAGCCCGTTTCCGCCGCGAGACCTCGGGTCCAGCGGATGCCCCGGCACCGCCATCACGTCCCGCCC
>JANPJJ010000149.1:0-11813 GCA_031425455.1 Sandaracinobacter sp. | reverse complement strand
CTGGGGAGCCCGTGGCGAGGGCATCAGGCATGTCGGGCTGTGCAGCCGCCGCCATCTGACGCCGGGCCTCGTCAAGCTCCGCATCGGTTTTTTTCGTGATGTCCGGTATCAGGCGCTTTGCCGCCCCGCGATCCTTCACGCCCAATGAAATCAGCCACTCCCGCTTGCCGATGAAGGGCCGCAGTTCGAGGGGCACGGGGCGCCGAAAATAGTAGTTCGGACTGCCGTAACGCTGGTGAAGATAGGTGCACATATTCTGCCTTTCGGACTGCCGCAAATGTAGCACTCAGCAGTGGAAAAGCCTATTGTTATCAATGCTTTCTAAGTGATTTCATACACTTAGTATTCGCTGGTGGCGGGGGCGGGACTTGAACCCGCGGCCTCAGGGTTATGAATCCTGTGCTCTAACCAGCTGAGCTACCCCGCCAGCGGTGAAGAGCGGGGCGATTAGCTTCTGGCTGGCGACGGGTCAACCCGGATGCCTGCCCGGCGCCCGGCCGCCGCCCCCACCCACGCTGCCACATCGGCCGCCACGGCGTTCGCGGCCTCGTTCAGGGCGCCCGCCACGGCGTCGCCCTCTACCACGCCCAGCGGCACCTCGCGCTCGAACCGACGCTGCCGCACGCCGTCTGGCCCGGTCAACGTCGCGTCATAGCGCACCCGAACCATCGGCGCCGCGCGCGTGTCCACCCCGAAGGCCAGCAGCTGCCCGCTCAGCCGCCGCCCGCCCGTTGTGCCGCTGCTGCGCTGGTCGATCACGGCCACCCCGCCGTTCGCCAGCGTGTCGGCCAGCAGGCGCTGGAACAGCCGGTTGGGCTGTTCGGCCCATTGCGCCGCCTTCACATACTGCATCGACGTATCGGAAACGGTCACTGGAATGCGCAGCGTTTGCAGCGCGCCGGGCACGGCCGGAACGTCGATGCTGATCGCGGTCGTCATGTCTACCGCCGCCTGCCCCACCGGCGTTGCCGCCGGCTTGGTGGCGGCCAGCGTGTAGAGCGCATCGGGGCGTGGCGCATTGCCCCCCACCTGTACCAGCGGCCCGCAGCCCGCCAGCAGGGCGGCGCCCAGAACAACGATCCATCTCATTTCGGCGTCTCCGGCTCATAGTCTGGCAGCGCCCGGCCGCCGGTCGCGGCGCCAAGCGGGTCTTCGTCCAGCTTGGTCGCAAAGGCGCCCAGCTGCTGCGACACATCGCGGAGGTCGGCGATCAGCCGGTTCACCTCGGGGATGGTCTGGGTCGCGAGCGACTGCACGCCGGGTTCCGCCGTCCGCGCCATCCCGTCGATCCGCTGCAATGTACTTTCCGCTGACTCCACCGCCCGCCGCAGATCGGCGACCAGCGGCTTGCCGTCCTGGGTCAGCAACGCGTCGGCGCTGGTTCCCGCCTTCGCCAGGCTGTCGGCGGCCCGCGCCGCGGCCTGCAGCGTCGCCTGGGTCTCGCGGATCGCGGCCTGCAGCGCCGGGCCTTCGGCAGCGATCGCCCCGGTCGTCTTGTCCAGATTGGCCAGCACCCCTGCAAGCGACGCGCGATTCCGGTCGTCGAACACCTCGTTCAGCCGCGCTGTCAGCGTGGAGACCCGCTCCAGCACCTCCGGCGCCGATTCCAGCAATTGTCCGAACCCGGACGCCGCCGCCGGGATCACGGGGACGCCATAAGGTCCGGGCTGCGTGATCGGCGCCTGCCCGCGCATGCTCCCCGTCAGCTGCACTTCGGTCACGCCGGTAAAGCCGACGCCGTTCAACGACGCGGTCGTCCCCTCGAGCACCGGGACTTCGGGGTCCACCTCGATCCGGACCCGGATGAACTCGGGGCTTTCCGGCATCAGTGCGATTCGCCGAACCTGCCCCACCGGCACGCCCGAGAAGCTGACCGCAGACCCGACCGCCAACCCCGACACCGATTGTTTGAAGAACACGTCAAACTCGGCCTTTTCCTCACCGGAAAAGCGCGACAGCCACAGGACGAAGCCGAACAGCAGCAGCACCAGCACGAAGGTGACCGCGCCGACCAGCACATGGGATTGGCGGTTCTCCATCAGGCCTCCTCGTAACTGCTGGCGCTCTCGGGGCGTCTGGCGCCTTGCGCCGTGGCCGCAGCCCTTCCGCGGGGGCCCGAGAAATATTCCTGCACCCAGGGATGATCCAGCTGCTTCAGCGCCTCGATGCGATCCACTGCGATGATCTTCCGGTCGGCAATCACCGCCACCCGGTCGCAGATGGCGTACAGCGTGTCGAGGTCGTGCGTGATCAGGAACACCGTCAGGCCCATCGTCTCCTTCAGGGTCCGGATGAGGGCGTCGAACCCCTGCGCCGCGATCGGGTCAAGCCCGGCGGTCGGCTCGTCCAAAAACAGCAGCTGCGGGTCCAGCGCCAGCGCGCGGGCCAGCGCGGCCCGTTTCTTCATGCCCCCCGACAGCTCGGAGGGATATTTTGGTCCCGCCTCGGGCGGCAGCCCGACCATCGCGACCTTGTAGCTGGCGATCTCGCCCATCAGCGCGTCGGACAGGCTGAAATATTCGCGCAGCGGCACCTGCACATTCTCGGCCACCGTCATGCCCGAGAACAGCGCCCCGCCCTGGAACAGCACGCCCCATTGCCGGGTGAGGTCCGCGTCCTCGGTGGCGTCGTTCCCGGTTACGGCGCGACCCAGCACCTCCACATGCCCCTCGGCGGGCTGCTGCAGCCCGATGATCGAGCGCAGCAGTACCGACTTTCCCGAGCCCGAACCGCCGACCACACCCAGAATCTCGCCCGGCATCACGTCCAGATCCAGCCCCTGGTGCACGACCTGGGCGCCGAACTGGTTCTTCAGGCCCTGCACCCGGATGATCGGCTCCCTGTTCCTCATTTGAACCCGATCGCGGTATAAAAAACGGCGAAGAACGCATCCAGCACGATCACGACGAAGATCGCCTGCACAACGGCCAATGTGGTGCGCTGCCCAACCGATTCGGCATTGCCGGAAACCTGGAAACCCTGAAAGCAGCCGATCACCGCGATCAAGGCGCCGAACACCGGCGCCTTCGACATGCCGATCCAGAAGTCGGTCAACGGCACCACTTCGCGCAAGCGCTGCACGAAGGTTGCAGGCGGGATCTCCAGCGACAGCCAGGCGAACAGCCCGCCGCCCACGATCGACAGGATGGAGGCATAGAAGGCCAGTAGCGGCATCATCAGGATCATCGCGATCACGCGGGGCAGCACCAGCACTTCCATCGGATCGATCCCGATGGTCCGCATGGCGTCCACCTCCTCGGCGAGCTTCATCGCCCCGATCTGGGCGGCGAATGCGCTGGCGGACCGGCCGGCAACCATGATCGCCGTCAGCAGGATGCCGAGCTCGCGAAAGGTCGCCCGCCCGACGAGGTTGATCACGAAAATCTCCGCGCCGAACTGCTGCAGCTGCACCGCGCCCTGCTGCGCCAGCACGATCCCGATCAGAAAGCTCATCAGGCCGATGATGCCCAGCGCGTTCACGCCGGTCTGCTCCATCTGCACGGTGACCGCGCCCCAGCGCACGCCGCGCCCCTGCGTCAGCGCGCGCCAGCCTGCCACCAGGGTCAGCCCGATGAAGGCGAGGCTGGTGGAGAGTGTGTGGAAAAATTCGAACACATAGGCGCCCAGCTTGCCGAGCTCGCGCTCCAGGAACGGCACATGATCCGGCCGCAACCGGACCGGGCGGTCGGCATGGGCGACTTCGGCGATCAGCCGCTCGGCGTCGGCGCTCGCCCCTTCCAACCGGCTCCCGGGGCGGTCACGCAGCAGGCGATGGACGAACCAGGCGCCCACGGTGTCCATCCCTTCCACGCGCGAGAGATCGATGGTGAGCGGCCCTTCCGACCCGGCCAGCGCCAGCGGCAGGTCCGCTTCCAGCGTGGTCGCGCGACAGATCGTCAGCCGGCCGGCCAGCCCCAGGCGGTCGCCCTCCAGGGTCAGCGTCACGGGCGGTGCGGCAGGCGCGGCGGGCATCTGGACGTGCGGCTCCCCGGGGAATGTCGGGCATGGTCGCCGCTGCCCCGGCCGAAGGTTTTGCATAGCGGCGCATGTCGATGCAAGAGAAGGTCCGATGCTGAGATATTTTCTGGCGGGTCTTGCCTTGCTTGCGGGAACGTCCGCCCCCGCCGCTATGTTCCCCCGCGCCTCTTTCCCCCCCACTATGTTCAACGGAGAAGTCGTTCGCGTGAAGGACGGAGATTCGCTGATGGTGCGCCGCTTCGACGTGAAGCGGGTCAGCGAGGTCAGGCTGGCCGGAATCGACGCGCCCGAACTGGCGCAGCCCGGCGGCGTGCAGGCTCGAAGCGCGCTGAGGCAGATGGTGCAGGGCCGTTCCATCCGCGTGCAAGTGACTGATCGCGACCGCTACGGCCGGCTGGTCGCTCGCGTGTGGCAGGACCGCCGCTATGTGAATGCAGCGATGACCGAGGCCGGCCAGGCCTGGGCGTTCAGCCGCTACCTGCCCGACCGCGACATCCGGGCCGGGCAGGATGCAGCCCGCGCCGCGGGGCGCGGCCTGTGGCGCCTGCCGCCCGCCCAGCGAGTGCCGCCCGCCACCTGGCGCGACGCCCACCCCCGCGAGGATTGAGATGGAGGGCGGCACCGCGATCTACGACATGGACAAGACCATCACGCGTCGCGCCAGCTGGACCGCCTGGCTGGTCTTCTTCGCCCGCACCGAGGCGCCGGCGCGGCTGCTGCTGGCCCCGCTTCTGCCGGTTCCCGCATTGGCCTATGCGTTGGGCGCGCTGGACCGGAAGGGGCTGAAACAGGCGGCCCAGCGCATCATGATGGGCGCCCGCGTGCCCCGCGCCACCGTGGAGCGCGCAGCCCGGAACTTCGCCGACAGCTTCGGCGCTGCCAACGAACTGCCCGGCGCGCTGGCTGCCATCGAGGCCGACCGTGCCGCCGGGCTGACGCCGATGCTAGCCACTGCCAGCCTGCGCTACTATGTCGGCCCCTTGGCGGCCCGCTGGGGCTTCGACCGGATCGTCGCCACCGACAGCGTGTGGGACGGCGATGTCCTGACGCCGGCCATCGCGGGCGAGAACTGCTACGAGATGGGAAAACTGCGGATGATCCTGGCTGCCCTTACCCATCGACCGGCGCGGGTGAAGTTCGTTTCCGACCATTTCAGCGACCTGCCGGTCCTGCTCTGGGCCGACGAAGCCATCGCCGCCAATCCGTCCCCTGCGCTCAGGCAGGCAGCGAGCGAGCGGGGGTGGCGCGTTTTCGACTGGGCATGAGGCGAACGGCATAAAGCAACAGCAGCAGTCCCAGATAGACGAACGGCTCGATCTGGAAGCCCTTCACCCGCAGGATGAAGTGCACCGCGGCCGCGATCCCGGCCAGGAACACCAGCTTGTGCAGCCGCTGCCAGCGCCGCCCGCCCAGCCGGCGAATGGCAGCCCGCGTACTGGTCAGCGCGAGCGGCAGCAGCGCCAAGAACGCCAGCAGCCCGGCGAAGATGAAGGGCCGCTTCAAGGCTTCTTTCCACAGGTCGGCCAGGCTCCAGTCCAGCTCCATCAGCAGATAGAATCCCAGGTGGATCGAGGCATAGGCGAAGGCCCAAAGCCCCAGCATCCGGCGCAGCGACATCACCGGGGTCCACCCCGTCAGCCGGTGGATCGGCGAAACGGCCAGCGCCGCCACCAGCAGCCGGATCGCCATCAGCCCGAGCTGGTTGTGGGTATAGGCGACCGGCTCGGCAGTCAGCCGCAGCGACCCCGGCGCCAGCCACAGCAGCTCGGCCCAGCCGAACGACAGATAAAGAAGCGGCAGGACCACCAGCAGGTGCACGCCCGGCTTCAGCCATGAAGGCGGCGCGTTGAGCCGAGCTGTCATCAGAAATATTTGGCAAGGTCCATGCCCTTGTACAGCCGGGCGACTTCGGCGCCATAGCCGTTGAAGGGCAGCGTGGCGCGCTTCCTGAACTCGCCGATGCGGCGCTCGGTCGCCTGGCTCCAGCGCGGATGGTCCACGTCGGGGTTCACGTTCGAGTAGAAGCCATATTCCCTTGGCTGGGACTGGTTCCACGAGGTCAGCGGCTGCCGTTCGACGAAGTCCACCGCGACGATCGATTTGATCGATTTGAAGCCATATTTCCACGGCACCACCAGCCGGAGCGGGGCGCCGTTCTGATTCGGCAGGCGCCGGCCATAGAGCCCGACTGCCAGAAAGGCGAGCGGGTGCACCGCCTCGTCGATGCGCAGACCCTCGCGGTACGGCCAGTCGAGCGCGGGGAGACGCAACCCCGGCATCTGCGCCGGGTCCGCCAGCGTGGTGAAGCGGACATATTTCGCCGAGGAGAGCGGCTCCGCCGCCTTCACCAGCGCCGCCAGGGGGGTGCCCACCCAGGGGATTACCATCGACCAGCCCTCGACACAGCGCAGCCGGGTGATCCGCTCTTCCAGCGGTAGCGCGGCGATCCACTTGTCCACATCCAGCGTCAGCGGCTTCTTCACCAGCCCGCCGACCTTCAGCGTCCAGGGGCTCGGCTTCAGCGAAGCGGCATTCTCGGCCGGATCCCCCTTGTCCAGCCCGAACTCGTAGAAATTATTGTAGGTCGCAACCGCCTCCAGCGGCGTCGGCGTTTCCGCAGTGGCGATGGTGCGCTTCGATTTCAGCGGCGCCAGCCTGGCCACGTCGGTGGAGGCGAGGGCCGGCGCGGGCAGGGCGAGCGACGGCAGCAGTCCGGCGGCCCCCAGGCCGGCAAGGACCGAGCGCCGGTTTCGGAACAACCCCTCGGGGGTGGCGGCACTGTCGGGAAGGGCCCAGTCGGGGCGGGGAAAATAGCGCATGTCGGCTTCCTATACGCGGCGGCTGAACGGCAAGTTACGCAACGAAGGCCTGCCTTGCAGAGAGCCCTGAATGCCGCAAGATCGGGCCAGACGGTCTGTGGCAGGCTTGCAACAGGCCATTGCCCCATCGGTTCCCCTCGCCCTGTGGGCCGGAACGAAGTCCGGACGCCGGGCTTGAAGGGGGCATGCCGGCTTCCCCGGCGCAACCCAAAAGGAATCTCATGATCCGCAATCTTGTCGCCGCCCTGTCCCTGTTCGCCGCCGTTCCGGCGCTGGCGCAGGACGTGCCCCCAGGCGAGCCCGCCGCGCCGGATGGCAGCTCTGCTTTCGGGATCGAGCCCTATGTCGGGGTGCTCGGCGGCTATCACAGCTTCGACCGCGACGCCCGCGTCGGCGACCCGGTCGGCGGGCGCATGGAGGGCTGGCTGGTCGGCGGCGTGCTCGGAGTCAACATACCGCTCGGGCCGGTGGTCGCGGGCGTCGAAGGCAATGTCTACAAGGGCTTCAACGACATCGACTGGGAATATGGCGTCACCGGCCGGCTCGGATTCCGCGCCGGCGACAGCGGCCTCATCTATGCGTCGGGCGGCTATCAATGGGTCAACGGCCGATCGAGCCGGGGCTTCGTCGATTCGCACGGCGTGATGTACGGCCTGGGGGTCGAAGTCGGCCCGCGCAGCATCGGCCTGGGCGGCGCCACCGGCAACGCCGGCCCGCGGCTGCGGCTGGAAGTGCAGACCTATGATTTCGACAGCATCCGGCCGATGGCAGGCATTGTATTCCACTTCTGACGGAAGCTCGGCAGCGCCGCCCCCGCTTCAGCTGAGGGCGGCGCAAGCCCGCTGGATCCGACGGCAGGCCTCCTCCAGCGCTTCGGTCGACGTCGCATAGGAAATCCGGAACGCCGGCGAGAGCCCGAAAGCGGCCCCATGCACCACCGCCACCCCCTCGGTCTCCAGCAGGTAGGCGGCCACATCCTCGTCCGACGCCAGCGGCGCTCCGCCCGGCCTGGTCTTCCCGATCAGCCCCGAACAGTCCGGATAGACATAGAAGGCCCCCTCGGGCCGCGGGCATGACAGCCCCGCCGCCTGGTTCAGCATCGAGACCACCAGATCGCGCCTCGCCTGGAACGCCGCGTTGCGCTGCCCCAGGAAATCCTGCGGTCCGTTCAGCGCCGCGACGACGGCGGCCTGGGCGATCGAGCAGGGGTTGGACGTGCTCTGCGACTGGATCTTCGCCATGGCCTTGATGATCGGCACCGGCCCCCCGGCAAAGCCGATGCGCCAGCCGGTCATCGCATAGGCCTTGGAGGCACCGTTCACCGTCAGCGTGCGGTCGAACAGGCGCGGCTCGACTTCGGCGATCGTCGCAAAGCGGAAATCGTCGTAGACGATATGCTCGTACATGTCGTCGGTCAGCACATAGACGTGCGGATGCCCCAGCAGCACGTCGGCCAGCGCCTTCAACTCGGCGGCCGAATAGGCAGCGCCGGTGGGGTTGGACGGCGAGTTCAGGATCACCCACTTCGTCGCGGGCGTGATCGCCCGGTCCAGCTGCTCCGGCAGCAGCTTGAAGCCGGCTTCGATCGGGCAGGGCAGGATCACCGGCGTCGCGCCGCAGAACTGCACGATGTCCGGGTAGCTCACCCAATAGGGCGCCGGGATCACCACTTCGTCGCCGGGGTCCAGCGTCGCCACCATCGCGTTGAAGATGGTTTGCTTGCCGCCGACATTGACCGTGATCTGGTCCAGCCCATAGTCGAGGCGGTTGTCGCGCCGGAACTTCGCCTGCACCGCGCGCTTCAGCTCGGGCGTGCCGTCGACAGCGGTGTATTTGGTCTGGCCGCGCCGGATCGCCTCGATCGCCGCCTCCTTCACGAAATCGGGCGTGTCGAAGTCCGGCTCGCCGGCGCCCAGCCCGATGATGTCGTGGCCGGCCGCCTTCAGCTCCGCGGCCTTCACCGTGACGGCAATGGTCGGCGAGGGGCTGATGCGATTGATGGCAGCCGAAAGCAAAGGCATGTGTTGATCCCCCCAAATCGCCATTCAGCGTGGCGGACGTTCGCATATCGGCACCGCCCGGGCCCGACAAGCCTCAGCGCGCCAGCCGCCCCCGCAACAGCCCTCTGAGGCTGTTCCCGAGCAGGAACCCCTGCGCAAGGTCGCTCGCCCGAAGCTCGGCCTCCCGGGCGATTCCGCTGCTCAGCAGTTCGGCGCGAAGAACGCCCGGCAGCAGCCCCAGCCGCACCGGCGGTGTCAGCAACCCGCCGTCCCGCTCGACGAACAGGCTGGTGAAACTGCCCTCCGTCAGCAGGCCGTCGTCGCGCTCGAACAGCACCTCGAACCGTCCCGAAGCAGCCCGCGCCTCGTCATAGAAAGCGCGGTCGCCCGACTTGTGCGCCAGCCGCCAGTCGTCGGGCGCCACCGGCAACGGGACCACCGCCGCTTCTACAGGCTCCGCAGGCGCTGGCGGCAGCGCCGACAGCTGTAGCGCGACCAACCCGTCGGCCCCTAGCAACAGCCGCAGCCGTCGGGCGGTGCCAGGGCAAAGCCCGTCCAGCCGCGCTTCCAGCACCCCACGGTCCAGCGCGAAGCCGAACCGCGCGGCCGTGGCCGCCAGCCGGTCCAGATGACGGGCCCGGCGCGGGATGCTGCCGCCCGCCTCGATCCGCATCGTCTCGATCAGCGTGACGGGCGCGGAGCGAACGAGGAACCGTGCCTTCGCCAGGCACTCTTCCCACTCAGCCTCGGGCACGCTGTCAGCGACGATCCCGCTCCCCAGCCCCAGCAATGCCTCGCCGCCCGCCACCTCCAGCGTGCGGATCGCGACGGCGAAATTTGCCGACTGCGCCTCTGGGCCGATCCACCCCAGGCTGCCGCAGTAAAGCCCGCGCGGCGCGGCTTCCAGTTCGGCGATCACCTCCATCGCGCGCAACTTCGGCGCCCCCGTGATCGAACCGCAGGGGTGCAGCGCGCGCAAGGTCGATATCGCATCCTCCCCAGGCGCCAATGCCGCCGATACCGTCGACGTCAACTGGTGGATGCTGGGGTAAGTCTCGATCTCGAACAGGCGCGGCACCCGCACCGTGCCCGGCACCGAGACGCGCGACAGGTCGTTGCGGATGAGGTCGGTGATCATCAGATTTTCGGCCCGGTTCTTCGGGTCTGCCGCCAGGGCCCGCACCGCTGCCCGGTCGGCCTCCGGCCGGGCGTGACGCGGCGCGGTGCCCTTCATCGGCCGGCCCGTCAGTACGCCCCCCTCCAGCGAGAAGAACAGCTCGGGCGACAGGCTCAGCCACCAGCGTCCGCGCCCGTCATGGACCAGCCCGCCATGCGGCGCTGCGGCGGGCGAGAACAGTCGCGCGAACAGTGCCAGCGGATGGCCGCGCACCGCAACCCGGGCCGGAAAGGTGAGGTTCGCCTGATAGATGTCGCCCGCCGCGATCAGGCCTTTCGCCGCAGCGACGGCCGCCAGCCAATCGCCGCGCGTGACCAGCGGCTCAGGGGGGGCGATCGACACCGGAGTCCGGAACGGGTCCAGCAGCGTGGCCAGCGCCGCGCTGTCGAGGAGGGCGGGGGCCCCGAAGCGAGCGAACCAGAGCCAGGGCGGGCCTTTCGCAAGTGGCGCCAGTCGGGGTTCCAGCGCGTGCCCCGCCTCGTAGGACAGGGCCCCCGCCAGCCACTCGCCGGCCCGCCCTGCCGCCGACATGTCCGCAAGCCCCGCCGCCACGTCGCTCGTCTCGATCAGGCCGAGCGGGCCGGTGAACAGCCGCGCCGCCCCAAGCCTGCTGTCCCACAACAGGGCGAACGGGGCGCAGGGGTCCAGCGGAGCCATCGCGCGCCTGCTAACCGAAAGCCGGTGGATTGCCAAAGCCGCTTCTGGACCGGCCCGCCGTTTTGCGACATTGTGCCGGCGAGCAGCGCAGATTGCTCGGTATCGCGCAATCCTGCCGGCCGGGGCGTGTCATGCGGGCTCTGCAATCTAGGGGGACCGGCATGGAAGCGGACGTCATCACGATGTGGGATCGGGCGATGCCGATCGTGACCGCGGCCGCGATCAAGATCGCGGCCGCCGTCCTGCTCTACATGGTCGGCCGCTGGCTGATCGGCTTCGCCATCAGGGCTCTGTCGCGGGTCCTCACCGCGCGCAACTTCGATCCCACGCTGCAGCGCTACATCGCGAATATCCTGGCCGTGGTCCTCAACATCCTGCTGGTGGTCGCGATCCTCGGCTATTTCGGGCTCGAAACCACCAGCTTCGCCGCACTCCTCGCCGGGGTCGGGCTTGCCATCGGTGCCGCCTGGTCGGGCCTGCTCGGCAATTTCGCCGCCGGCGCCTTCCTGATCATTTTCAGGCCCTACAAGGTGGGGGATTATGTGGTCGCGGGCGGGGTCGAAGGTACCGTTGTCGAAGTCGGCATGTTCAACACCGTCATCACCAGCCCGGACAATGTCACCACGATCGTCGGCAACGGCAAGATCTCCAACGACATCATCAAGAACTTCTCCCACCATGAATATCGACGGGTCGACCGTACCGCCCAGCTGGCGTTCGGTGTCGACCCCATGGAAGCCATCGCCCGGCTGAAGCCGCAGCTCGCTGCCATCCCGAACGTGGTGGCGACCCCCGCGCCCGACGTCGAAATCCTGGACTTCAACGCACTCGGCACGGTCCTCGCGGTGCGTCCCTACTGCCACACGCGCGACTATTGGCAGGTGTATTTCGATACCAACAAACTGATCGCGGGCCTGGGCTACCCGCCGCCGCACAACGTGGAAATGGAGCTTAGGCCCAAGGACTGACGCGGTCGAGACGGTGCTGCGGTCCGGAGAGTGATGCGTCACAACGGTTGACAACAGCGGTACGCGTGCGAACTCTGGCGCCATCCAAGGTGGGTGGGGGCGGAACATGAAAATTGCTCGCAGAGGCCTGATAGCAGCGCTCGGCGCCGGGATGGTGCTTCCGGCCGGGCTCGCAAAGGCCCAGTTCGCCTCGACCCCCGGCGAAGTGCTGGGG
>JANPJJ010000148.1:0-40895 GCA_031425455.1 Sandaracinobacter sp. | reverse complement strand
CGGACCCGGTCGATCGCGCGATGCCGCGCGATCGTCACCAGCCAGGGCCAGGGCCCGGCCCGGTCGGCATCATATTCGGCCGCCTTGCGCCAAACCGTCACGAAACACTCCTGAACGACATCCTCGGCATCCTGCCGGTCTCCCACGATACGCAGCGTGATGCCCAGCAGCTTCATCGAAGTTGCAGTATATAACAGTTTCATGGCAGCGCGGTCGCCAGCAGCGACCCGGCCGATCAGGTCGGCGATGTGCCGGTCGGCGCCTGTTATCTGATCGAGGGCGCTCACGCGGTCACCCGGGCGGTAATGGGACCGTCGGCGCGGCCGTGGACGAACTGGTCGACATGGGGGTTGCCGCTGTCGTCCAGCGCGGCGACCGGGCCTTCCCAGATGATGCGCCCGCCGTGCAGCATGGCGACCCGATCGGCGATGCGGCGGGCCGAAGCCATATCGTGGGTGATGGTGACGGCCGTCGCGCCCATTGCGGTCACGCGGTCGCGGATCAGCGCGTTGATGGTGTCGGCCCGGATCGGATCGAGGCCGGTGGTCGGCTCGTCGAAGAACAGGATTTCAGGCTCGGCCGCGATGGCGCGGGCCAGCGCGACGCGCTTCAGCATGCCGCCCGACAGCTCGGCGGTGCGCAGGTCGGCGACGCGCGCGTCGAGCCCGACCTTGCCCAGCAGCTCGACCGCGCGGGCGTGCATCGCCCTGCCCTGCCCCAGTCTGCCCTGCGTGAGCGCAAAGGTGATGTTGCGCCAGACGGGGAGCGAATCGAACAGGGCGCCGCCCTGGAACAGCATGCCAAAGCGCGATCGGGCGGCCTCGAGCGCGCGCCGCTTCGACCCGACCAGCTCCTCGCCGTCCAGCTTGATCGACCCCGCGTCCGGCTCGATCAGCCCAAGGATACATTTCAACGTCACCGACTTCCCCGTTCCGGAGCCGCCGATGATGACGAGGCTTTCGCCAGGAGCGACCTTCAGATTAACGCCGTTGAGCACATGCTGGTTCCCGAACGCCTTGCTAACGCCGGACAGGACGAGGCGGTCTTTCATCCGCCGAACACCAGAACCGTGATGGCCAGGTTGGTGGCGAGGATCAGCACGAAGGCGGCGACCACCGCGTTGGTGGTGGCGCGGCCGACGCCGGCGGCGCCTCCGGAGGAACGGAAGCCGTGATAGCAGCCGGCGAGCGCGAGGGCGAAGCCGAACACGGCCGCCTTCACCAGGCTGGAGACGATGTCGTCGGCCTCCAGATAACGGCGCGTGGTGGCGAGATAGGCGGCGCCGTTGAAGCCCAGCCGAGAAGTTGCCAGCGCATAGCCGCCGGCGACCCCGATGATGTTGGCGACCAGCACCAGGAACGGCATCATCAGCGTGGCCGCCAGCATGCGAGGCGCGATCAGATAGCGCCAGGGATCGGTGCGAAGCGTCACCATCGCGTCGAGCTGTTCGGTGACGCGCATGGTCGCAAGCTCGGCCGCCATCGCCGACGAGACGCGGCCCGCGACCATCAGGCCGGCAAGCACCGGGCCGAGTTCGCGCACGATCGCAATGACGGTGACGGCGGGCACGGTCGATTCCGCCGAGAAGCGCTGCCCGCCGACATAGATCTGCTGCGCCAGCGCGGCGCCGGTGAAGAGCGCTGTCAGGCCGACGACGGGAAGCGAGAACCAGCCGATCAGCGCCATCTGTTCGAGGAGGCGGGCGGGATACCAGGGCGGGGTGAGCGCGCGGGCGACGGCGCGACCGGCGAAGATCGCCATGCGCCCGACCGCCGCGAACACCCCGATGGCAAAGGCGCCCAGCGCGATCAGGGGCTTCAGGAACGGGTCGGCGGCGAGCATCGCCGACGCTGGTAGCGGCCCCGGGTGCGGAAGGGCAAGCTTTCCATGGCCATCCCCGCATGCTTCGCGGAGATGATCTCCGCAGTTTATTTCAGAATCTGGTTCAGCTCGATGAAGGTGCCGTCAGGGTCGAAGAAGTTGCAGCCCATGACCTTGATGTCGGGCCCTCCATTGCGCCCGGTGTAGGTCTGCAAGCGCGGCTCGGCGGTGAACTGCACGCCGGGGACCGCTTTCGCCATGGCGCAGCGCTTCACGGCGTCGTCGGTGTTGGTGACAAGCACATGGCCGCCGGGGCCGAGCCGCAGCGGATAGGGCTTGTCGCTGTCGGGCAGCGGGGGATCGGTATATTGCATCAGGCCGATCCAGCCGATCCAGGGATCGTTGCCGTTCAGCAGCACTAGGCGCGTCATGTTGCCGGGGACGCCGGCCGGCAATGCTACGCCCGAGACCTGGATGTCGGCGTCGTAGTTCACTTTCAGGCCCAGCACGTCGCGGTACAATTTCAGGCTGCGCTCCATGTCGCGCACCAGGATGGTCAGGCGGCGGATGTCGGTGGGCACGCGCTCCGTCGGGGCCGCCACTCCGGCGGCCGCCGCCTTTTGAGCCACGCCGGCGGCCGCCGGCTTCTCAACCTCGCCGGCGGGCGCCGGAGCGTGCGCAACAGCGGGGGCCGCGAGCAGGAACGCTGCCAGCAGGGCGGCATCAACATGCTTCATGCGTCTTCCGGTCCGAGCGTGGGGTCGAGATCGCGCGGGCGGATGAAGTGGACAAGCCGGCCACCGCCCTCTTCGAGCGCGGCCCAGCGCGGTATCGCAAGCTCGACGCAGGCGAAGGTCGCGGTCGGGTATTTCACGGCGGCCTCGGCCCGAAGCGGCGAACCGTCGCCTTCGGTTGCCAGCAGCAGCAGATCCTCCAGCCCCGGATTGTGCCCGATCAGCAGCAGATGGGCGCACTCGTCCGGGGTTTCGCGGACCAGATCGAACAGGGTTGCGGCCGACGCCATATAGATGCGCTTGTCGAAGCCGGGCCGGAGCCGCTCGGCGAGGCCTGCCTCCACGTCTTCGATGGTCTGCTTGATCCGGAGCGCGGGCGAGGCCAACACCCGGTCGAAGCGGAGCCCGCTGTCTTTCAGCCAGTCCCCCATGCGGCGCGCGGCGCGGTGCCCGCGTCCGTTCAGGGGGCGGTCGAAATCGCGCTCCACGGGGTCATCCCAGCTCGACTTGGCGTGCCTCAGGAGGCTCAGCGTTCTCATGTGTCGGTGAGGTCTCCCATCGGCTCGCCTTCCACTAGGGGGGCCGGTGGAACGGCGCAATGGCCGTCGCCCAGGAAGGCGGCGATCTCGCGCGCGGCGACCTCCAGCGGCGCGCGCCGCACCTCGACCTCGGGTGGAAATGCCGACAGCAGCCGCGACGGAACGGCGGCGCCGAGCAGCACGAAGGCGCCGCGATCGTCTGCGGTGCGGATCAGCCGGCCGAACGCCTGGGCCAGGCGCTGGCGGACCTGCACCTCTTCGTGGGCGCTGCCGCCGAACGCGGCGCGGCGCGCGCTGTTGAGGATGGTGGGGCGCGACCAGGGCACGCCCTCGAACACGATCAGGCGGAGCGACTCGCCGGGCACGTCCACGCCGTCGCGAAGGGCATCGGTGCCGAACAGGGTGGCGCGGCGGTCGGCGCGGAACAGATCGACGAGGGTGCCGGTATCGACCGCATCGACATGCTGAGCGAACAGCGGCAGGCCGGCGCGAGCGAGGCGATCGGCGAGGCGGGCGTGGACGGCGCGCAGCCGGGCGATCGCGGTGAACAGGCCGAGCGTGCCGCCGCCGGCCGCCTCGATCAGACGGGCATAGGCATGGGCGAGCGACGCGCTATCCTGACGCTGCACGTCTGTCGCGATATAGATGCGGGCCTGGGCAGCATAATCGAACGGGCTCTTCACGCGGAAAACATGGGGGCCCACGTGCAGGTGGCCGGCGCCGGCGGCGGCCTCCGGGGGCTCGCCAAGCGTGGCGGACGTGACGAGGACGCCGTGCGCCGGGGCCAGCACTGCGCCGGCCAGGGGCTTCAGCGGGTCGAGCCAGTGGCGGTGGATGCCGCAGTCGATCTCGCGCCCCTCGGCACGGACCAGCGCGAACCAGTCGACGAAGTCGGGCTCGGGCTCGCCGCCGAGCCGCGCCAGCAGGCGCTGCCAGGCCAGCACAAGGTCGAGCCGGAGCGACAGGCCGTCGGCCGCAGCGCCGAGCCGGGCGATTCCGGCCTGGTCGAGCCAGTCGGGCCGTTCCTCGGCGAGGCTTGCGAGACGGAGCTTGAGCGCCAGCATCGCCTTCTGGATCCGGGCGAGCGCGACCGCGGCCGCGTCGGCGGCTTCGGGGAGGCCCGGCGAGAGGGCGGCGATCTCGGTCTCGAGGCTGAAGCCGCGCTCCTCGTCTGTGGCGCGGGTGAGGACGTGGGTGCGGATCGCGGCGACCAGCGTTTCGATCGGACCCTCGGGCTCGCCGGCGCCGACGCGCGACAGCCAGTCGGCAGCGGGGAGCAGGCGGGCGGCATCGAGCAGCTCTTCGAGCGCGGTGCCGCCTTCGCCATCGTAGCTGGTGACGTCGGAGAGGCGCGCTGCCAATCCCCGGCGGCGGCCGGAGCGGCGGCCGGGCCGGTCGGGGCCGAGCAGCCAACGGCGGAGTTCGATCGCTTCGCCGCCCGTCAGCGTGATGGCGAAGGCGCCGTCGGCGGCGGCGTGGAGGTGGTGCCCCTCGTCGAACACGATGCGTTCGAGGCGCTGGCCTTCCGCGCGCGCGCGCACCGCATTGGCCATCACCAGCGCATGGTTGGCGATCACGAGGCTGGCCTTCTGCCCGGCGCGGACGCTCTTTTCGATGAAGCAGCGGCGGAAGTGCGGGCAGGCGGCGTGGATGCATTCGCCCCGCCGATCGGTGAGGGCGGGGAGCGCGGTGCCGCGGCGGAACAGGCCGGGGAGCCAGCCGGGGAGGTCGCCACCGACCATGTCCCCGTCGGCGGTGAAGCGGGCCCAGCGGGCGGCCAGTTCCGCAAAGATTGCGGGACGGCCGGCGAACGCGCCCTGCATCGCGTCTTCGAGGTTGAGGAGGCAGAGATAATTCTCGCGGCCCTTGCGAACGACGACCTGCCCGGCGGCGACGAGGTCGGGGAGGCTGCGCGCGGTTTCGGCCTTCAGCTGGCGTTGCAGCGCGCGGGTGTAGGTGGAGAGCCAGACTGCGCCGCCGGTTTCCTTCGCGTAGTGGCTGGCCGGCGCCAGATAGCCCAGCGTCTTGCCGATGCCGGTGCCGGCCTCTGCGACGACGAGATTGGGCCCGTCGCGGGTGTCGCGCGGCTGGAAGGCCCGGGCACTGGCGAGGGCGAAGGCCTGCTGTCCCTCGCGCGGTTCGCGCCGGTCGCCGGCGAGATGGCGCAGGCTGGACAGGATGTCGGCGTCGGCCAGCGCGGCCGCGCGCGGGGCCGGGCGCGGGGGCGCGTCGGCCCATTCGGGCAGCGCCTCGAACAGCGACGGCGCTCGGGGGGTATCGCCGATGGCGTCCTCGACCAGCGACGCCCAGGTCCAGCCGCGGCGGTGGAGGCGCTCCAGGCTTTCGCGCGCGCCGGGTGCGGCGGGCCAGTCGCGGCGCCCCGTCATCGCGAGGAGGGACGCGGCGGCGGATTGCAGGAACGGGCCGTGCCCGGCGTCGGTGCCGGGCGCATCGAGCCCGAGCAGCGCGGCGAGCCCGGCGACAGAGGGCACCAGGAAGCGTGCCGGGTGGACGAACGCGAACAGCTCCAGGAGGTCGAGCCCGGAGACTTCGGCGAGGCCTAGCCGCGCTGCGACCTGGGGTGCGTTGAGGAGCAGGTGCGGGGTATCGGCGAGGCGGCGAACGGCCTCGGCGCGGGAAAGCTGGCCGACATTGTCGCCGACGTCTGCCCGCCACAGCCCGGCATGGCTTGCCGTCAGGGCGGGATAGGGCAAGGCGGGAGGCCTTGCCTGGGGAGCTGGATATGGCAAAGGAGCGCGCATGTTCACCGGTCTCGACAGCCTTTCACCTGCCGACCTCGCAGACCTTCGCGCCGAAGCCAAGGTCTCCAGGGCCTGGCCGTTGGAGGAAGCGCGGAAACTTAGCGCGCGCTATCCCAAAGGCTTTCCGGCTGCGGGCGTGGTGTTCGAGACGGGGTACGGGCCTTCGGGCCTGCCGCATGTCGGGACGTTCGGCGAAGTGGTTCGAACGACGATGGTTCGGCGCGCCTTCGAGCTGCTGCATCCGGGCGTGCCGACCCGGCTGATCGCGTTTTCGGACGACATGGACGGGATGCGCAAGGTGCCCCCGCATCTGCCCGAGCAGGCGATGCTGAAGGCCAACCTGGACCTGCCGCTGACCAGCGTGCCCGACCCGTTCGGGACGCACCAGAGCTTCGGGCACCACAATAATGCCCGGCTGCGGGCGTTCCTGGACGGGTTCGGGTTCGACTACGAGTTCCTGAGTTCGACCGACTGCTACCGCTCGGGCCGGTTCGATGCGACGCTTCGGCTGGTGCTGGCGCGGTACGACGCGATCCTTGCGGTGATGCTGCCGACGCTGGGGGCCGAGCGGCAGGCGACCTATTCGCCGTTCCTGCCCATCTGTCCGCGGACGGGGAAGGTGCTGCAGGTGCCGATCACCGCGCGCGACGAAGCGGCGGGGACGGTGAGCTATGCCGACCCGGCGAGCGGCGAGACGATGACCGTTCCCGTCACCGGCGGCCACTGCAAATTGCAGTGGAAGGTGGACTGGGCGATGCGGTGGGTGGCGCTGGGCGTGGATTACGAGATGGCGGGCAAGGACCTGATCGATTCGGTGCAGCTCTCCTCGAAGATCACCCGCGTGCTGGGGGCGAAGCCGCCGGAAGGGTTCAATTACGAGCTGTTCCTGGACGAGGCCGGGGCCAAGATCTCCAAGACCAAGGGCAACGGGCTGACGATCGAGGAGTGGCTGCGCTATGCGCCGCCGGAGAGCCTGGCCTTTTATATGTTCCAGAACCCGCGCGCGGCGAAGAAGCTGTACCTGGGGGTCGTGCCGAAGGCGATGGACGAGTATTTCCAGTTCGTGGCCGCGTACCCGGGGCAGGGCTGGAAGGAGCGGCTGGGCAATCCGGCATTCCATGTGCATGGCGGGCCGCCGCCGGCCTATGCGCCGCCGGTGTCGTTCGCGCTGCTGTTGAACCTGGTGGCGGTGTCGGGCGCGAGCGATGCGGCGATGCTGGGGGCTTACCTCAAGCGCTATGCGCCGCAGTGCGACCCCGAGGGCGACACGCGGTTGAGGGCGCTGATCGATGCGGCGATTGCGTTCCATGCTGATCATGTGGCCCCCACGGTGAAGCGCCGCGCACCGGATGAGCGCGAGGCGGCGGCGCTGGCGGAGCTGGAAGCCTGGCTGGGGGCGAACCCGGAAGCGGATGCCGAAGCGATCCAGTTCGAGGTGTATGAGGCCGGCAAGCGCCACGGGTTCGAGCCGCTGCGGAGCTGGTTTCAGGCGCTGTACGAAGTGCTGCTGGGTAGCTCGCAGGGGCCGCGCATGGGGACGTTCTTCGCGCTTTACGGGGCGGAGAACAGCCGCCGGCTGATCGCCTCGGCGCTGGCGGAGTGACGGCATGATCCGGGTGGCCTTGATCGCGATGCTGCTGGCGGCGCCGGCGGCTGCCGCGCCGTCGGACGAGGCGTTCGCTTCAGGGCGCTTTGCCGAGGCGGCGAGCGCGGGGCGGGCGGAGGGCAGCGTGGCGGGCCTGATTACCGCCGGGCGGGCGACGAGCACGGTGGCTGCCTGGCAGACGCGTGACAAGGCTCGGGCCCGAGCGCTGCTGGAACAGGCCGGGGCCGATTTCGCGGCCGCGCTGAGGTTGCAGCCGGGGAACAGCGACGCGCTGCTGCAGCAGGGCATCGTCGTTGGCTATCTCGCCAAGCTTGACCGGTCTCCCGGGCAGGCCAAGGCGGCGCGGCGCGCGTTCGAGGCGGTGCTGGCGAAGCGGCCCACCGATGCGCTGGCGCTGGGCGCGATGGGCGGCTGGCACGGCGAGTCGGTGGCGACGCTGGGCAAGTTCATGGCCGGCACGGTGCTGGGCGCGAAGGAGAAGGAGGCGATCCGCTTCTACGACAAGGCGGTGGCGACCGGTGCCGGGGACCCGGCGGTGCCGGTTTTCTATGCGCAGACGCTGCTGGCGCTGTCGGCCGACAATGCAGGGAAGGCGCGGGCCTTGCTGACACGAGCGGTGAAAGCCGGAAGCGGGGACGGGTTCGACCGGCTGATGCAGGCGCACGCGCGGGCGATCCTGGTGCCGCTGGAAAAAGGCGATGTCGGGGGGGCGCGGACGACCGCTGCACGACTGTCGCCGCTGGGGAACCTAAATTGATGCCCAGCCGAAGGCTGCAAGCGCGACCGCGCGCCGGCCGTTAGGCCGAACTCGATGAGCCTTCTCATCGAGCCTTCACAAAACAGGGAAGTTGCAGGTGAGGAGCCAGCGGGCGCCGGGGCGGTCCAGCTCGACGGTGCCGCAGAAGCGGAGCACGTCGCGGCCGATCAGCATCCAGGGCGTGCGGCGGCGCTGTTTTTCCTTTTCGGCGGTCACCACGATCGCATCGGGATCGTCGGCGGTTTCGCCGGTGATGCCGGCCGCAGCGCGGGCGTCGAGCTCCTTGGCGCGCGCGGGCGTGATGCGGGCGGCGGGCTGCAACAGCGGCAGGCCCAGCATGGCGGCCCCCGGGGCGGGGCTGAGAAGTTCCACGGGAAGCGCAAGGGCCGGGAGCGGCGACCAGAGGCCGACCCGACCGCTGCGTCGCACCAGCCCCTCGCGTTCGAGGATGGCGCCGGCCGCTGCGTTCATGACGGTTGCCTCGCTGGTGAAATCCAGCACCACCCGCACCGTGTCGGGCCCCAGCTTCCATCTGATCTCGGCATCGCCCTTGCCGGCGCGCGGCAGCGTGTAGACCTGCCCTCCGGCAGGTCCGCGCGCGTTTCGGATCCGTACCCGGTCGGCATCGAAGGCCAGCACCGAGACGACGCCTGCCTGCGGCGGCGGTACCACATCCTTGTCGATCCAGACGGTCGGCACCGTCTGGCGGCCGGTGCCGCCGACATCGAACTTGACGAGATTGCCGCGAATGACCGCCTCGCCGCCCGGGATCTGCGGGTTCTTCACCTTGAACTTGCCGATAAGGGGAAAGGGCTTCAGCTTCAGTGCCTGGGCGGGGGCGAGGTTCAACACCATCGCCTTGTCGAAGCCCAGCGACACGCGGACCGGAAGGGAGCCCCGCTTCATCGTGACGGTGGTAAGCGGAACCGGATCTGCGACGAGCTCCACCAAAGGAGCTGTTGCAGCGGCCGCCGAGCCGGGAACGACGACCAGAACGAAGAGGGCGAGGAGCAGGCGACGCGACACGCCCGCCCTCGCTACTGCTTCGGCGCGATCGCCAGCAGCTCGACGTCGAACACGAGGACGGCGTTGGGTGGGATCACGCCACCGGCGCCCTGCGCACCGTAGCCGAGCTCGGGGGGGATGGTGAAGCGGGCCTTGCCACCGGGCCGCATCAGCTGGAGGCCTTCGGTCCAGCCGGGGATCACGTCGCCGACGCCGAACACGGCGGGCTGGCCACGCTGGTAACTGCTGTCGAAAACCTTGCCATCGGCCAGGCGGCCTTCATAGTGCACGAGGACGGTGTCGGTGGCAGTCGGCGTCGGGCCTTCGCCTGCGGCCAGCATCTCGACCTGGAGGCCGCTTGCGGTGGTAATCACGCCGGGCTTCCCCTGGTTGGCGGTTAAAAATGTCTGCGCCTCGCGGGCGGGGGCGCGGACGCCCGACGTGCCGGCGAGTGCCAGCGCCACGGCGGCGGTGCCCAGCACCAGAATTGCGACGACCCACTTGCCGACGCCGGACGCTTTCGGTGCGGACCCCCGCTCCTGGTTATCGGCCATGAAGGATCAGCGCTGGCCGTCGCGCTCGGCGCGCTTGCGGTCCAGCTTGCGGGCCCGGCGGATCGCCGCGGCCTTTTCCCGGGCGCGCTTTTCGGACGGCTTTTCGTAATGCCGCCGCAGCTTCATCTCGCGATACACGCCTTCACGCTGGAGCTTCTTCTTGAGCGCCCGCAGGGCCTGGTCGACATTGTTGTCGCGAACGATGATCTGCATAAAAAGGTCAGCACCTTCCCGGATAATCTTGAATTCTGGCCGAAATGACCGACCGAGGCATCGTGGGGCACACCCGAAAAGAATCGGACCCGCCGCAGGATGCCCCGGCGTCGCTGGCGCGGCCATAGCAAAGCGCGCGGCGCATCACAACCCGGTGCAAAGCTGCCGCAACGGGCCCGTATCGCCTTTGGGGGGAGGCAAGCTGCCGCCCTTTCCCGACCCGGCCCGCCCTTCTATAGCGAAAGAATGACAAACGCCGACCGCACCGATCCGATCCTGCCTGCCGACATGACGCTGGACGAACTCCGTCCGGTGCTGGTGCGGGCGATGCTTCCCCATGTGCCGTTCGACGGCTGGACGCATCAGGCGGTCGATGCCGCCTCGGTCGATCTCAACGTGCCGGCGGCGATGGGGCGGCTGGCGTTTCCGGGCGGCGCGGCCGACATGGTGGACGCCTATATCGCGACTGCCGATGTGGAGATGGCGGCTGCGCTGGATACGGCCGAGTTCCGCGCGCTGAAGGTGAGGCAGCGGATCACGGCCGCCATCCGCACCCGGCTGGAGCAGGCGGCTGCGCACCGCGAGGCGATCCGCCGATCGTCTCAGGTGCTGGCGCTGCCCGGCAACCTCAGCCGCGCGGCGCGGCTGACCTGGCGCACCGCGGACGGCATCTGGCGGGCCTGCGGCGACACCAGCACGGACTTCAACCATTATACCAAGCGCGCGCTCGCCGGGGCGGTCTATGCCTCGACGCTGCTATTCTGGCTGAACGACGAGAGCGAGGATTTTACAGCGACCTGGGCCTTCCTGGACCGGCGCATCGAGGGCGTGATGCGGATCGAGACGGCGAAGGCGCGGCTGAAGAAGCTGCGCGGCGGCGAGCGGCTGAGCCCGGCGCGGTTCCTGGGCCGGCTGCGCTATCCGGTGGAGAGCTGACCGCATCTTGGTGATGAGAAGCTGCGGACGCCCGAGGGCCGCGAACCGCCTGGTTACAATCCTTTCGATAGCGCTTTTCAAGGCCAGCCGATACTGATAGGCGTTTGCAAGTGAGCGCGCCTTTTTCCTTGAACCTCGATTCCCTCGCCACGGGATCCAGCGCCCGGGTTACCGGACTGCGCGGCCTGCCCGAGGCGCTGGCTGAACGGCTGCTGGAGCTGGGGTTCGAGGAGGGCGCCGAGGTGGAGGCGCTGCACCGGGCGCCTCTGGGGGGCGATCCGCTGGCAGTGCGGGTGGACGGAGCCGTGGTGGCGCTGCGCCGGACGGTGGCGCGGGGGATATCGATTTCGGCGCCGCTTTCGTCCCGTCCGTGACGCCCTCGCGCCCGTGAACGTCGCCCCGCCCCCCGAAGCGAAGATGCCCGTACTCGTCGGGAAGCCGGACCGCGCGCCGGGCTCGCGCCTGCCGCTGATCGCCGTGGTCGGCCACCCCAATGCCGGCAAGACCTCGCTGTTCAACGCGATGTCGGGTGCGCGGCAGAAGGTGGGCAATTACCCGGGCGTCACGGTGGAGCGGAAATCGGCCGAGATCGGGCTTCCTGGCGGGAGCCGGGCCGAGCTGGTCGATCTGCCGGGCTGCTACGGGCTGGTCCCGCGCTCTCCCGACGAAGCCGTGACCCGCGACACGCTGCTGGGGCGGCAGGCCGGCGAGGGGCGGCCCGATGCGGTGTTGATCGTGGCGGACGCCACCAATCTCGGTTCGCACCTGAGGTTCGCGCTGGACGTGCTTCGGCTGGGCCTGCCCGCAGTGATGGCGCTGAACCGGATGGACATGGCGGCGCGCGACGGGCTGACGCTGGACAGTGGGCTGCTGGCCGAGCGGCTGGGCATTCCGGTGATCGAGACGGTGGCAGTGCGCCGCCGCGGGCTGCCCGAGCTGATGGCGGCGCTGGAAACGGCGGTCGGCCTGCCGGCCTCGCCGACTTCGGATTTCACGCCCTCCGACACAAGGCAGCTCGGGCGCGATGCGCGCGCGATCGCGGCTGCCGTCACGCTGGCCGAGGGAGAGGCGCGGCGCACGACACGGCGTCTGGACGCGGTGCTGCTGCATCCGGTGATCGGGCCCGTGGTGCTGGCGACGCTGCTGTTCCTGATGTTCCAGGCGGTGTTCAGCTGGGCCGAGGCGCCGATGGGCTGGATCGAGGCGGGGATCGCCTGGGCGCAGGGGCTGCTGACGTCGGCCCTGCCCGAGGGGCTGCTTCGATCGCTTCTGGTGGACGGAATCCTGGCCGGCGTCGGATCGGTCGTCGTGTTCCTGCCGCAGATCCTGATCCTGTTCGCGTTCATCCTGGTGCTGGAGGCGTCCGGATACATGGTGCGCGCGGCGTTCCTGATGGACCGGATGATGGCGGCGGTCGGACTGAACGGGGCGGCGTTCATCCCGCTGCTGTCGTCGTTCGCCTGTGCCATTCCCGGCATCATGGCGACCCGCACCATCGCGGAGGAACGCGACCGGCTGACGACCATCCTGATCGCGCCGCTGATGACCTGTTCGGCGCGGCTTCCGGTGTATGCGGTGATCATCGCCGCCTTCATTCCGGCGCAGCCGCTGTGGGGGCCGGTGGGGTTGCAGGGCTTCGTGCTGTTCGCCTTGTATCTGGCGGGCATAATCGGGGCGATGCTGGCGGCACTGGCTCTGCGGCGGACGGTGACCCGGGGGCCGGCGCCGAATTTCCTGATGGAGATGCCGGCCTATCAGCTGCCGTCGCTCCGCGATGTCGCGCTGGGGCTGTGGCTTCGGGCGGCGGCATTCCTGAAGCGCGCCGGCGGAATCATCATGGCCGTCACCGTGGTGCTGTGGGCGCTGGCGAGCTTTCCGGCGCCGCCGCCCGGTGCCGACCGGCCGGCCATCGAATATTCCATTGCCGGACGGATCGGATCGGCGATCGAGCCACTGGTGGCGCCGATCGGCTTCAACCACGAGATCGCCATGTCGCTGCTGCCGGCAATGGCAGCGCGCGAGGTGGCGGTTGCCGCCTTGGGGACGATCTACGCGCTGGACGGGGCGGATGAGGATAGCACCGGGCTGGTGGAACGGCTGCGCGGCAGCTGGCCCCTGCCCACCGCGCTGGCGTTCCTGGCCTGGTTCGTGTTCGCGCCGCAGTGTCTTTCCACGCTGGCGGTAGTGAAGCGCGAGACCGGGGGCTGGAAATGGCCGCTGTTCATGTTCGGCTATCTGTTCGCGCTGGCCTATGTGGCGGCGGGTGTGACCTATTGGACGGCCACAGCGCTTCTTTAGCTGTTACTCGATCAGGCCGAGCGCCAGGATCAGCGAGAAATAAAGGGCGAGGGTGACGAGCGCGAAGGCGACGAGCAGCATGGTGCGCCACAGCGCCGAGAAAGTCGACAGCCGGTAGGCGCCCTTCATCTGGAAGAACATGTGGATCGGCGGGGCGACCAGGATCAGCAGCACATAGGGCAGGCCGCTGAAGACGTCGGCGATGCCCAGCAGGGCCGTCGCGACGACAATCAGCGACATGAAGCTGATCGAATAGAGCAGGAACACGACATGATCGTAGGCGCGCACGTGTCGCTTGCCTGCGAACAGCAGCATGAGCCAGGGCAGCGACAGGGGCAGCAGCAGGAAGGACAGTTTATAGCCCTTCTGCTGGATCTTGTAGAGGGCGAGCTCCGGATTGCCGAGCGTGCGCCTCACCTTCTCGTTCAGGGACTCGTTCGGCAGGTTCACGCGCAGCGTCCCCGAGTCGATGGCGGCCTTCAGCGTCGACGCCCAGACCGGACTGTTTGACGGGGCCAGCTTGCCGTCGCGCACATCGGTTGCGAGCTTGCGCCCGGCAACGAGCGCCTGGCGCGACAATTCCAGCGTCGGAATCTCGTCGGCGCGGGCGGGATCCTTGCGCGCAGCCGCGAGATTGCGGTCGTTGTCGGCGATCGACCGGTCGATCTCGGCGATGCGGCGGGCGCTGTCGGCGGGGTCGATCCGGAACCCCTGCGCCGAGGTATCGACGGCGTTGAAGTTCACTGCGCCGGCGAAGCTGAACACGAAGAACATCAGGAAGATGGTGAGCAGGAACAGCGCGAACGGGCTGATGTAGCGGGCGCGCTTGCCCATGACATAGTCGCGCGTCAGCTGCCCGGGCCGCACCGCCAGCATCGGCAGGGTCCGCCACAGTTTCGAATCGAAATGCCAGACGCCGTGCACCAGTTCTTCGGCGGCATGGGCCAGGGATCGGTGGACATGGGCACGCTGGCCGCAGGCGGCGCAGAAGGCGCCGGTGACGAGGGCGCCGCAGTTCGGGCAGTTGTCAGGGGTGCCTGCAACAGGGTCGGTGCCGGCTTTGCGCTCATGCTCGATGGCGGCCGCCGCGCCGGCTGCGGTCGCGAAGGCGCCCGCAGCCTCGATCTGTCCGTCCATAGCGACCCCCGACTGGCGATCCACCTTGCGCCCGACTTCAACACTGGCCTATCGCAACCCTTGAAACAAGGCATCGAGACTTGGGGAGAAAAGCCCATGGCGGGCGGCGTGAACAAGGTGATCCTGGTGGGCAATCTGGGCAAGGATCCGGAAGTGAAGTCCTTTTCCAACGGCGGGCGGGTGGCGAACTTCACCATCGCGACCTCCGAAAGCTGGAAGGACAAGACCACGGGAGAGCGCAAGGAGCGCACCGAGTGGCACAATATCAAGATCGACAACGACAATCTGATCCGCGTGGTGGAACAGTATCTGCGCAAGGGCTCCAAAGTGCATGTCGAGGGCCAGCTGCAGACGCGCAAATGGCAGGACCGCGACGGCAACGACCGCTACACGACCGAGGTGGTGGTCGGCCGGTTCAAGGGTGAGCTGGAGCTGCTGGACCGGCGCGAAGGCGGCGGTGCCGGCGGGGGCTATGGCGGGGGCGACGATTACTCGGCACCTGCGCGGGCGCCTGCCGGCGGTATGGGCGGCGGCGGTATGGGCGGCGGGGGTAGCAAGCCTGCGTCCAGCTTCGACGACGATATGGACGACGACGTTCCGTTCTAGGGCCTATTGATTTCACCCTTCGTAAAGGTTGGGAGAGGCGAGATCGGCTTTGGCACCGCCCGAAGGCGGGGCTCTGCCCCCCGGCGAGGCCGACGATGACAAGGGCCCAGCTGGCCGGTTCGGGGGCGGCGCCATTCCCCCGGTTGACGGGCGCGGCGCTTCGCGGGAAGAGCGGCCGCGGAGGTTGCCTCATGATCGGACGTTTGAACCATGTCGGCGTCGCGACGCCCTCGATCGAGGCGTCGGTTGCGCTTTATCGCGACCTGCTGGGGGCGACGCGCATCGGGGTGCCGTTCGACCTTCCGGCGCAAGGCGTGCGGGTGTGTTTCGTCGATCTGCCGAACAGTCAGATCGAGCTGATAGAGCCGCTGGGCGAGGACAGCCCGGTGCATGCCTTTCTGGCGAGGAACCCGAAAGGCGGGCAGCATCATGTCTGTTTCGAGGTGCCGGACATCGTGGCGGCACGCGATTTCATGGTGGCAAACGGGGCAACCGTGCTTCGCGGTGGCGAGCCCCGCATCGGGGCGCATGGCGTGCCGGTGATCTTCGTCCACCCGAAGGACATGGGCGGGGTGCTGGTGGAGCTGATGGCCGAGCCCGGAGGCGGCGGCCACTAGCGCGGCGCGCTGGCAGGCCGGGGCCCGACCGACGACTCCACGAGCTAGTGCGGGAGCAAGTCCGCAGGCACATCGATATCGCGGTGGATGCCCGGGTCGTCCACCGGCAGTTCGACGACCCCCAGCGCCTGCAGCAGCGGGCGGGCGCCCTGGTCGCCGGTGAGTGCCATCAGCCCGGGCCAGGTTCGGCGTGCGAAACCGGCGGGGTTGCCGCGCTTCCCGCCTTGCACCGGCACCACAGCCGGGGCGCCCTCGGCGAGCGCCTGGGCGAGACGTTCCAAAGTCTCGGGCAGGACAAACGGCATGTCGCCTAGCACCACCAACGCGGCCGTCCAGTCGGCGGGGGCGGCGACGAGGCCGACTTTCAGCGATTCCGCCAGCCCTTCGGCGTGGCGTTCGGCATGGACATTGGGCACGTCGGGGGCCGCGTGAAGCACGATGTCTGCGTGCGCGCCCGTCACCAACAGCAGCGGCAGGCCTGCGGTGCCGACGTTGCCGAGCGTGACGGCGATCATCGGGAGGTCGCCGATCGGGAAGGTCATCTTCACGCCTCCCATGCGCCGGCCGAGCCCCGCCGCCAGCACGATGGCGCCAACTGTGGCGGTCATCCCCGGGATCCGTTCGCCGACCAGTTCCAGGGAACCGGGCGGCCGCTTTCCTCCAAGAGCCCGCCGACGCCCAGACGAGCGATGTCGTGCGATTCCACCGGGAGGCCTGCCGCCAGACGCTCCAGCACCAGGTCGAGCCCGTTGCGCTTGGGACTTCGCGCGCAGCCCGGCAGGCCGATCAGCGTGGCACCCGCGAGGCGGCCCAGCACCAGCAGATTGCCCGGATCGACGGGCATGCCGACCCGCTGCACCGCTCCGCCGGCGGCCAGCAGCGCGGCCGGGATCACGTCGCGCCGATCGGAGGTGGCGGTGGCGCCGGCAACCAGCAGCAGCGAGCTATCGGACGTGCCCGGGATGGCGGCCCGCAGGGCGGCGGCGAGCGGCTCGACCTCGTGGGGCACCACCGGCGCCTCTGTCATTTCGATGCCCAGCCGCGCCAGCCGGGCACGGGTGACCTCCGAGGTTTTGTCCAGCAGCTTCTTGGCGGTTTCGGGCAGCCGGGTCTGCACAAGGCAGGCCGACAGCCCGGGTTGCCAGGCCCGAACCTGCACGACCCCCCCGGCCGCTCCTCGGGCGGCGGCGCAGGCGGAGTCAAGGTCGGCGCCGGCGATCGCGTAGGGAATGATCTTGACGGTCGCCACCATGTCGCCGGCGGCGACCGGCGTGTTCGGCGGCAGGGTAGAGACGGCAACGGCGTCGCCCACGGCATTGGCCCGGGTGATGGCGTCGGGCGCGACCAGCAGCAGGCCCGCTGCCCGGCTGTGCAGGTTCACGCGGCCATGAACAGGGGCGCGCACCTCGATTTCGGGCCCGGCCAGCGCCCCCGCAATGCGGGTGGCGGCGAGCGCCTCGGCGATGTCGCCGGTTTCCAGGCGCGCGACCCAGAGCCGTTCGAGCCCGGCGCCCCGGGCGGCCGCGAGCAGGGCTGCATCGACCGTCCTTCCCTTGGGCAGCCGGAGCCCGCCCAGTTGCACGGCGTGCGCCAGCATGGCGCCTTCGGCCTTGTCGAGCGGCAGCTCGCCGAAGATCAAGCGCGTTTCCGCCAGGCCGCGACCAGCTGGGCGGCGACCGACAGCGCGATTTCGGCCGGGTTGGCGGCGCCGATGTCGAGGCCTGCGGGCCCGTGGAGGCGGGCCAAATCGGGCGGGCCGAAGCCCTGCGCCGCCAGCCGCTCCAGCCGGGCGGCGTGGGTTTTGCGCGAGCCGAGCGAGGCGATGTAGAAGGCGGGCGAGCGGAGCGCCGCGACCAGCGCCGGGTCGTCCAGCTTGGGATCGTGGGTGAGCGTGACGACGGCGGAAGCGGCGTCGGGCTGCCAATCCTCCAGCGCCTCGTCGGGCCAGCGGTTGTCGACCTCGTGGCCGGCGAAGCGTGGGCCCGCGGCAAAGGCGCCGCGCGGATCGACGATGAGCGGCTGGAAGCCGAGCGCTGCCGCCATCGGGGCAAGCGCCTGTGAGATATGCACCGCCCCCACCAGCATCAGGCGGCGGGGGGGATCGAAGCGGTGGACGAAATCGCCGGTGCCGCCTTCAACAGTGTCGATTTCCACCGTTCGCCCGGTGGCGAAATCGGTTGCCAGAGTCAGCGGCTGGCCGGCGGCGCGGGCCTCGGCGAGGCGATCGAACAGGGCGGGGGGAAAGCCGCTGTCGTCGACGGCCTGCACCAGGACCCCGATTTCGCCCCCGCAGGCGAGGCCGACTTCCCAGGCTGTTTCGCTGGCGACGCCGAAGGTCAGAAGCTCGCCGCCGCCACCACCGGCGATGCGGGCGCGGGCGGCCTCGATCACGGCGCCCTCGACGCAGCCGCCCGATACCGACCCTTCGAACAGGCCGTCGTCGCGCACCAGCAGCAGGCTGCCCGGGCGGCGCGGCGCCGAGCCCCAGGTGCGAACCACGGTCGCCAGCGCCAGGCGGTGCCCGGCGCCCTGCCAGGCCAGGGCGCGATCGATGAGGACGCCGAGCTCGTCGGTGGAAGTCATCCGCTGCGCAGCATGAGATAGAGCGCCAGGAGCACGAGGACGATCAGCCCGCCGACCCAGGCCCAGCCGGGCAGACCGGCGGTCGGCGCGGGCGGGGCGGCAGCGGGCGACCCCAGCTGGGCCGGCTGTGCCGGCGCAACTTCGGCCAGGGTTGCCTCGGGAGGCGGGGCTGCGGCGGCTGCCGGGCCTTCCACTTCGGCCTTGAAAGCGGTGAAGAAGCTTTCAGCATAGGCCTTGGCGGTGCCCTCGATCAGGCGCGTGCCGAGCTGCGCAAGCTTGCCGCCGACCTGCGAGCGGGCGACATAGGCGAGGCGGGTTCCGCCGCCTTCATGGTCGGTCAGCACCACTTCGGCGGAGCCCTTGGCGAAGCCTGCGACACCGCCCTTGCCTTCCCCGACGAGCACATATCGGTTCGGCGGGTCGAGCTCGGTCAACTCGACGGTTCCGGTGAACTTCGCCTTCACGGGGCCGACCTTTGCATTCAGCACGCCGGCGAATCGGTTGTCGCCCAGCGCCTCCAGGCTTTCGACGCCATCGATCGAGCGGGCGAGCACTTGAGGGTCGTTCAGCGCCGCCCAGACGACACCTCGTGACGCATTTATGACTGTCTCGCCATGAAGTTCCATTGTGGCAGGCTTTCATTACCGTTGTGTAAAAAAGTTCAACTTGCACCGCGTCCCCTGTGTGTTAGCGTGACGGCGGTCGCAAGAAAAGTTCGGTGCTCCGGGATGCGCCTGGACCTGTGTTGAGGGAACCTGGTGGGAGCCGGGCGCCGTGCTTTGATGGAGTGCCGGCAAACGAACAAGAAAGTGGTCGGGGGAACGGATATGCTTGGCGAACGCAAGCCTGCGGGAGGAGAGGACCCGGGCTTGAAATCGTCGGTGGTTTCCGAGGAGTCGGAGACAATCACCGGGCGCGTGAAATGGTTTGACGTCGTGAAGGGCTATGGCTTCGTCACGCCGGACGACGACGGCGGAGATGTGCTGCTGCACTATAATCTCCTCAGTCGCCATGGGCGAAAATCATTGCCGGAGGGCACCTTCGTGAGCGCGGTGGTGCGGCAGGGTCCGCGCGGGCGGCAGGCCAGCGATCTGTTGGAGATCGACCTGTCGCAGGCGACCGGCCCCGATCCGGACCGGGTGGCGCCGCGCAGCTCCAATCGTGTCGAGCCTCTGGACTTCATCGGAGAGGCGGGCGATTTCGAGCCGGTTCAGGTTCGCTGGTTCAATCGGGCCAAGGGCTATGGCTTCCTGCTGAGAGACGATGGTGAGACCCAGATTTTCGTCCATATGGAAACGGTGCGGCGCGGCGGTTTCGAAACGCTGCTTCCCGGCCAGAGCCTTCGGGCGCGGGTTCATGACGGCCCGCGCGGGGCGCTTGCGGTGGTCGTCGAAGGGGTTGGGGACAGGGTGGACGGCCGCGGCGGCTAGCCTGGGGCTGGCGCTGCTGCCGGTGCCGCCGGCGCTTGCGGCGACTGGGGCAGCATCGGTGACGGGCAAGCCACAGGCCGGGCTGAAGGTGGTGCCGCTGTCGATCACGACCCGGGACGGCAAGACCCATGCCTATCGGATCGAAGTGGCCGCGACGCCGGGCCAGCAGGCGACCGGCATGATGTGGCGCAGCCGCATGGCGCCGGGCACCGGCATGATCTTCCCGATGAGCCCGCCGCGCCCGGCGAGCTTCTGGATGCGCAACACGCTGATCCCGCTGGACCTGGTCTTCATCGGCGCCGACGGGCGAGTGCGCAACATCGTGGGCGGTGCGGTGCCGAAATCGGAATCGATGCTGAACTCGGCCGGCGCGGTGGCGGCGGTACTGGAGCTGAAGGGCGGCGAGGCGGAGCGCATCGGGCTGCAGCCCGGCGACCGGGTGAAATGGTGATGGGGTGAAATGGTGATGGAGTGAACCGGGTGCGTGCTTGCGCGAAGGCGCCCGGACTCGCTAGGGCAGGCCCATGGGCTTCAACATCTTCACCTGGTGGACCGGCAGCAGCTTCGGCACCTGGCTCAAGACGGTCTTCAAGGGCCGCGAGGTGGGCCGCGATGCCGACGGCAACATCTATTACGAGACCAGGGCCGGCAAGTCGGGAGACCGGCGCTGGGTGATCTATGCAGTGGACAATGATGCCAGCCGGGTGCCGCCGGAATGGCATCTGTGGCTGCACCGCACCCGGGCCGACCCGCCGAGCGAAGTGCCGCTGCCGGTGAAGGCGTGGGAGCGGCCGTGGCGGCCCAACCCGACCGGCAGCGCGATGGCCGAGCGCCCGAAAGGGTCGCTGGCGACGGGCACCCGGCGGCAGGGGTCGGCGGCCGACTATCGCGCCTGGTCTCCGGACGATGCGGCGGCGGGCTGAGGATGGCCTCGATGATGAAAGACCATGTTGCCGAGGCGCTGGCCGGCGTTGCGGTCGTGGCGGTTGCGGCCGGCTTCCTGCTGTTCGCGCTGGGGCGGACCGGCAGCGGCGCCGCCGACAGCTATGCGCTGACGGCTCGGTTTCCCAACGCTTCGGGCATTTCGGTCGGCTCGGACGTGCGGGTGTCGGGCATGAAGGTCGGCACGGTCACGCGGCAGACGCTCGACCCCGCCAGCTATCAGGCGATCGTCACCCTGTCGGTCGATTCGGCGGTGAAATTGCCGGCCGACAGCTCGGCGGCGATCACGTCGGAAGGGTTGCTTGGGGGCAGTTTCATCTCGCTGGTGCCGGGCGGCGATCCGGAGCCGCTTCGCCCGGGTGACGAGATTGCCGATACCCAGGGATCGACCGACCTGATGGGGCTGCTGGGCGCTTTCATCAACCGCAGCGGCGAAACCGACAAGGGAAGCGGGGCAGGCGACAGCAGCGCCGGCGCGCCTGCCGACGGCGGATGAGCCGGGCCGGAGCGGTGCTGGGGGGCACACTGGCGCTGGTGCTGATTCCTGCCCTGGCGAGCCGCGCCCAGGAAGCCGAGGCCCCGGCTGCCGCCGCGTCGACCCCTGCCGCACCGCCTGCCGCCCCTGAGCAGGCTACGCCCGAGAAAGCTGCGCTCCCCCCGCGACAGGCCGGGACCGGGGCGCCGGGCGGTTCCAGGGCGACGCCGCGCTCGCCTGCACCGGCATTGGCGCCCGGCGAGCGACTCGCCGTGATTGCCATACTCGACAAGCGGCTGGGCCAGACGCAGGAGTATAAGCTGCGGCCCGGCGAGCGGTTCGCCTTCGGCCGGCTTTCCGGGATCCTGCGCAGCTGCGAGCGCACCCAGCCGTTCGAGCGGCCGCAGTCGGCGGCGTTCGTGCAGGTGGTGGACCAGCCGCCCGCGCTCGCCGATCGGGCGGCGCCCAAGCCTGTCCTTGCCTTTTCCGGCTGGTTGTTCGCCGAGTCGCCTTCGCTGAACCCGTTCGTCCACCCGGTCTATGATGTCTGGCTCAAGAGCTGCACGATGCGCTTTCCGGATGGCCCGGCCGCCCCGAGGGCAACCGGCGGCAGGACGAGGGCTGCCGGATCGAGGCCGGCAGCGCCACCGGCTGCCCCTGCCGCGCCACCTGTCATCGCGCCGCCTGCAATGTCGCCGCCTGCCATTTCCACGCCTGCCATTTCCACGCCTGCGCCGACCCCCTGAGCCGCAGGCGCATCGATCCGTCCCCACTCGGCCGGCATCTGGATCGCATCGTTCAGGAGCCCGAGATAGCGGTTACGCTTTAGCTCCACGCCGCCGAACCGGGCCAGGTGCGCTGTCAGGAACTGGGTGTCGAGCAGCTGGAAGCCGCCCACCCGCAAGCGCGCGATCAGATGGGCGAGCGCGGCCTTGCTGGCGTCGGTCGCGCGGCTGAACATGCTTTCGCCGAAAAAAGCGGCCCCGATCCGCACCCCATAGAGCCCGCCCACCAGCCGGCCGTTCGCATCCCAGGTCTCGATCGAGTGGGCGTGCCCCTCGTCGTGCAGGCGGGTGTAGGCATCGAGGATGGTGGCGTTGATCCAGCTCTGCTCCCGCCCGGGGGTTTCGGCGGCGCATGCCCGGATCACCACAGCGAACGCCAGGTCGCGGCTGTGCACGAACCGCTCCTGCTTCAGGGCCTTGGCGAGCGAACGGGAAAGGTGAAAATCGGCCAGCGGGAGGATACCGCGGCGCCGCGGTTCCACCCAGAACACATCCTCGGCCTCGCGGGTGTCGGCCATGGGGAACAGCCCGGCCGAATAGGCGCGCAGCAGCAGCGAGGTTTCCAGCCGCCGCATGGCGACGGCGCCGGGCGGACCGGTCATGTTGCCCATAGGGGCGCCCCTGTCGCAGTTGCCGCCGGGAGGGGATCCCAAAGGCTTCTCGTCCGCACCAGCATCGACCAGCTCCAACCCGGCTGGCGCCATGCTGGAATTGCTAGCATGATTTGTCAAAGCATGGGCGTTCAGCGGGGCTTCAACCGCGCGATGTAACGCGCGAACGGCCGGTTGCGGCCGCAGGTGACGCTGCCGGCGACGCCGCAGATGACGGGGGACGAGATGAGGAACGCGAAGGGCCTGATATTGCTGGTGACGGGGGCGGTCGGCGGGCTGGCGCTCGCGCTGTCGCTGAACGATCTGGCCGGCACCGGCACGGCCTCGGCCCAGGAAGCGGCCGAGCTGGCGCGGGTGGCCGGGGGCGAGGCGCCGCGAGCGGTGCCGGCGAATGCCGCCGAGGTCAATCTGTCGTTCGCGCCGGTCGCGCGCAAGGTGCAGCCGGCCATCGTGAACATCTTCACCGCCCGGGTGGTGCGCCAGCGCCAGCAGATGAGCCCGTTCTTTTCGGTGTTCAACTCGCAGCCGCGCGTGGAGAATTCGCTGGGCTCGGGCGTGATCATCGACGCCGCGGGGCTGGTTATCACCAACAATCATGTGGTGCAGGGCGCCGACCAGATCATCGTGGCCCTGGCGGACCGGCGGGAATATCCGGCGAAGCTGATGTTCGCCGAGGCGCGACTCGATCTGGCGCTTTTGAAGATCGAACCGCGCGGGGCCGCGCTGCCGGTGGCGAGGCTGGGCGACAGCGACCGGGCGCAGGTGGGGGACCTGGTGCTGGCGATCGGCAATCCGTTCGGCGTGGGCCAGACCGTGACGCAGGGCATTGTGTCGGCCGTGGCGCGCACCGGGATCGGCATTTCGGACGCGCAGTTCTTCATCCAGACCGATGCTGCCATCAACCAGGGCAATTCGGGCGGCGCGCTGGCGGCGATGAACGGCGACGTCATCGGCATCAACTCGGCGATCCTGACCGGCGGCCAGCAGGGGGGCTCGATCGGGCTGGGCTTCGCGATTCCGTCGAACATGGTGAAAATCTTCCTGCGCGGGGCGCAGAGCGGCAAGCTGGTGACGGCCTGGATCGGCGTGGAGGGCGAGCCGCTGACCGCCGAATCGGCCCGGGCCGCGGGGCTGGACCGGCCCACCGGCATGCTGGTGACCGGCGTTTCCCCGGGCTCGCCTGCAGCGCGAGCCGGGTTGCGGCCCGGCGACATCGTCTATGCCGTCGACGGCAAGGCGGTGCTGGACCCGTCGTCGCTGCGCTACCAGATTGCCACCCAGCCCGTGGGGGACGATGTGACGCTGACCGTGGTACGCGGCGGCAGTGCAAGCAACCTGACGATGCAATTGGGGGCACCGCCGGAAAGCCCGGCGCGGCAGCTGACCCAGCTTCCCGGCGGCAGCATCCTGGCGGGCGTCTCCATTGCCAACCTGTCTCCCGCGCTGGCGCAGGAGCTGGGCGCGGGGCTTCCCGAACGCGGCGTGGTGGTGGTGGGCGTGCCGCCGCAGGCGCCGGCGGCGCGCACGGGCTTTCCCCGCGCGGGCGATATCGTCGAAAGCGTGAATGGCGTGGCGGTGGGGACGGTGGACGATGTGCGGCGCGCAGTGGGCCAGTCCGCCGACCGGACGCTGTTCGGCCTGAACCGGGGCGGCCAGCGGGTGGAGTGCCTGTTCCAGGCGCCGGCCCGCTTCGGGTGCCGGGCGATCGCTTGACCCTGCCGACATGAACAGGGCCGGCACCGGGCCGGCCCTTTCGACGATGCTGCCGGCCTCAGCCCACCATGTGGCGGCCGTATTCGGCCGGGCGAGCGAGCCGCGCCAACCATTTGCGGACCGCGAGATCGGGGCCGACCGGGCGGAAATCCTTTGCGGCGGATGTGGCGTTGCGGGTGCCGCCGGCGAGGCCGATCATGGCAGCGCCGGCGACGATCAGAATCCAGTTGGACGGTTGCAGCGCGCTGACCAACCGGCCGGCATGTTCGGGCGGGCCGCCCAGGATGACGGCGGCAGCTGCCGCGCCGGTGAGGGCGAAAGTGGCGGCGACGACGGCGACGAGCTTCATCATGTTGCGCATTTCGAGTTTCTCCCGACTCTTTTTTTTGGGCCCGGTTTGCCGGGCTGCGACCGTTGCGACGTTCGGCAGTCCTTGCTGCCTTGGGATCAACTAATCCCAAGCCGGCGAGTGGCGCAACCCGGTCAGGGTTAACAAATGCAAACCTGAAAACCATGTTACAATTCGGGGCATCGGTCGGAATCATGTCGGACGCAGGCCCCAAGAAAATGGGGGCGGGTGCCATCGGCCCCCGCCCCCAAATCTGCGACCCTGAACGGGCTTGTTCTTCTTGTTTCGGACTGTCAGCCCCCTCGGCGATACCTTGCCGAGACGCTGGACGACTTCCGTGTCCTGCCGGCGGTAGGCCCGCCTTGAGATTCGGGATATAGAGGTTAACGCCGGTTCGCAAGTTCAGAAGGGTTAACGATTGCAAACCGGAACCTGTTGCAATCGCATGGTTCCTGCCCGCACCCGATCCGCTGCTATTCGAACTCCAGGATGACGGCATCGACTGCCAGGCTGTCGCCGGCGCGGGCGTGCAGCTTCCCGACGACGGCCGATTTTTCGGCGCGCAGGATATTCTCCATCTTCATCGCCTCCACCACCGCGAGCGGCTGGCCCGTCTCCACCTTATCGCCTTCGCCGACCGCGATCGACACCACCAGGCCGGGCATCGGACACAGCAGGAACCGGGACAGGTCGGGCGCGACCTTGGGAAGCATGTGGCGCTGCAACTCGGCGGCGCGCGGGGTGAGCAGGCGCATCCGATACTGCCGGCCATGGTGCGACAGCGCGAAGCCCGAGCCCCTGCGGTCCACCTGGACTGCCATCGCCTTGCCGTCGACCAGCGCCTCGAACACCCCGAAGGGCGGCGCCGGCGCGCAGGTTTCCACGGTGAGGCGGCGGCCGTCGACCTTGACGTGCATGGTGCTGCCGCTGACGCCGAGCTGGACCGGGTACGGCTCACCATCGAGCTCGACCACCCAGTCGGTGCCGGCCTCGCCGCCGTTCAGCCGGCCGTCGACATGGGCGGCGCGGTCGGCGGCGCCCTGCCCCACCACGGCCGCCATCGCCAGCAATGCCGGCAGCCGGGCGGGATCCGGCGCGGCGCCGGCGAACCCGTCGGGATATTCCTCGGCGATAAAGGCGGTGGTCACCGCTTCGCCTGCGCGGAACCGGGGGTGCTGCATAAGGGCCGAGAGGAAATCGGCGTTGTGGCTGATTCCGCGGACATAGTAGCGGTCGAGTGCGGCGATCTGCGCGTCGGCGGCCTCGATCCGGGTGGGCGCATGGGTGATCAGCTTGGCGATCATCGGATCGTAGAACATCGAGATCTCGCTGCCCTCCACGACCCCGGAATCGACGCGGACGCCGTTCCCCGCAACGGGTTCCCGGTACTGGCCGAGGCGCCCGATCGAGGGCAGGAAGCCGCGATAGGGATCTTCGGCGTAGAAGCGCGTCTCGATGGCGTGGCCGTTCAGCTGCACGTCGGCCTGGGTGAAGCCGAGCGGGTGGCCGGCGGCGACGCGGATCATCTGCTCCACGAGATCGAGGCCGGTGACGCATTCGGTAACCGGGTGCTCGACCTGAAGGCGGGTATTCATTTCCAGGAAATAGAAGCTGCGGTCGGCGCCGGCGATGAACTCGACGGTGCCGGCGGAGAAATAGCCGACCTTGCGGGCGAGCTCCACCGCCTGCTCGCCCATGCGTGCACGCATGTCGGGCGTGTCGAACGGCGACGGCGCCTCTTCCACCACTTTCTGGTGCCGGCGCTGGATCGAGCAGTCGCGCTCGTTCAGATAGACGAGGCTGCCGTGCTGGTCGCCGAGCAGCTGGATTTCGATGTGGCGCGGCTGCTCGATGAACTTTTCGATAAAAACCCGGTCGTCTCCGAACGAGGCGAGGCCCTCGCGCTTCACCGCCTCGAAGCCTTCGCGGACATCGGCTTCGCTGAAGGCGAGACGCATGCCCTTGCCGCCGCCGCCGGCCGACGCCTTCATCATCACGGGATAGCCGATGCCGCCGGCGATCTCGACTGCATGATCGGTGCTGTCGATCTCTCCCACGAAGCCGGGCACGACGGAGACGCCGGCGGCCTTTGCAAGCTTCTTCGATTCGATCTTGTCGCCCATGGCCGCGATCGCCGAGGCCGGCGGGCCGATGAAGGCAATGCCGACGTCCGTCAGCGCCTGGGCGAAGGCGGCCCGTTCGGAGAGGAAGCCATAGCCGGGGTGCACCGCCTGGGCGCCGGTCGCGCGGCAGGCTTCGATGATCTTTTCGCCCATCAGATAGGATTGAGCGGCGGGGGGCGGGCCTAGATATACCGACTCGTCGGCCTGCTCCACGTGGCTGGAGGCAGCGTCGGCGTCGGAATAGACGGCGACCGTCGCGATACCGAGCCGCCGCGCGGTGCGGATCACGCGACAGGCGATTTCGCCGCGGTTGGCAATCAGGATCTTGTCGAACAGCTTGTCGGTCAAAGGCGGTCCCCTCCGGCGTCGTGAAAGACGAGCGCGGGGGAGGCGTCAAGGGTGGAGGGGCTGGCGCTTGTGGGAGCGGCCGGCGGCGGAGCCGCCGAGTCCGCTTGGGCTGGCGGGACGGAGAAGCAGGAAGGGAGGAAGGGGCGGCGGAGCCGCCGTCGGACGTGTCGATTGCGAGGTGCCCCGCAATCGCACGCCGGCCGCGTGCAACGGCGAGTCCGCGAATTAGCGCTGCGCGCTAATCGCGGCCGCCTCGCTGGAAAAGGCGTTCACGCCTTTTCCAGCGTGCACTGTAAGGGATGCTGGTGCTGCTTCGCGAAATCCATCACCTGCGTCACCTTGGTTTCGGCCACTTCATAGGTGAAGATCCCGCACACGCCGACGCCGCGCTGGTGGACGTGCAGCATCACCCGGGTCGCGTCCTCGATGCTCATCTTGAAGAAGCGCTGCAGCACATGCACGACGAACTCCATCGGGGTGTAGTCGTCGTTCATCAGCAGTACCTTGTAGAGCGACGGTTTTTTCGTTTCGGTGCGGGTGCGGGTGACGACCCCGGTGCCGGTGCCGCGATCGCCGCCATTCCCGTCACTGTCCCGGTCGCCAGGCCCGTTCCGCTCGCTGGATGGATTTTGCGCCATCACCTCAACCTGCCAGTTCATGCGCATCTGGGCGTCGGATACCGGATGCCGCGGGCGCGGTCAAAGGGGGCACTGCCGCGCCGACCGGCTGTCAGTGCCGCAGGGAAGCGACGCAGGGAAGTGACGCAGGGACGGGATGCAGGCGGACCTTGCGGCGCGTTGCGCAGTTGCCCCGCCTGGTAAACCTGTTCATGTGCCAGCCATCCTTCGCCGGGAAAGAACCCCGCTGTTAACGTTCCAGGAGCCTCGCGTTTGAACTGCCCGCGCCCCCTGCCCGTTCCGGCCCTGCTGCTGACGATCCTGGCCATCGGGGCGCTGCCGCTGGGCGGCTGCTCCGGGCTGGGCGACAGCAGCGCCAAGGGCAAGGCGATGGAGAAAGGCGGGCCCGGCGGGCGGGCGCCGAGCGTGGTGGTGGGCCGGGCCGAGACGACCAGCATCGTGGACAGCATCGAGGCGGTCGGCACCGCGCTTGCCAATGAGCAGGCCGACCTGAACTCGACGGTGACCGAGCGGATTTCGCGCATCAATTTTTCCGACGGGCAATATGTGCCCCGTGGCGCCGTGATCGCGGAGTTGGTGCGATCGGAACAGAGCGCCAATCTGAACGAGAGCCAGGCGCGGCTGCGCGAGGCGCAATCGCAGATGAACCGGCTGAGGCAGCTGCAGAAGCAGGGCTTTGCGACGCGGGCGCGGATCGACGAGCAGCAGGCCGCGATCGATGTGGCGCGGGCGCAATCGGCGCAGGCGACCTCGCAGATCGGCGATCGGGTCATCCGTGCACCCTTCTCGGGCTGGCTGTCGCTCCGGCGGATTTCGCCCGGCACCGTCGTCAACGCCGGCACCACCATCGTCACCATTGTCGACCATTCGACGATCAAGCTGGATTTCACCGTGCCCGAGACCTATCTGCCGGCGCTGAAAGCCGGGCTGCAGATTGCAGCGACTGCGGCCGCGTTCCCCGGCGAGACGTTCCGCGGCACCATCGCCACCATCGACCCCCTGCTGGATCCCGTGACCCGTTCGGTGACGGCGCGGGCGATCCTGCCCAACCCCGACCTTCGGCTGCGGCCCGGCATGCTGATGACGGTCGACATCAAGTCGCCGGCGCGCCAGGCATTGACCGTGCCGGAGCTCGCCGTGATCGGCGAGGGCAGCGGCGCCTATGTGTGGCGGGTGGATGCCGAGAGCGAGGCAGTGCGCGTGCCGGTGAAGGCCGGCTCGAGGCGCGACGGCCGGGTCGAGATCGTGTCGGGCCTGAACCCCGGGGACCGGATCGTGGCCGAAGGCACGGTGAAGCTGCGCGGGCCGGGGCTGATCCGGCCGGTCGAGGCGGCCGGGCCTCGTCCGCCGCAAGCCGCCGCATGATCCTTTCCGACATTTCGGTCCGGCGGCCGGTGTTCGCGACCGTGCTGTCGCTGCTGCTGGTGCTGATCGGCGCGGTTGCCTTCACCCGCCTGCCGGTCCGCGATCTGCCGGCGATCGAGCCGCCGATCGTGTCCATCGACACCAGTTACCGCGGCGCCAACGCCCAGGTGGTCGAGAACCAGATCACCCAGATTATCGAGGACCGGGTGTCGGGGATCGAGGGGATCGAGACCATTACGTCGCGGTCGCGCGATGGCCGGTCCGACATCACGATCGAGTTTTCGGCGTCTCGCGATATCGATGCGGCGGCGAACGACGTGCGCGACCGGGTTTCGGGCGTGCTCGACAATCTGCCCGAGGAAGCCGACCCGCCCGAGATCAGCAAGGTGGATGTCGATGCGCAGCCGATCCTGTGGCTGAACGTGATCCACCCCGACTGGACGCCGATGCGGCTGACCGACTACGCGCAGCGCGTGCTGGTGGACCGTTTCGCGTCGGTGAACGGGGTGAGCCGGGTGCAGATCGGCGGCGAGGCGCGCCAGGCGATGCGGGTGTGGCTGTCACGGTCGCAGCTGGTCGCCTATGGCCTGACGACATCCGATGTGGAGGCCGCGCTGAGGCGGCAGAATGTGGAGCTGCCCGCCGGGCGCATCGAGGGCGAAGCGACCAATCTGACGGTTCGCGTAACCAGGCAGTTTTCAACGCAGCCGGAGTTCGAAAGCCTCGTCGTGGGGCGCGGCGCCGACGGCTATCTGGTGCGGCTGGGCGATGTGGCGCGGGTGCGCCTGGAGCCCGAGAACCGCTATAATTTCTTCCGCTCCAACGGGGAGCAGGCCATCGGGCTGGGGATCGTGCGCCAGTCGGGCGCGAACACGCTGCAGGTGGCGAACGATGTGAAGGCCGCGCTGGCCGAAGTGGAGAAGACGCTGCCCGACGGCATGACGCTGGCGGTGAGCTTCGACAGTTCGCTGTTCATCGAGCGCGCGATCGACAATGTGTGGATCACGCTGATCGAAGCCGCGGTGCTGGTGATTGCGGTGATCTTCATCTTCCTGGGGTCGCTTCGTGCGACCCTCATTCCCGCGATCACCGTGCCCATTTGCCTGATCGCGACCTTCGCCGTGCTCTGGGTGCTGGATTATTCGCTGAACCTCTTGACCCTGCTTGCCTTCGTGCTGGCGATCGGGATCGTGGTGGACGACGCCATCGTGGTGCTGGAGAATATCTACCACCGGATCGAGCAGGGCGAGCCACCGCTGGTGGCCGCCTATAAGGGTGCGCGGCAGGTGGGCTTTGCCGTTGTCGCCACCACGGTCGTCGTCTGCGCGGTATTCGTGCCGCTGTATTTCATTGCCGGCAACACCGGGCTTCTGTTCCGCGAACTCGCGGGCGCGATGATCGGGGCGATTGCCTTTTCGGGCTTCGTTGCCTTGTCGCTGACGCCGATGCTCTGTTCCAAACTGCTTCGCCCCGAGACCGGGCACAACCGCTTTACTGCCGGGTTCGACCGGCAATTTTCGCGGGTCCAGCGGCGCTATGTGGGGCTGCTCGGCCGGATCCTGGATCGGCCCTGGCCGGTGGCGGGCATCGCCCTTCTGTTCGTGGGGATTTGCCTGGCGCTGGCGACCACCATCCCGAGCGAGCTGGCGCCGGAGGAGGACACCGGAAATTTCCAGGTCAGCATCTCGGCGGCGGAAGGCACCGGATTCGACCGGATGGTGACCTATATGGAGGATATCCAGGCCAAGCTGCTGCCGATGGCGGGCGAGGGCAAGCCGGTGCGGCGGATGCTGGTGCGGACGCCGGGCGGGTTCGGCGCGACCGAGGATTTCTCGAGCGGCGGCATGACCGTTTTCCTGGTGCCCTGGGAGGACCGCGAGGTTACCACGCGCGACGTGATGGAAGACGCGCAGAAGGTGATTTCAACGGACCCCCGGGTGCGCGGGAACACATCGACCGGGACCAGCCTGAGCCGGGGTCGGGGCCGTCCGTTGCAGCTGGTGATCGCCGGCAGCAGCTTCGAGGAGCTGGCCGAGGCGCGCGACGCCATCCTGAAGGCGGCGGAGGCGAACCCCGGCATCATCGACCTGGACAGCGACTATAAGGAAACGCGGCCGCAGCTGATCGTGGACATCGAAACCACGCGCGCGGGGGACCTGGGCGTGCAGATCGCCGACATCGGCGCGACCCTTGAGACGATGATGGGCAGCCGCCGGGTGACGAGCTTCATCGACCGCGGCGAGGAATATTATGTGGTGCTGCAGGCCGAGGACGCCGACCGGGCGACGCCGCAGAACCTGGAGAACATCTACGTACGGTCGACGACGACGCAGCAGCTGATCCCGCTGTCAAACCTGGTGCAGCTGCGCGAGGCGGCGCAGGCCGGCGAGCTGGGCCGGTTCAACAAGCAGCGGGCGATCACCTTGCAGGGGAACATGGCCCCCGGCACCACACTGGGCGAGGCGCTGGACTTTCTGGAGGGAATCGCGCTGGAGCAGCCGCAGGTGAGCGCGGTGGGCTACAAGGGCGAAAGCCAACAGCTGCGGCAGACGGGATCGTCGCTGTGGGTGGTACTGGCGCTGACGGTGGTGTTGATCTTCCTGGTGCTGGCGGCGCAGTTCGAGAGCTTCGTGCACCCCGCCGTCATCATCCTGACGGTGCCGCTGGCGGTGGGCGGCGGCCTGTTCGGCCTGTGGGCGATGGGGGGCACATTGAACCTCTATTCGCAGGTGGGGATTGTGATGCTGGTGGGGCTTGCGGCCAAGAACGGGATCCTGATCGTGGAATTCGCCAACCAGCTTCGGGACGAGGGCGTCGTGTTTCGCGATGCGATCCTGCAGGCCTCGGAACGGCGGCTGCGGCCGGTGTTGATGACTTCGATCGCGACGGTTGCGGGGGCGGTACCGCTGATGCTGGCATCGGGCGCGGGGGCCGGTTCGCGCAAGGCGATCGGGGTGGTCATCGTCTGGGGCGTCAGCCTGGCGACGCTGCTGACGCTGTTCGTGATCCCCGTCTTCTATGCGGCGTTCGCGCGGCGGACCAAATCGCCCGAAACCATCGCGCGCGAGCTGGAAAGGGGCCTGGCCGACAGCGGCCCGGCGGCGCAGCCGGCCGAATGAGGCGCCGCTTCATCCTGACGGCGATAGGTTTCGTTGTGCTGCTGAACCTGCTGGGCTCGGCGTCCGCGCTGCTGAGCGGGCCGATGGCGGGCGGGTCGTGGTACGAGCAGCTGATCCTGCCCCGGCTGCAACCTCCCGGGCCGGTGTTCGGCATTGCCTGGGCGATCCTCTATTCGTTGCAGGGGGTGGCGCTGGCCCTTCTGTGGGGCGCGCGCGCCAGCCCGGCGCGGAGCCTTGCGATCCGCCTGTTCGTGGTGCAGTTCGCGTTGAACCTGGCCTGGTCGCCATTGTTCTTCAGTGCGCACCAGATCCTGTGGGCGCTGGTGCTGATCGGGGTAATCCTGCTTGCGGCCATTGCGACGACGGTGGCTGCGGGACGGGTCGACAGGGTGGCAGCCTGGCTTCTGACGCCCTATCTTGTGTGGCTGGGCTTCGCTTTGATGCTGAACTGGCGTATCCTGGAACTGAATGGGCCTGTCGGCTAGGGCCGGGAGGACAGTGATTGCGGGCGTGCCTTGGTGCGAGCCCGGCTTGGAGATCGTGATGCAGAACCAGAACCAGCTGTTCGAAGACCTTTCCCGCCTGCTGAGCAGCATCGGCGGCACGATGGCCGGTGCCGGGCGCGAGGCGGAAGCGCGCATGCGCGAGAAGCTGCGCGAGACCGTGGGCGGGATCGACATGGTGAGCCGCGAGGAATTCGACGCGGTGAAGGCGATGGCGGCCGAAACCAAGGCCGAGCTGGAGGCGTTGAAGGCGTCGCTGGGAATGCAGCCCGGCAAGACCCCGGGCGACACGGCCGTCAAGGGCACCAAGATCGACATCAACTGAGGGGCGCATCTGCCCGACATATCCACAGGCACGGCCGGCCGCTGCGAGAAGTCGCTTGCCATGGCGCGGCGCGGAACCCAATATCTGGGGGTCATGATCTGCCTGTGCCACCAACGCCTGTGCCAAACCAAAGCTTGAGGACATGCGAATGACCAGCCTGCAGTTCGAGATCGGCAGCGATCCGACCGCGCCCATCGACATGCTGGAGCATTATTTCAGCAGCCACAACTGGGCGTTCGAGCGCGACGGCGACGAGGAGATCGTCACCACCGTGAAGGGCAGCTGGTCCGACTATGAGCTTCGCGCCTTGTGGCGTGAGGAGGACCGGGTGCTGCAGTTCATCGCGCTGACCGGCATCAACGCGACGGCGGCCCGCGGCGAGGCGGAGACCCGCGCCAACCTGTTCGAGACGCTGGCCTTGATCAACGAGCAGCTCTGGATCGGCCATTTCGAGCAATGGTCGGCAGACGGCACCTTGCTGTTCCGCCATGCGGTTCTGCTGGACGGCCCGGACGAACCTGCGCTTACGATGACGCAGGCGCATGCGCTGGTGGATGCCGCGATCGACGAATGCGAACGCTATTACCCGGTGTTCCAGTTCGTGCTGTGGGGCGGCAAGGGGCCGCGCGATGCGCTGGCAGCAGCCATGGTGGAAACCGAAGGCGAAGCTTAACTTTCCGCTCCGGCGACCGGCCTGACTTCCGAGTCGCACTCACATTTCGGCGTCGCAATCTGAATAGACCGTTTGATGAGCTGTGCCTGCGCGACATGGCTCGCATGCATTCTGCCGCATGGCAGAATCGACAGGGGGTCGACATCCAGTTGAATAGTGGCGTTAATCTGTGTCAATTCCGGCACAGGACGCTGCACCGCAGCATGATTGAACCGACTGATTTGCGTGGCACTCAAATTTTCTGTTGACGGCAACTGAGTGGCACTTTAATTCACCGTTCATCGAATTGAGTGCCACTCGGATCGACGCCCGGATGACCCGGACATCGCAAAGTGGGGCACCGGCAGGAAAGCGCTTCATCGGGAAGCCGCCCCTGCCCAGGGTGAAAGGAACAGGTCATGCGCGCCATTCTCCTCACGCTTGCCGTTGCCGCTTCCGTGTCGACGATTGCTCTGTCTGCCGGCCCCGCCATGGCGAGCGCCGAAGCCTGCGCGGTTGCGCCGGGCAAGCTCCGCACTCTGGCGCTGACGGCCGATGCCGACGCGCAGAAGAAGGCCGAGCGCAACATCGCGCTGGGGGAAGCCCTGTGCGACGCCCGCAACCGGTCCGAAGCTGCGAAGAAGTTCAACCTGGCGGCGAAGTCGCTCGGCACCGAGCTGGCGACCGTCCTGGCCGCCGACAAGACGGCATCCGTTCAGTAACGGATCACTCTCCCAGGACAGGTCGCTCCCTCCCCCTCCCTGCGGCCTGTCCATCCCGAAGGCGGCGGCTCCCTCCCGGGCCGCCGCCTTTCCCTTTTCCGACCCGCCTCGCCCTTGAGGCGTGACGCCGGTGCTGCCACAAGCGGCTTTCCCGTTCGGAAAGATCGCGCTTGGCAAACCCCTCCCCGATCCGGCTTGAACTGACCGGCCCGATCGCCCGCCTGCTGCTGGCCCGGCCCGACAAGCGCAACGCCATCGACCAGGCCATGTGGGAGGCGATTCCCCGCCTGGTGGCCGCGGCGGGTGCCGAACCGGGCATCCGGGTTCTGCTGATCGCCTCCAGCACGCCGGGGGTCTTCTGCGCCGGCGCCGACATCGGGGAATTCGCGCGCGAAAGCGGCTCGGCCGACTGGCGCGCTGCCAACCAGGCGGCGATCCGCGCCGCCCAGCTTGCCGTGGCGCGCGCGCCCTGCCCCGTGATCGCGGCGATCGACGGCGACTGCGTGGGCGGCGGCTGCGGGCTGGCGCTGGCGGCCGACGTCCGCATCGCCTCGCCCCGGGCGCGGCTGGGGATCACGCCCGCCAGGCTGGGGCTGGTCTATTCGCTGCACGACAGCAAGCTGCTGGTCGATCTGGTCGGCCCCGGGCAGGCGAAGCGGATGCTCTATACCGGCATGCTGCTGTCGGCCACGGAAGCGCTGCGGATAGGACTGGTGGAAGAGCTTGCCGACGATCCGCTGGCCGCGGCCGAAGCGCTGGCCGGGCAGATCGTTTCTTCCAGCCCGTTCAGCCAGCGCGGCACCAAGGCGATCGTCCGGCGCATCCTGGACGGGAGCACCGACGACGATGCGGCGAGTGCCGCGCTGTTCGACAGCGCGTTCACGGGTGCGGACTTCGCCGAGGGCGTGGGCGCCTTCCTGGCCAAGCGCCCGCCCCGGTTCGGCGCATGAGGCTGCTGGACGGCGCCGATGGCGGGGTGCTGCTGGTGTGCGACCACGCGTCGAACGCGGTGCCGCCCGGAATTGAACTGGGCGTGGCAGAAGCCACCATGAACGAGCATGTCGCCTGGGATATCGGCGCTGCCGACCTTACCGAGACGGTCGCCGCCGCGCTTGGCTGCCCGGCCTGGCTGGCGACGGTTTCGCGACTGGTGGTGGATTGCAACCGCCCGCCAGAGCACAGCATCCCGGAGAAGAGCGACGGGATCGTCATTCCCGGCAATGTGGGGCTTTCGCCGGCGGAGACTGCCGCGCGTCACGCGATGCATCATGCGTTCCACGACGGCCTTTCGCGGCTGATCGAGGCGCGTCGGCCGCGGCTGCTGGTCTCCATCCACAGCTTCACGCCGGCGCTGATGTCGGCGCCGGCGCCCAGGCCCTGGCCTATCGCGATCCTGTGGAACGAGGATTATCGCGCCGCCGAGCTGGGGCTCGGTGCGCTTGCGCTGGAGCCGGACCTGGGCGGACCGGTCGGTGTCAACGAGCCTTACTCGGGCCGGGTGCTGAACTACACGATGGACCGCCATGCCGAAGAAACCGGGCTGCCCTATCTGGGGTTCGAGCTGCGGCAGGACGAGATCGGCGATGCGGCCGGGGTCGAGCGCTGGGCGGCGATCGTCGCGCGAACGATCCGGATCACGGTGGAGGGGCTTTGATGGGGCTGATCCGCTTCGTCCTCAAGACCTTCCTGATACTGGTCGCCTTCAGCCTGATCTGGGTGCTGGCCTATCGGTTTATCGACCCGCCCGCCACCTTTCTGATGATCCGCGACCGGGTGAACGGGGTGGAGGTGAAGCGGGACTGGGTGGCCTTGAGCGATATGAGCCCGCACCTGCCGCGCGCGGTGATTGCGGCCGAGGATGCGCATTTCTGCAGCCACAGCGGCTTCGACATCGAAGCGATCGAGAAGGCGATGGCGCGCAACAAGGCGGGCAAGAAGCTGCGCGGCGGCTCCACCATCAGCCAGCAGACCGCGAAGAACGCCTTTCTGTGGCCGGGGCGAACGCTCGTGCGGAAGGGCATCGAAGCCTATTTCACGGTGCTGATTGAGCTGATCTGGGGCAAGCCCCGGATCATGGAAGTGTATCTGAACATCGCAGAATTCGGCCGCGGTGTGTTCGGGGTGGAAGCGGCGAGCCGGCACTATTTCGGCAAGCCGGCGGTGAAGCTGACCCGCCTGGAGGCGGCGCGGCTGGCCGCGATCCTGCCCCAGCCAATCAAGCGCGATGCGGCGTCGCCGGGACGCTATACGCGGAAATATGCCGGGCGGATTTCGGCCAGGACGCGGGTGGTGAAGAACGAAGGTCTGGACGACTGCCTGTGGGAATAGCTCAGCCAAGTACCCCTCGTTTCGCCATGGCGCTGGCATAGACCAGGAAGAAGACGCATCCGGAGAAGATCAGCGCGTTCATCGCCAGCGTCGAGGCGCCGCCCATCACCGCGCCGCCGTTGGACATAAGATAGGTATAGACGAGGCTGAGGACGAAGCCGGCGAGCGACAGGGCGAAGGCGGGGACGGCGAGCCGGCTGCGCAGCAGGAGCAGGATCGACCCGGCGATCGCGCCCCACACGCCGGTCGCCCAGACCGCCGTGGCCCAGGCCGGCATCGCCGCCATATAGGCGATCTGCGGTTCGGTCATGCCGACCTGGCGCAGGTAGCTGTCGCCGACGATGTGCGACATCGAATAGTCGAACGCGCCGATGCTGTTCCACGCGACGCCCACCAGGCCCACGGCCCAGAGGTGCCAGGGGCGTTTGCCCCGATCCGCCATGTCCATTTCATGTCCTCCCTTGATCCCATGATAGACCATTATGGGCCACGAGGGAATCCGGCTGACCGGCGCTTGCCCCCCGCCGAGCAACATGCCACGTCGGGCTTATGGGAAAATCGCTCACCCGGTGGATCCTCGGCGCGCTGGCACTGGGGCTGATTGTCGGGTTCCTTGTAAACCGCACCATGGCGCCCGAGGGCGCGGCCGAGGTGGCGGCCAATCTGTCGATCGTGACGGACCTGTTCCTTCGCCTGATCAAGATGATCATCGCGCCGCTGGTGCTGGCAGCGCTGATTTCCGGAATCGGGCATATGGGAGGCGACGCCAAGGCGCTGGGGCGGATCGGCGGGCGGGCGATCGGCTGGTTCATCGGCGCCAGCCTGGTCTCGATTACCATCGGGATCATCGCGGTGAACTGGCTGCAACCCGGGGTCGGGCTCGACCTGCCGCTGCCGCCGGTGACCGCGGAAGCCGCAGTGAAGGCACAGGATTTTACGCTGAAGGCGTTCATCACGCATCTGGTGCCGAAGTCGATCTTCGAGGCGCTGGCCACCAACGAAATTCTCCAGATCGTGGTGTTCTCGTTGTTTGCCGGCGTGGCGCTGGCGCAGATGGGGGAAAAGGGCGCGCCGCTGCTGAAGGCGATGGATGCGCTGATGCACCTGATGCTGATCATCACCGGATATGTGATGCGGGTGGCGCCGCTGGCGGTATTTGCCGCCGTGACGGCGACGATTGCGGAGCGCGGGCTCGGCGTGCTGACCACCTATGGCGCGTTCATGGGCGGCTTTTATGTCGCGCTGGCAATCCTGATGAGCTGTATCCTGCTGGCGGGCGGCCTCGTCATCGGCATGAAGAATGTTCTGCGTCTGGCGGTCGAGATCCGCGATCCGTTCGTGCTCGCCTTTTCCACCGCCAGTTCAGAAGCCGCCTATCCCAAGACCCTGGAAGCGCTGGAGCGGTTCGGGGTGCCGCGGAAAATATCCAGCTTCGTGCTGCCGCTCGGCTACAGCTTCAACCTGGACGGCTCGATGATGTATTGTTCGTTCGCGACGATCTTCATCGCCCAGGCCTATGGGATCGATCTGTCGGTGGGGCAGGAAATCACCATGCTGCTGCTGCTGCTGGTGACGTCGAAGGGGATGGCCGGGGTGCCGCGCGCCAGCCTGGTGGTGATTTCGGCGACGCTCGGCTTCTTCAATATCCCTGAGGCGGGGCTGATCCTGATCCTGGCGGTCGATCACTTCCTGGATATGGGCCGCTCGGCGACCAATGTGGTGGGGAATGCAGTCGCGACGGCGGTGGTGGCGGAGTGGGAGAAGAAGCATTCCGTTCCGGCGACCTCGCCCGGCTGAGGGACCAAAGTCGGCGGCTTGTCGCATAATGCGGAGTTGCACTCCGCACTCTCTTGACAGGTGGGCGATCTGAGTTAGGCTCACTTCCAGCGAACGTAGCAAAGCGCGTGGGAGTGAGACGATGGCGACACTGGCAAAGGCAGGCGAGCTGCCGCTGGACCTCTTGGACGTGGGCGATCCGCACCAGTGGCTGGACTATCGCGTGCTGCCCAAATTTGCCGAGCTGCGTCGGCGGGGGCCGCTGCATTATTGCCCCGAGTCGCTCTATGGCCCCTATTGGTCGGTCGTGAGCCACCAGCAGATCCTGGAGGTGGAGGGTCGGCCGGAAATCTTCTCGTCGGCGTGGGACAAGGGCGGGATTACGATCGCCGACCGGCAGGAAGAGCGAATGGACGAGCCGCCGCTGCCGATGTTCATCGCGATGGACCGACCGCAGCACACCGGCCAGCGCCGCACCGTGGCGCCGGCCTTCACCCCGGCCGAGATGGTGCGCCAGAACGGCGAAATCCGCCGGCGCACGGCGGAACTGCTCGACAGCCTGCCCGTGGGCGAAACGTTCGACTGGGTGGACAAGGTATCGATCGAGCTGACCACCGGCATGCTGGCGCTGCTGTTCGACTTCCCGTGGGAGGACCGGCGGCTGCTGACCAAATGGTCCGACGCGGCGACCGATTTCGAATCGATCGAGGACGAGGAGCTGAACAGGAAACGCTGGGAACAGCTGTTCGAGATGGGGGCCTATTTCACCAACCTGTGGAACGAGCGGGCGCAGAAGGAGCCACGGCCGGACCTGATTTCGATGATGATCCACTCGGACGCGACCAAGAACATGACGCCGATGGAGTATATGGGCAATCTTGTGCTGCTGATCGTGGGCGGCAACGACACCACGCGAAATACCATGTCCGGCTCTGCCATGGTGCAGCATCTGCATCCCGAGGGCTGGAACCGGATGATGGCCAACCCCGAGCTGATCCAGAACGGCGTGTCGGAACTGATCCGCTGGCAGACGCCGCTGGCGCATATGCGCCGAACCGCGACGCAGGATTTCGAGCTTGCCGGCCAGACCATCCGCGCCGGCGAGAAGGTGGTGATGTGGTATCTGTCGGCCAACCGCGACGAAGGCATTTTCCCCGACGCCGATGTGTTCGATCCGGCACGGGCCAATGCGCGGCGACACCTTTCGTTCGGCTTCGGAATTCACCGCTGTGTCGGCGCCCGGCTGGCCGAGCTGCAGATCAGCATCCTGCTGGACGAGATGCACAAGCGCAAGATGTCGGTCGAAGTCGTCGGCGAGCCGGTACGGGTGTATTCGTCGTTCGTGCACGGCTTCCGCGAGCTGCCGGTGGTGGTGCGGCGGGGCTGACGAATTTTTTTTGGAGACTATGCGATGCCGGGTGTTGCCCTGCCCTTCGGGTCGGCGCCGTGGCGGTTCGCACCTGGCGTGCCGTCCAGCAGGTAGAAGATGAACAGGATCAGGCTGCCGATCCCGGTGAGGCCGATGAGGATCCACCAGCCGGACATGTCGCGATCGTGAAGGCGCCGGACCGAGACCGCAAGCGACGGCAGGATCATGGCAAGCGAGAAGATGAGGACCGTCCAGAGCGCCAGCGACGCCGAGCCGCCGAGGTTCATCGCGGCTTCCATGTCTTCGGGCGATGTGCCCTGCCAGCCGGGCGGCATCGCGCTCATCAACCAGATCGCGAACAAGATCGAGGCGAGCACCAGGAAGACCTGCCACAGCCAATACTCCTTACGGCGGGCACGGCCGGAAAAAGTGGCGTATTTGCGCAGCGGATCGAACATCGACATTCTGATTACCCCCATATTGCTGGCCTCAGTCTGCCACGCCCGGCGAAGGCTGGCCAGACCGGGCTAGACCGTCGGCGCCTGCCTGCGGAAGCTGAGCGCCTCGGCGACATGGGCACGCGCCGTCATGTCGCTGCCGGCGAGGTCGGCGATGGTCCGCGCGACCCGGAGCGTCCGGGTCCAGGACCTGGCGGACAGCCGCATCGTCTCGGCCGCACGGGTGAGAAGCTGGCGGGCGGCGGCTTCCAGCACATCGTCGGCTTCCAGCAACTTGCCTTCTGCCTCGGCGTTGGTGCGCGCCGGCGTGCCGGCGTAGCGCGCCGCCTGCGTCGCCCGGGCGGTGGCGACCCGCGCCGCCACATCGGCGCTGCGTTCGGCGGGCGGGGGCAGCGCCAGATCGCTCGCCCTGACCGCCTGGATGTCGACGAACAGGTCGATCCGGTCCAGCAGCGGCCCCGACAGCTTGGACTGGTAATCGGCAGCGCACCGCGGCGCCCGGGCGCAGGCGAGCGCGGCGTCGGCCAGATGGCCGCAGCGGCACGGGTTCATCGCCGCCACCAGCTGCACCCGCGCCGGATAGGTGACGTGCATCGCCGCGCGCGCCACCTCCACCTCCCCGCGCTCCAACGGCTGGCGCAGCGCATCGAGCGCGCCGCGCTGGAACTCGGGCAGCTCGTCCAGGAACAGCACGCC
>JANPJJ010000147.1:0-2784 GCA_031425455.1 Sandaracinobacter sp. | reverse complement strand
GCCACCAGCAGCGACGATCCCACCTTCACCACCAGGCGTGCGGCACCCGCCGGCGCGAACAGCCCGCCCCTGAGCTTCTCTGGGGAGAGGGTGTTCACAACGGGGACCAGCCGCCATCTCGCCCGGAGTCCGCCCCGGCCTCTCCGGCGCCCTCCTTCGGCTCCAGCTGCAACCGCGCCAGCACCGTATCCAGCAGCGCTTCCAGCCCCTGCCGGGTCATCGCCGAGATCGGCATCGGCGCCTCCCCCGTGCGCCGCTCGATCGCCCGCGAAATTGTCGAAATCGACCGCGCCTCGGCGGTGTCCACCTTCGACAGGACCACCAGCTCGGGCTTGTCCTCCAGGCCCGCGCCATAGGCATCCAGCTCGCCCCGCACCACATCATAGCCCGCCGTCGGCGCCTCGCCCCCGGCATCCACCAGGTGCAGCAGCAGCCGGCAGCGCTCCACATGCCCCAGGAACCGGTCGCCGATGCCGGCCCCGTCGGCCGCGCCCTCGATCAGCCCCGGAATATCCGCCATCACGAATTCGCGGCCCCGGTGCGAAACCACGCCCAGCTGCGGCGTCAGCGTGGTAAAGGCATAGGCCCCCACCTTCGCCGATGCATTGGTCACCGCGTTCAACAGGCTCGATTTTCCTGCATTGGGAAGCCCCACCAGCCCCACATCGGCCAGCAGCTTCAGCCGCAGCCAGACCGACATTTCCTGCCCCGGAAACCCCACCTGGAACTGGCGCGGCGCCCGGTTGGTGCTCGATTTATAGTGCGCATTGCCCTTGCCGCCGTCGCCGCCGCGCAGGAACAACAGCTTCTGCCCGGGCTCGGCCAGATCGGCCAGCAGCGTACGCTCCTCGTCGTCGGCCAGGATCTGCGTCCCCACCGGCACCGGGATCACCAGCGCAGCGCCTTGCGCCCCGTGCCGGTCGGTCCCCATGCCGTGGGCGCCGCGCTGCGCGCGGAAATGCTGGGTATAGCGAAAGTCGATCAGCGTGTTCAGGCCGGGCACCGCCTCGAACAAGATGTCCCCGCCCTTGCCGCCGTCGCCCCCGTTGGGCCCGCCATATTCCACGAACTTCTCGCGCCGGAAGCTCACGCACCCGTTCCCGCCCCAGCCGGACTTCAGATGGATCTTGGCCTGGTCGAGGAACATCATGGAGTTTTTGCCTAGCCTCAGTCGCCGGCGCGGGCATCCGCCCGCTTGGCTATCCTCCGCTGACGCTCCGGGCGCGCAATCGCGGTTCAGCCTACGGCTGACCTTCGGTTCGCGGCCGCCCTGCGGCCGGGATTACTTCAGTCGACCAGCCTATTCGGCCGCCTGCGCCTCGCGGATGCTCACATATTTCCGGCCCTGCTTGCCGTCGTGAAACTCCACTCGCCCGTCCGACGTCGCGAACAGCGTATGGTCGCGCCCGATGCCGACATTGCTTCCCGGATAGAATCGGGTCCCGCGCTGGCGAACGATGATGTTCCCCGCGATCACTTCCTGCCCGCCGAAGCGCTTCACGCCCAGCCGCTTGCCCGCCGAGTCGCGGCCGTTCCGGGACGAGCCGCCCGCTTTCTTATGTGCCATGTTGCTGTCCTTGCGCTCAAGCGATCGAGAGAATCTTCAGCACCGTCTGGTGCTGGCGGTGGCCGTTCCTGCGGCGATAATTATGCCGGCGGCGCTTCTTGAAGATGATCACCTTGTCGCCCCGGTCGTGCCGAACGATCTCGGCCATCACCTTGATCTTGCCCGCATCGAGCAGCGATCCGCCGTCCGATGCCAGCAGGATATCGCCCAGCTCGATCTGCGAACCGGCGTCGCCGTCCAGCTTCTCGACGATAATCTGGTCGTCGGCGGCCACCCGATACTGCTTGCCACCCGTGCGCACCACCGCGAACATCGTCAATTCCCCGTCACAATTCAAGAAGGTCACAAGTCGGAAAGCACGGCGCGCCGCAAGGCTGCCGCGGAAAGCGGGCGCACTAGTCCCAAACCCCCGCACTTGTCAACATCGCCACCCCACCGCTACGCAGGGCGCAACACGGTTGAAGGGGACCATATGCCAAGGCACGCCACGCTTGTCGCTGCACTCGCGCTGCTCGCAACCGCCGCCCAGGCGCAATCCCCCGCCGCTCCCGTCACCGCGATCAAGGCCGGCCGCCTCATCGCCGATGCCCGAACCGGTGCCAGCGGCCCCGCCCTCATCCTCGTCGAATCGGGGCGCATCAAGTCCATCTTGCCCGCAGACTCGCCCGTTCCCGCAGGCGCCACGCTCGTCGACCTCTCCGACGCCACCGTTCTCCCGGGCCTGATCGACAGCCACGTCCACCTGACCGGCGATCCCGGTGGCGCCTTCTGGCAGGAAGCTGTCGAAACCACCGAACACGCCTCCCTGGTCGGCGCCAAGAACGCGCTCCTCACGGTCAAGGCCGGCTTCACCACTGTTCGCGATCTCGGCTCGGCCAAACTCAGCGGCTTCGCGCTCCGCGACGCCGTTCGCGAAGGCCTGGTCCCGGGGCCCCGCATCCTCGCGTCCGGCAACGCCGTCTCCATCATCGGCGGCCACGGCGACACGTCGGGGTTCCGCCCCGAGGTAAACGCCGCGCTCAGCGAAGGGCAGACCTGCACCGGCCCGGTCGAATGCGCCCAACGGGTCCGCGAAATGTCCAAGCGTGGCGCCGACGTTATCAAGATCACTGCAACCGGCGGCGTCCTCTCGCAGCAGGGCCGCGGCCTCGGCCAGCATTTCACCGCCCCGGAAATGGAGGCGATCGTCACCACCGCCACCTCGCTCGGCCTGAAAG
>JANPJJ010000146.1:0-11150 GCA_031425455.1 Sandaracinobacter sp. | reverse complement strand
CGGCAAGGTCGACCGCATCGTCCCACCGCGCCGAATGAAAGGCCGGGCCGGCGAATGTACCGATGCCCGGGATTTCGGGATAGCGCGGCTCGTTCAGCTGCCCGACGGCCGACACCAGCATGTCGGCCCCGAAGGTCGCGGCCCCGCCGTTCGCCCGCACCGCCCATTTCCCCACCGCAGCGTCCCACCGCGCCTCGTCGACCCGTGTATCGAAGCGAATCACCTCGCGCAGGCCATGGGTTGCAGCAAAGCGCTGGAAATAGGCCAGCAGCACATCGCCCTGGCTGTAGAATTCGGGCCAGTCGTGGTTCGGCTCGAACGAATAGCTGTAGAGGTGGTTCGGCGTATCCACCCGAACGCCGGGATAGCGATTCAACAGCCAGGTGCCGCCGACATCCGCATTGGCCTCCAGGATCGTCACTTCCACCCCGGCCTGGCGCAGCCGGTGCGCGGCGAGCAAACCTGACATTCCCGCCCCGATCACCAGCGCCGACAGCCGGCGCGGCACCGGGTCGGGCGCGCGTCGATCGATGCCGTCCAGCATCAGCTCTTCCTGCAGGAAGGGCAGATAATGCGCCGGCACATCGCCCCCGGCGATCCAGTCGATCATTCGCGAAATGCGGTCCGGCATCGGCGCCGCCGCGGGTTGCGCTTCCCCGGTCAGGATCGGCCACAACACCCGATCGGCCTCGGCGCGGATGCGGTCCTGGAAGGCGGGCGAGAAATCCCCCATCCCGTCGCCGAAGAAATCATAGACCGGCCGCTCGCCCGCCAGCAACGCGTCGTCGCCGGCGGCCTGCGCCACGCACAAGGCCAGCGTCGGCAGATGCGTCGTCACCAGCGCCGCTTCGAAATCCGCGCGCGACAGATTGGCCATGTCGATCTCCTCGGGCGGCATCAAAGCCCGTTCCGGCCTCGGAGGGAAGCCCGCGAATCCGCTATGCGCAATCCGCTACGGCGCCGGGCGCACGTCCACCGGCATCCCCAGCGCCGCCAGTTGCGGTTTCACGATCGCGGCGTCGCCCACCACCACCCAGACCAGTTCGTCAGCACGCGGCAGCGGCGCGGCAGCAACGGCCGCATCCGGAACCGCCGCCAGCCGCGCCGGCAGCGTCTCCAGATAATCGTCGGGCCGGCCCAGGTTCGCGCTCCGCTCCAGCGCCGACAGCAAGGCGCCCCCGGTCTCGAAATCGCCCGGCAGCGAACGGATCAGGTTGGCGCGCGCGGCTGCAATCTCGGCAGCTGTGGGCGGCGCCTTCCCATGCGCATCCGCCAGTAAGGTCCGGATGGCCGCGAGGCTCTCCCCGGTGGCCGCCGTCTCCACCGGCGCCGAAAGGATGAAGGGCATCGCTTCGCGCGTCGGCGACAGGCTGGAATAGGCGCCGTACGACCAGTTGCGCTTTTCCCGAAGCTCCTGGTTCAATCGCGACGAGGCAAGGCCGCCGAACACGTCGTTGGCCAGGTTCAGGGCCAGGATGTCGTCCCGCCCGGTCAGCGGGGACGGTGCTGCCGCCACGATCGTCGACTGTTCGGCGCCGGGCCGGTCGATGAGCACGATGTGCCCCGGCGCCTGCGGCCGCGCCTCGGGCATGACGGTCAGGCCGATCGGCGGCGGGGTTGACGAGGTCCAGTCCCCGAACGCCGCTTCCAGCATCGGCTTCACGTCTGCCAGCCTGGTGTCGCCCACCACGAAGATCGTCGCCTCCTCCGGGCGCAGCCGCGCTGCGTGATAGGCCAGCAGGTCGTCGCGCGTGATCGCCTTCAGCCCGGCCTCGGTTCCGGACCCGGTAAGGCTGAAACCATAGGGATGCGCGGGACCATAGACGAGCGCCGGCAACGCCCGATAGGCAAGGCCTGCAGGGCTCGTCGCCTCGCGCTTCAACCCCGTCAGCGCCTGCACCCGCCCGCGCTCCAGCTGGTCCTCCGGGAAGGTCGGCGTGCGCACGACATCGGCGAACAGCGCCAGCGACTCCTCCAGGTTCGGGCCGAGCGCGTTGAGCGACAGCCGGGTGCGATCGAGCGAAGCCGAGGCCGAAATCGCCGCCCCCAGCCGCTCCTGCCGCTCGGCGATGTCGGGCCCGTCCAGCACGCCCAGCTTCCCGTCGCTTCCCTCGTCCAGCAGGCCCAGCATCATCAGGTTCGTGCCCGGCTTCTCGCGGCTGTCTCCCGAGATGCCGCCGGGGAAGCTCAACAGCACTCTCACCACCGGCACCGCGTCTCGCCGTGCCACCACCAGCTTCATGCCGTTCGAAAGCTGGCTGCGCTCCACGTCGGGCAGGTCGAACCGGGTTGCAGGGCCGGCAGCGGGAAGCCCCTTGCTTCGGTCGGCCGACACCCCCACCGCCGCGCTCTTCACGGCTGGCTGCGGCAGCGAAGCGGGCACCCGCACCGCCGGCGGCAGCGGCATCGATTTCGGGTCGCGCTCTCCGGGCAGCAGCGTCAGCCGGTGATCGCCTCGCGATAGCCAGGTGCGGGCGGCAGCCCTAATGGTGCCCGGCGTCGCCGAGGCAAAATCCGCCAGTCCGCGCGCATAGTCGCCCGCGTCCCCGGCATAGAGCAGCCCCTCGGCCAGCGCCACGCCCTTGCCGCCGAAGCCGCCCACCTTCTCGAGGCCCCGGATTGTCCCCGACACGCCCCGCATCGCCACCCGGTCCACTTCGTCGGCGGTGGGCCCATGCCTCAGGAACTCGGCCAGCAGCTCGTCGATCCGCGCCTCCACCGTCGCCGGGTCTACGCCCGGGGCTACATCGGCTTCGATCGTCGCGATCCCGGCCAGCGACTGCTCGCTGACCGACCCGCTCACCGACACCGCCAGCCGCTCTTCACGCACCAGCGTTTCATACAGCCGCGACGTCGGCCCACCGGCCAGCAAGGCGAGCGCAATGCCGAGATCGGCGGCTTCCGCAGCGCCGCGCCCCGGCACCGCCCAGCTGCGGCTGATCGACGGCGTCGCCACCTTGTCCTTCATCACGGCCCGGGTCGTTTCCGTTCGCAGCGGCACCCAGCCGGCGAACTGCCCCGGCGTGGGCCCAGCCGGAATCTGCCCGAACCAGCGCTCCACTTGGCGCTTCGCCGTCGCGGCGTCGATATCCCCCGCCAGCACCAGCACGGCATTGTTCGGCCCATAATGGTCGCGGAACCAGCCCCTGGCATCGTCCAGCGTCGCCGCGTTCAGGTCTTCCACCTTGCCGATCGTCGACACGCTCATCGGGTGGTCGGGCGGGAACAGCGCGGAAAGAAGATGATATTGCACCAGCCCGCCGGGCTCGTTGTCGCCCTGGCGCTTCTCGTTCAGCACCACCTTGCGCTGCGCCTCCAGCTTCTCCGGGGTCAGCGCCGGCAGCAGCCAGCCCATCCGGTCGGATTCCAGGAACAGCGCCAGGTCGAGCGCCGGGGTCGGCACGGTCTGGAAATAATTGGTCCGGTCGAAGCTCGTCGTTCCGTTGAAATCGGTCGCGCCGATCGCCTCCAGCGGCTTGAAATGGTCCCCGGGATTGTGCGCCGAGCCATAGAACATCAGATGCTCGAACAGATGCGCAAAGCCCGACCGCCCGACCGGTTCGTCGACCGACCCGACATCGTACCAGACGCCCACATGCACCAGCGGCGCCTTGCGATCGCTATGCACCACCACCCGCAGGCCGTTGGGAAGCGTGAACTGCTCGTAGGGAATGTCGACCTTGCGGACAAGGTCGACCAGTGTGGCGGGGCCAGCCCGCGGGGCGGGATCGGCGGCGGCCGGCGCCGCGAACAGCAACGCCAGCGCGATGAAGGGTCTGGAGATCATTTCAGTCCTGTCGTGACGACTTCGGTCAGGTCCCGGGAGAGGCCCGGCCGGGCCGCGATGTGGCGAAGCTCGGCTTGCATCAGCGGCCCGAACGGCGCCGCCATCCGCCGCCACCGGGTCAGCGGTTGCACCAGCCGGGCGGCCGACTGCGGGTTGATCCGGTCGGCCTCCAGCACATGCCGGCCGAGCAGCGCGTAGCCGGCCCCCTCGCTCTCGTGGAACCGCGTCTGGTTCATCGCAAATCCCAGCACCAGCGCCCGAAGCCGGTTCGGGTTCTTCGGATCGAACTGGCGGTGGCTGGCGAGATGCTCCACCCGCGCCCGCGTGTCGGGCCGGGTCGAGCCCGCCTGCACCAGAAACCACTTGTCCAGCACCTCGGGCATCGCCTCGTACCGCGCATGGAACAGCTTCAGTGCCTCGTCGCGCTCCACGGCCGCAGAATGGCTGAGCGCGCCGAGCGCGGACATCCGGTCCGTCATCGAAGTCGCGTCGGTGAACTGCAGGAAAGCGGCCGCCGTAGCATCGTGATCGTCGCGCGCCATCAGCAACCCCAACACCACGCCGCGCAACCGCCGCAGCCCCTTGGCGCGCGGCGACAGGTCAGACCCGTCCGTGCCGCACTGGTGCCAGACCTCCCACAGCTGCGGCTCCAGCGCCGCCAGCAGCGCCGCGCGCAGGCCTTGCCGCGCGCGGTGGATCGCAACCGGGTCCACCAGCTCCATCTGGTCGCCGACCAGCGCCTCCGACGGCAGCAGGATCGATTCCGCCACCAGCGCCGGGTCCCTCGCCCAACCGTCCAGCGTCGCCCCGACTGCCCGGGCGACATCGTCCGCCCCCAGGCTCTGCCCGGTCGGAATGCTTTCCAGGATGGAGGCGAGCATCAGCTGCTGCAGCGCCTCGCAGCGGGCGAAGGCATCGTCCTCGTGCGCCGCAAGGGTCAGCAGCGTGTCGCGAGAGGGTTGCGGCCGCAGGATCACCGGGGCAGCAAATCCGCGGTTCAAGGACAGGATCGGCGCCGCCTCGATCCCTGCGACCGACAGGCTGGTGTCCGCCTCGGTCAGCACCAGGTCGCGTGCCTCGTGCAGCTTGCGGCCATCGGGCGCGAACAGCGCAAAGTGGAACGGGATGGGGAGCGGTGGCGCATCGGCCCCGGCCTTCGGGTTGGATTGCCGTATCCTGAGGTCCAGCCGCCCCGCCCCGGCATCGTGCGTCGCCTCCACGTCCACGCGCGGCGTGCCCGGCTGCCGGTACCAGCGCCGGAAACGCTCTGCATCCAGCCCCTCGGCCTCCATCGCCGCCAGGAAGTCCTCCACCGTCGCCGCCCGGCCGTCGTTCGCCTCGAAGTAACGATCGGTGCCGCGCCGGAACCGCGCCGGGCCCATCATCGTCGCCATCATCCGGATCATCTCGGCGCCCTTGTCGTACACGGTCGAGGTGTAGAAGTTCGAGATCTCCATATAGCTTTCGGGCCTGACCGCGTGCGCCAGCGGTCCATCGTCTTCCGGAAACTGGCTGGCGCGAAGGCTCCGCACGCTTTCGATCCGCCTCACCGCGGGCGACCCGATCGCCGCCGAGAACTGCTGGTCGCGGAACACCGTGAAACCTTCCTTCAGGCTCAGCTGGAACCAGTCCCGGCAGGTCACCCGGTTCCCCGACCAGTTGTGGAAATATTCATGCGCGACGATTGCCGCGATCGCGTCGAAGTCCCAGTCGGTTGCGCTGTCGGGGTCGGCCAGCACATATTTGGCATTGAAGATATTCAGGCCCTTGTTCTCCATCGCGCCGAAGTTGAAGTCGTGCACGGCAACGATGTTGAAGACGTCCAGGTCATATTCCCGGCCATAGGCTTCCTCGTCCCAGGCCATCGCGGCCTTCAGGCTCTCCATTGCATGTCGACAACGCGGCACATCGGCGGCACCCACCCAGATCGCCAGCTTCACCTCCCGCCCCGACCGCGTGGTGAACCGGTCCTCCAGCGCTGACAGGTGCCCGGCGACTGCGGCGAACAGATAGCCGGGCTTCGGGAACGGATCGTCCCACTCGGCGAAATGCCGCCCGTCGGGCAGCCTGCCGCAAGCGCCCGGATTGCCGTTCGACAGCAGAACCGGAAAGCGCGCGGCATCGGCGCTCAGCTGCACCCGATAGCGGCTCAGTACGTCGGGCCGATCCGGAAAATAGGTGATGCGGCGGAACCCTTCCGCCTCGCACTGGGTGCACAGATTCCCGCCCGAGGCATAGAGACCCATCAGCTTGCTGTTCGAAGCCGGCCGGATCGCGACCAGCGTTTCCACCACAGCGCGGTCCCCGGCGATCGGAAGCGTCAGCCCGCCCATGCTGTCGTTCGGCAGCGGCTGCGACACGCCGTCGACCCGCAGCTCGATCAGCTCCAGCTCCTCGCCGTCCAGCACCAGCGGCCGGGCATGGCTGCCGTTGCGAACCACCTCGAGCCGGGCGTGCACCAGCGTCCGCTCCGGATCCAGCTCGAACTCCAGCGCCACGTCCGGCACCAGCCAGTCGGGCGGTCGATAGTCGGCAAGCTTTTTCAGCGGCGGCAGCGGGGCGGGCGACTCCATTGCCGAAGGGTAGGGGCCTCGCCTCCGCCCTGCAACCGCCTCAACCCTCGCGTCGCTGCCCGATCGTGCCGGCGGCCCAGCCCAGCGCCAGCGCCAGCGCCACCGCGACCAGCCCATAAAGCAGGCTGTGCTCGTGAGCGAAAACATAGATGCCGCGTTCGAACCCGGTCTTGTCGATGATGACGGGCGCCGTCGTCCGGGCGCGCACCTTGCCGCCGCCCTTCCCGTCGCCGTCGATCAGGTAGATTTCGGCCTGGTAATTGCCGACCGGCACCGCCGAGGGAATCGGGATGCGCGCCCGGTACAGCACATTGTCGGTCACCTGCACGCCGTAGGGCTGCTCCACATACAGGCCCTCGCTCGCGCGAAGCTTCACCAGCCCATCCTGGAATTGTGTCGTCGTCTCCGGGTCGGCGGCGGTCGCCGGGGACAGTTGCAGGTGCCTCAGCCCCAGCTCGTAGATGGCCGCATTACGCTCATCCAGCAGGTCGCGCACCGGCCGGGTGGTCGCCACCGCATAAAAGCCGGGCGCGCTTTCGAACCTGAGCGCCTGGGTATTGATCCAGATGCCGGCGACCCGCGCCTTCCTGCGGACGGTGAGCCGCTCCATCGGGCCGCGCAGCACCACCGCGATCCCCGGCGGCGTGGCAGGCGCCCGCCCGCCCGGATACTGCACCGCGCCGAAGATCAGCAGCTCGGCGCCGGCAAAGCGATAGGAGATGTCGATCCGGCTTTGCGACAGGTCGGTGATCAGGCGCGGCTGTGCGGCTGCGGGGGTACCGAGCAACATCAGGAGCAAAAGCCCAACCACCGGCCGCAGGCCGAAGAAACCGACAAACGGCCGCAGGCCGCAAGCGCGACCGCGCGTCGGCCGAAGGCCGAGAAAAACTAAAACACCCCTCAAGAAACCGCTGCCTGGATCGAGAACAGCTCGGCCGGCGTCCAGGTCAGCCCCACCGCCAGCCGCACCGCCACCGCCAGCACCAGCAGCGCCAGGAACAGGCGCAGCCGCTCGGCGGGCAACCGCTGCGCCGCCCGCGCGCCGAATTGCGCGCCCACCACACCGCCCGCCAGCAGCAGCGCGGCGAGCAGGATGTCCACCGATTGCGACTGCGTTGCGTGCAGCAGCGTCGCCACCGCGGTCACGAACACGATCTGGAACAGGCTGGTTCCCACCACCACGCCCGCGGCCATCCCCAGCAGGTACAGCATCGCCGGCACCATGATGAACCCGCCGCCCACCCCCATGATGACCGTCAGCACACCCACCCCGGCCCCCACCAGGAACGGCGCCAGCGGCGACAGATAGACGCCCGACTTCGGGAAGCGCATCCGCATCGGCAGCGCCGCGACCAGCGGATGGTGGCGCCGCGCCGGCCGCTCGGCCGTGTGCCCGGCCTTGCGGCGGCGCAGGTCGGCCAGGGCCTCCTTCAGCATGAGCGCGCCCACCGTGCCCAGGAACAGCACATAAATAAGGCCGATCGTCACATCGACCTGGCCCAGCGACTTCAGCCAGCGAAACAGGAACGACCCCGCGACCGAGCCCATCAGCCCGCCCGCCACCAGCACCGCCCCCATCTTCAGGTCCACCTGCCCGCGCCTGAAATAGGACAGGGCGCCTGATACGCTGGAGCCCGTCACCTGCGTCGCCGACGAAGCGACCGCGATCGCCGGCGGGATCCCGTAGAAGATCAGCAGCGGTGTCGTCAGGAATCCGCCGCCCACCCCGAACATTCCCGACAGGAACCCCACCACGCCGCCCAGCGCGATGATCACGAACGCATTGACGGACATCTCGGCAATGGGAAGATAAAGGTCCACTGGCGTTCCATAGCCGGAAAATGCGCAGACAAAAGGGCAGCCGGCAGCATTGCGACCGGCCGGTGTTGCAGGGTCGACGGGCTATGACCGGCAAAAGGCGAGAAGCCACAAAATAAGGGCCGGCAGCGAGGCTGCCGGCCCAGTGGGTCGCATTGAACTCTCGTGGCGGGTCAGGACCTCGCCGGAAACTCTGTCGGATCTGGGTAGGAGCCACCGTCCGAACGCGTGAACCCTGGCGCTGGGCCGCCCCTCGGGCAACCGCAACAAGGTCCGTTCCGGAGATACTCTGCACGCGAAGAATCCGACGCCCGCTTGTGCCCCGTCATTGTCCCTCACGCAAGCCACACAAGGCGCATTAATCAACATTATGCGCTCCGTTAACCAGCAATGCCCCCAAATATGGGCTTTGCGGCACGATACTTGCCAATCGGGGGCCCGCATCGCCAAAGAAGGGCCATGTCCGAAACGGTCCATATCATCGGCGGCGGCCTCGCCGGCTCCGAAGCCGCCTGGCAGCTCGCCATGCGCGGTGTTCCGGTCGTGCTGCACGAAATGCGCGGGCTCAAGACCACGCCCGCCCACCAGACCGACGCGCTTGCCGAACTGGTCTGCTCCAACAGCTTTCGATCGGACGACGCCGACCACAATGCGGTCGGCCTGCTCCACGCCGAATTGCGCACCATGGGCTCGCTGGTCATGCAGGCCGCCGACGCCGCCAAGGTGCCCGCCGGCTCGGCGCTGGCGGTCGACCGGGACTTGTTCGCCGCCGCCGTCACTGCCGCGCTGGAAGCCCAGCCGAACGTCACCATCGTCCGCGAGGAAGTCACCCGCCCCCCGCTCGACTGGGCCCACATCCTGATCGCGACAGGCCCCCTTACGTCGGACCCGCTCGCCGAATTCATCCAGCAGCTCACCGGCGAAGCCCATCTCGCCTTCTTCGACGCCATCGCCCCTATCGTGCACACCGACTCGATCGACATGTCCATCGGCTGGCGCCAGTCGCGCTACGACAAGGCGCCCGACGGCACGATCCATCCGAAAGGGGAAGGCGACTACATCAACTGCCCCCTTTCCAAGGACCAGTATCTTGCCTTCGTCGACGCCCTCAACACCGGCGAAAAGGCGGAGTTCAAGGAATGGGAGGCCGATACTCCGTATTTCGACGGCTGCATGCCGATCGAGGTGATGGCGGCCCGCGGCCCCAACACGCTCCGCTTCGGCCCTATGAAACCGATCGGCCTTTGCGACCCCAGCACCGGCCGCGGCGCCTGGGCCGTCGTCCAGCTCCGCCAGGACAATGCCGCCGGCACCCTCATGAACATCGTCGGCTTCCAGACCAAGCTGAAGCACGGCGAACAACTCCGCATCTTCCGCACCATCCCCGGCCTTGAAAATGCCGAGTTCGCCCGCCTCGGCGGCCTGCACCGCAACAGCTTCATCCGCTCCCCCATCCTCCTGGACCCGACACTGCGCCTGATAGCCGACCCCCGCATCAGCTTCGCCGGCCAGATCACCGGCTGCGAAGGCTATGTGGAATCGGCCGCCATCGGCCTGATGGCAGGCCGCTTCCTCGCCGCCCGCGTCCACGGCACCCCTGCCATCCCCCCACCCCCCGAAACTGCTATCGGCGCCCTCCTCTCGCACATCACCGGCAACGCGATGGCCGACAGCTTCCAACCCATGAACGTGAACTTCGGCCTGTTCCCGCCGATCGAAGGCACCGCCAAAGGCCGCGAACGCAAGGCGGCTCTAGCAGCCCGGGCGCGGGTAGCGTTGAGCGGGTGGCTAGACGAAGCCGCGACGGCAAATGAGCCTCTGGCGGCGGTTGAGGCTACCGTTTCGTCGGTGCGGTTGTAAGGTCGGTCGATGCGTGCCTTCCTAATCGCGTCGCTCGGCATAAACATATTCGTGCTCGTACCCGTCTGTTACGGCCTGCTCACGAAAGCGGCCTGGACGCCGCTGGCCTATGGAGCGGACACGCCCGCTCGCGGCATATTGTTGTCGGTCTATCTGGCGATATTGATCTGCTCCATTGGACTGGCTTTCAAACCGGTGCCCACCATGGTGGCTGCACTTCTGCTTGTCCAAATCATCTACAAGGTCACGACGCCGCTTACTGTCGGCAGTTGCGCCAATCCCGTCGTCCTCAGTAATCTTGCAATAGCAGCCTTTCATTGCATTACGCTCTGGTTGATCTGGAGAAGCAACGCTTCGTGACCCGACCGGAGTTGCGGAAGCGGGAAGATACACCAGGCCAAAGCAGGCTTCTTCTTATCCCTGCACCCACATCGAACGCGGGATGCCCTGCGCCCACAGCAGCGTCGTAAGATCGCCATAGCGCACATGCGCGTGGGCGGCGGCGGCGGCTTTGGGTTTGGCGTGGTAGGCGATGCCCAGGCCGGCGGCTTCGAGCATGGGGATGTCGTTGGCGCCATCGCCGACGGCGAGCGTTGCGGTGGGGTCCAGCCCAAGGGCGGCGCGTTCGGCGAGCAGGGTTGCGCGTTTCACGGCGGAGTCGACGATCGGCTCGCCCACTGTTCCCGCCAGCCGGCCGTCCGCCACCTGGAGGAGATTGGCCACCTGCCGGTCGAACCCGATCCGCGCCGCGATCACCTCGGTGAACGCCGTGAACCCGCCCGAGATAAGCACCGTTCGCGCGCCGCCGGCCTTCATCGTCGCGATCAAGGTGCGGGCGCCCGGCGTCAGGCTGATGCGCTCGTCCACGCAGCGCCTGATCGCCCCGGCATCCAGCCCGGCCAGCGCCGCGACCCGCGCCTTCAGCGCTTCGGCAAAGTCCAGCTCGCCCTGCATCGCGCGCTCGGTGATGGCCGCGATCTCGGCCTTCTTCCCCGCAAAGTCCGCCAGCTCGTCGATGCATTCCTGACCGATCATGGTGGAATCCATGTCGGCCACCAGCAACCCCTTGCGCCGCACGCCGCCGGCCGGCTGGACGATGGCGTCGAACGCGC
>JANPJJ010000145.1:0-7180 GCA_031425455.1 Sandaracinobacter sp. | reverse complement strand
CGACCGCAAGACCGGCGAGGAAGTGTGGGCGGGGACCCGGGTGGACCTGATCTTCGGGTCGAATTCCGAACTGCGGGCGCTGGCGGAGGCCTATGCGACTGAGGATGCCGGCCCGGTGTTCGTGAAGGCCTTTGTGGCGGCCTGGGCAAAGGTGATGAACCTGGGGCGGTTCGATTTGGCGAACTGAGGCCTGGCGATCCCGGCGCTCGCGCCGGGATCGGTCCCATCAAGGCAGTGTCAGGCTGAAGCTGCCGCTCCTGCGGATGAGAAGGTCACATTGCGAGATGACATCCATCCCGATCAGTACCTCGAACCGCGCCTGATCGGTCCAGTCGATGCCGAGGATGGAGCCTTCCAGCATCCAGGGGAAGGTGGGGCGGTCGGCGGATGGCGGCGGACGGAACCCAAGGCGGAAGCTGAACAGCGAATGGGCATTCTTGCCGCGGGCGCTGAGGACCATCGTCTTGCCATGGGGAACGAGCCCCAGCTGTTCCGCGAGACGGCTGGAAACGGCCGTTCGAGTCGCGCCGGTGTCGACAAGCCCCGTTGCTTCGACGGCGTCGGTCAGGTCTGCGCCTTTGGTGCCGAACGGGTCGGGCGGGGCAATGATCAGATCCAAGACGAGGCGGCGGTCGGTCAGCCGCCCTTCAATGGAGGGCATGCAAGAAATAGCCCATGTCCACCACCTGCGCCTCGATAGGCCTGGATCGAATAGGGCTGCCCGGCAAATCGCGCTTCGGCTTCCCGCTCCGCGTCTCCCGGACGATCGAAGACGCCGACCAGCGCCTGCCTGTAGATGAGCGCGTAGCGTCCCTGGTTCAGCGCAAGAAGCTTCGAGAGCTGCCCTAGGAACCATGCATAGTTCCGGTCCAGCTCTTCCTGCCAGTCGTTGGGCATGGTCGGACCTCCTAAGCCCACCATTACTTTACGGGAGGCAAAGACTCAAGCGATTCAGGCGCTTAACTAACGCGCTGGAATGACTCGCGTTACTCGGCAGCCTCGTTCAGCGGCGGCATGTTGTGGCCCAGGAGGCGCAGCAGTTCCGCGGCCGCCTCGACGACATTGGTGCCGGGGCCGAAGATGGCCTGGGCGCCTTGTTCGCGGAGGAACTCATAGTCGGGCGCGGGGATGACGCCGCCGGCGATGACCTTGATGTCGGGGCGGCCGGCGTCTCGCAGGGCGCGGATGAGGGCCGGGATCAGGGTCTTGTGGCCGGCCGCGAGGCTGGAGGCGCCGGCGATGTCGGTGTCGAAGTCGATCGCGAGCTTGGCGGCTTCGTCGGGGGTCTGGAACAGCGGGCCGACCATCACTTCGAAGCCGAGGTCGGCGTAGGCGCTGGCGACGACCTTGGCGCCGCGATCGTGGCCGTCCTGGCCCATCTTGACGACGAGGACGCGCGGCGGCCGGCCGAGGCGGGCAGTGACGGATTTCACGCCCTGCACCACCTGCTGCGCCAGCGGATCCTGGGCGAGGCGGGGGCCGTAGATTCCGGTGACGGTCTTCACCTCGGCGACGTGGCGGCCGAACACGTCTTCGAGGGCGTCGGAGATTTCGCCGAGCGTGGCACGGGCGCGCGCGGCCTCGATGCTGAGCGCCAGCAGGTTGGCGCTGGTGCGGGCGCCTGCGGTGAGGGCAGCCAGCGCCGCCTGCACACGGGCGGGGTCCCGGGTGGCGCGGATCCGGGCGAGACGCTCGACCTGCGAGGCGCGGACGGCCTGGTTGTCGACTTCGAGCAGCTCGGGGGTGTCGTCGTTGGCGGGGCGGTAGCGGTTGACGCCGACGATGACGGTTTCGCCATTGTCGATCCCGGCCTGTTTCTCGGCAGAGGCCTTTTCGATTTCGGCCTTGGGCCAGCCGGTCTGCACGGCGCGGGTCATGCCGCCCATGGCTTCCACCTGCTGGATGAGGGCATAGGCCTTGTCGGCGAGCTCCTGCGTCAGGGCCTCCACATAGTAACTGCCGCCGAGTGGATCGACGACCCTGGTGATGCCGGTTTCCTCCTGCAGCACGAGCTGGGTGTTGCGGGCGATGCGGGCGGAGAAATCGGTGGGGAGCGCGATCGCTTCGTCGAGCGCGTTGGTGTGAAGCGACTGGGTGCCGCCGAGCGCGGCCGCCATCGCCTCCACCGTGGTGCGGATGACGTTGTTGTAGGGGTCGCGTTCCTGGAGCGAGACGCCCGACGTCTGGCAGTGGGTGCGGAGCATCCAGCTTTTCGGGTCTTTGGCGCCCAGGCCCTGCATCAGGCCGGACCAGAGCAGGCGGGCGGCGCGGAGCTTGGCGGCCTCCATGAAGAAGTTCATGCCGATGGCGAAGAAGAAGGAGAGGCGGCCGGCGAAGGCGTCGATGTCGAGGCCCTGTTTCTGCGCCGCGCGGACATAGTCCATCCCGTCGGCGAGCGTGAAGCCGAGCTCTTGCACGGCGGTCGCCCCGGCTTCGTGCATATGGTATCCGCTGATCGAAATGCTGTTGAATTTCGGCATGTTGGCGCTGGTGTAGGCGATGATGTCGGCGACGATCCGCATGCTGGGTTCGGGCGGGTAGATATAGGTGTTGCGGACCATGAACTCCTTCAGGATGTCGTTCTGGATGGTGCCGTCGAGCTGGGCCTGCGCGACGCCCTGTTCCTCGGCCGCGACGATGTAGAAGGCGAGGCACGGGAGGACGGCGCCGTTCATCGTCATCGAGACCGACATTTTGTCGAGCGGGATGCCGTCGAACAGGATCTTCATGTCCTCGACCGAGTCGATGGCGACGCCCGCTTTGCCGACGTCGCCGGTGACGCGGGGGTGATCGCTGTCGTAGCCGCGGTGGGTGGCGAGATCGAAGGCGACCGACAGGCCCTTCTGGCCGCCGGCGAGGTTGCGGCGGTAGAAGGCGTTGGAGGCCTCGGCGGTGGAGAAGCCGGCATATTGGCGGATGGTCCAGGGGCGGCCGGCGTACATGGTGGCGCGGACGCCGCGGGTGTAGGGCGCGAAGCCGGGCAGGCCCGGGGCGAGGGCGGGGGCGTCGGCCTCGGTGTAGAGCGGCTTGATGGCGATGCCTTCGGGCGTGTGCCAGGTGAGGTCGGCGCCTTTTACCTCTTTTGCCGCGAGGGCTGCCCAATCGGGGATGGTGGGGTTGTCGGCCATACCGGTGGCATGACGCGGTAGGGGATTGGGTGTCAAGGAAGGTGGCGTTCGGGTTGGGTTCGTGGCCTACCCCCGACCGGTCGATTCCCAGCCGACCCGTTAGCCCCACCCCCGACTCCTCCCCTGTAGGGGAGGAGGGCAAAAAAGGAAGGGCCGGGGTTTCCCCCGGCCCTTTGGTCAGTCGACCATTTCGGCGACGATGCGGCGGAGGTCTGCTGCACTCAGCGTGCCTTTCGTCCGTCGCGTCTGGGCGTCTTCCCGCGAGGGGAGGGCCGTGTCGCGCCGCCTGGCCTTTTGCCGGCGGTATCGATGTTCGTGCATTCAAGTCTTTCGTGTCGGGTCCTGCGCCTAGAGCAGCTGGATGTTGATCGCCGACATCTTGCCGCGACGATCGGGCTCCAGCTCGAAGCTGACGCGCTGGTCGGTTGCCAGCGTGGAGAGCCCGGCGCGTTCGAGGGCGGTGATGTGGACGAAGCTGTCGCCCGAGCCGTCTTCGGCGGCGATGAAGCCGTAGCCCTTGTCGGCGTTGAAGAATTTTACTTTGCCTGTCGGCATGGAGAGTCCTTTCGGGACTTGGAAGTTCCTTGCCGCAGCGTGCGGCAGGGAGCCAGAGAAGGTTGAAATGACGGCTTCGACCTGGGGGAAGCCCTGGTCTTCCCGCGGGGGGAAAAGGGGCTTCGACAGCTCAGCAGGCCTCGTCTCAAACGACGTCAGCCCCGGCAATATGGCGTTCGGGCCGGGAAATTGCAAGCGTGCGGCCTTGAATGCGCGGCCGACCCGCCATATTCGGCTGCACTTGCGCCCCCTTCTTTCATCTTCAAGGACCATTTCGTGGCATATAAGGACCCCTCCTTCCAGGATCGCACCGCGGCCGCGAGCAAGGCGAAGCAGAAGGCGCTGGAGCAGCTGAAGGCGCGGCCGGCGGCGGACCCGGCGGTGCTGGCAGCGCAGCGCGAGGCGCGGGAGGCAAAGGAGAAGGCGGTGGCCGACGAGCGGGCCCGCAAGGCCGAGGCGCTGGCCGCGAAGAAGGCGGAAGCCGCCGAGCGCCTGGCGGCCGAGCGCGCGGCAGCCGAAGCGGCAGCAGCGGAAAAGGCGGCGCGGGGCAAGCCGGCGACGGCGGCGGAGATGAAGGCGGCGCGGGACGCGAGATACGCGGCGCGGAAGAGCCGGCAGTAGGGGTGGGGGCACGGGCGGCAAAAGCCACAAGGTCGTTGCGCCGACGTCGTCTGCCGGCTTAGCAGCCGGCATGGCCATCGCCGATACCACGATCGATCTGCTGCGCCATCTTGCGTCCAGACCGGGCCATGACGAGGTGAAGGCCGATTTCCGCGACCTTCTGGTGCGGGAGTTCGGCGTCGAGCTGGGGGCACTGGATTTCGAACGGCGCGTGCCGGAAGTTCGCGGGCGGCTGGACGCCCTGATCGGGCGCACCGTGTTCGAGGCCAAGAGCGACCTGGACCGCGAGTGGGCCGATGTGGAGCGGCGAATGCCGGCCTATCTTGCCGACCGCGAGCGGGAGGAAGCCGAGCGGTTCACCGGCATTGCGTCGGACGGGCGGAAATGGGCGGTGTTCGAACTGGCCGATGGCGCGCTGGTGCGGGTGAAGGACACCGTGCTGGATCCCGACAAGGCCGAAACGTTCCTGGCGTGGCTGGATGGTGCGGTGGCGCTCAAGGCTTCGCTGGCGCCCGATCCGATCACCATCCGCGCCGAGCTGGGGCAAGACTCGGTGGCGTACCGGATCGTCGACCGGGGTTTGCGCGCGGTGTGGGAAGCGCTGAAGGACGCGCCTGCCGAAGCGCTGAAACGGCAGCTATGGGCCAATATGCTGAAGCTGGTGTATGGCCGCGATGTCGAGGGCGACGCGCTGTGGTTCCAGCACAGCTATCTGGTGATCGTTGCCAAGTGCATCGCGCTTGCCGTGATGGACCTGCCCGAGGACGACCCGCGCCGGATGCTGTCGGGCGAGGCTTTCACGGCGGCTGGCATCGGCGGGGCTGTCGAAAGCGATTTCTTCGACTGGATGGTGGCCTTGCCCGAAGGCGAGGCGCTGGTGCGCCGGATCATGGCGCATGTCCGAAGATTTCGCCTGCGAGAGGTGGAATCGGATGTTCTGAAGATCCTGTATGAATCGCTGATCGACCGCGATGAGCGGCATGGGCTGGGCGAATATTATACGCCGGACTGGCTGGCGGCGAAGATCGTGCGGCAGGCGGTCGATCGGCCGCTGGAACAAAAGGTGCTGGACCCGGCCTGCGGGTCGGGCACGTTCCTGTTTCACGCGGTGCGCCGGGTGCTGGCAGAGGCCGAGGAGGCGGGCATGGACCGCACCGTCCGCGCGGCGGAAGCCTGCGCGCTGGTTGCCGGGACCGACATCCACCCGGTCGCCGTAATCATTGCGCGGGTTACCTATCTGCTGGCGCTGGCCCCAGCGCTGGGGCAGCGCAGCGGCAGCCTTTCGGTGCCGGTGTATCTGGGCGACGCCATGCAGCTTTCGATCACGCAGATGGGTAGCGAGAAGGAGCTGGTGATCCAGGTGCCGCCGCCGCCGGCGGGGGCGGGCACGCGGGAACGGCTGAGTTTTCCCGAGACCTTCTGCCGCGATCCGGCGCTGTTCGACAAGGCGATCGACGCGATGCGCGCCGGCTCGCTTGCGGACCGGACGCGGGGGCAGGTGGAAACCGACATCGGGCGGCGAACGGAACAGCATTACAAGCGCGACACCACGGCCGAGGAGCGCCTTGCGATCGGCGACCTGGGCGCGACCTACGAGACGTTCCACAAGCTGCGGCTGGAGGGGCGGGACACGATCTGGAGCTATGTGGCGCGCAACCTGTCGCGCCCGCTGGCGCTGGCCAGCGGGGGCGGCTGGGCCAATGTGCTGGTGGGGAACCCGCCCTGGGTGGCGTATCGGCACATGTCGGCGGATTTGCAGAAGCGGTTTAAGGCGCTGGCGGTCGCCGAGCGCATCTATGTGGGCACCATTGCGTCGCACAACGACCTTTGCGCGTTGTTCGCCGCGCGCAGCTCCCATCTCTATCTCCGCCCCAGCGGCCGGTTGGCGTTTGTCCTGCCGCTGGCCGCCTTGACCCGGGCGCAGTTCGAGAAGTTTCGCACGGGGCGCTACGCCTCCTACAATGTGGCGTGGGACGAGGCGTGGACGACGGACGTGAAGGTCGGCAACGCCGGGGCGATCTTCCCGGTGCCGTCCTGTGTGCTGTTCGGGCGCAAGCGCGCGATCGCATCGAAGACGCCCGATGTCGTGCGCGAATTCACCGGCTCGATGCCGATGCGCGACGCCCCGGAGGCAATGGCCGATGCCCATCTGCTGGTGCGTGAAGGTGTGCCCGCACCGGATACCGCGCAGCGGGCGGGAGGGTCGGCCTATCGGACCGCGTTCCGGCAGGGCGCGATCCTTATTCCCCGGGCGTTCGTGCTGGTGGAACGAAAGGCGTCCGGCCGGCTGGGCAGCAACCCGGCCGCGCCGCTGGTCGCCAGCCGACGATCGACGCAGGAAAAGCGGCCTTGGCGCGACCTTCCCGGGCTCGAAGGCAATGTGGAACGGCAGTTTCTGCACCCGGTGCTACTGGGTGAATCCATCCTGCCCTATCGGTTGTTTCGCACGTTCGAGGGAGTCGTTCCAGTGACCAGCGATGGCGCCCTTCTGACATCGGCGCTGGCGTCCGACCATGGCCATCAGCATCTGGCGAGCTGGATGCAGGCAGCGGAAGCCGCCTGGGACAGCCATGGCAAGGGAAAGCGTCGTTTCGTCGATCAGCTGGATTACATCGGGCAGCTGTCGAGCCAGTTTCCGGTAGCACCGGTTCGCATGGTGTACTCCAAAGCTGGGTCGCAACCGACAGCATTTGTGCTTCGCGATCCCGGCGCGGTGATCGACCACAAGCTCTACTGGGCGCAGGCTGACACCGACGAGCACGCTGGCTACTTGGTAGCCATACTCAACAGCGAAACCGCCCGTTCTCGGGCCGAGCGCTACCAGTCTCGCGGCCAGTTCGGTGCGCGCGATTTCGACAAGGTGATGTTCAACCTTC
>JANPJJ010000144.1:0-13813 GCA_031425455.1 Sandaracinobacter sp. | reverse complement strand
GATACGCTGGTGTCCGATGCCTACGCAGCGGCCAAGAGAGATGAGATCACGGAGCGCACGTTTGTTAAGCCAGCTGAAGATGCCGTTACCTACCTGATGGGCTTCATCTTAGACCGCCTCAAAGTCCAGCAACGCGAAGCCGGCGTCCGCCACGACCTCATCGACGCCGTCTTCGCGCTCGGCAACGAAGACGATCTCGTCCGCCTCCTCGCCCGCGTGAAAGCCCTGCAAGCCTTCGTCGAAACCGACGACGGCACCAACCTCCTCGCCGGCTACAAGCGCGCCGCGAATATCCTGCGCATCGAGGAGAAGAAGGACGGCGCCACCTACGCGCTCGACCTCTCCGCGCCACTCTCGAAATATATCGGGGAAACCGAGAACAACCTCGCCCGCCTCTTCGTCCCCGCCGACGACACCACCACCACCCTGCTGTTCGACGAAGCCGATGCCCTTCTCGCCCGCGAGGACTTCGAGGGCGCGATGAAACTGCTCGCCACGCTGCGCGCTCCCGTCGACGCCTTCTTCGAAAACGTCACCGTCAACGATCCCGATCCTGAAACCCGCGCCCGCCGGCTCGGTTTGCTTGCCGGCGTCCGCGACCTCATGCACCGCGTCGCCGACTTCTCGAAAATCGAAGGATAGAGATGCCACAGCGCCTGTTGATCCCGTTCGGTGGCTCGGTTCCTTCGGCGCACCATCTCGGCAAGACCCATCTCGGCGGCAAGGGCGCCAATCTCGCCGAAATGGCCGGCATCGGCCTCCCCGTGCCCCCCGGCTTCACCATCCCGACGACGCTGTGCGAACAATATTACACCGCCGGCAAGCGCCTGCCCGACGCGCTGAAAGCCGCGCTTGCAGACGGCCTCGCCCATATCGAATCCGTGGTCGGGATGCAGTTCGGCTCCCCCACCAACCCGCTGCTCGTCTCGGTCCGCTCCGGCGCCCGCGTGTCGATGCCGGGCATGATGGACACCGTCCTGAACCTCGGGCTCAACGACATCACCGTCGAAGGTCTTGCCGCCCGCAGCGGCAACCCCCGTTTCGCCTGGGACAGCTACCGTCGCTTCATCCAGATGTACGCCGACGTGGTGCTCGGCCTCGATCATTATCTGTTCGAGGATGCGCTCGAGCTGATGAAGGACGACCGCAACGCGCACCTCGACACCGATCTGACCGCCGAAGACCTGCGCGCCCTGGTAGGCCAGTATCAGGCGATCGTGCTGAAGGCGCGCGGCGACGAATTCCCGCAGGATCCGTTGGAGCAACTGGAAGGCGCCATCGCCGCCGTGTTCGGCAGCTGGCGCTCCGAACGCGCCGCCGTCTACCGCCGGCTCAACGACATCCCCGAAAGCTGGGGCACGGCCGTCACCGTGCAGGCCATGGTGTTCGGCAACATGGGCGACACGTCGGCAACCGGGGTCGCCTTCACCCGCGATCCCGCCAACGGCGACCGGCTGATCTACGGCGAATATCTGATCAACGCCCAGGGCGAGGACGTGGTCGCCGGCATCCGCACCCCCAATTACCTGACCACCCAGGCCCGCGCCGCCGCCGGTGCCCGCGGCCTTTCCATGGAAGAAGCCATGCCCGGGGTCTTCGCCGAGCTGGCGCAGATGTTCGAACGGCTGGAACGCCACTACCGCGACTGCCAGGATATCGAGTTCACCGTGCAGGAGGGCAAGCTCTGGCTCCTCCAGACCCGCAGCGGCAAGCGCACCGCCAAGGCCGCGCTGAAAATGGCCTGCGACATGGTCGACGAGGGCCTGATCGAGAGCGACGAGGCCGTGCTCCGGGTCGATCCCGCCGTGCTGGACCAGCTGCTTCACCCCACGCTCGACCCGCACGCACCCCGTGATGTCATCGCTGTTGGCCTCCCCGCGTCGCCCGGCGCTGCCTGCGGTGCGATCGTGTTCGACAGCGAAAAGGCCGCCGAGCGCGCCAGCCACGGCGAGGATGTGATCCTGGTCCGGATCGAAACCAGCCCCGAGGACATCGCCGGCATGCACGCCGCCCGCGGTATCCTGACGGCGCGCGGCGGCATGACCAGCCACGCAGCCGTCGTGGCGCGCGGCATGGGCCGACCCTGCGTGTCGGGCGCGGGCCAGGTTTCGGTCGACATGGAAACGCGTGTGATGCGCGTCGGGTCCAAGACCTTCGCCGAAGGCACCGTCGTCACGCTGGATGGTGCCAGCGGCGAAGTGATGCAGGGCCGCGTGCCCACCATCGAACCCGAACTTTCCGGGGATTTCGCCCGGCTGATGGCCTGGGCCGATGTCCATCGCACCATGAAGGTCCGCGCCAACGCCGAGACTCCGGAAGATTGCACCACCGCGCGTCGTTTCGGCGCCGAAGGCAACGGCCTTGCCCGCACCGAACACATGTTCTTCGGCGGCGACCGGATCGTCCATGTGCGCGCGATGATCCTGGGCGCCGATTCGGCCGCACGCCGCAGGGCGCTCGACGCGCTGCTGCCGTCGCAGCGCGACGACTTCGCGTCGATTTTCCGCATCATGTCGGGCCTGCCCGTCACCATTCGGCTGCTCGATCCGCCGCTGCACGAGTTCCTGCCCACCCGCGACGCCGAAATGGCCGAGGTCGCAGGCGCCACCGGCCTGTCGGTGAGCGCGGTGAAGCGCCGCGTCGCCGAACTGCACGAGGCGAACCCGATGCTGGGGCACCGCGGCTGCCGGCTTTTGATCTCCTATCCCGAAATCACCGAAATGCAGGCCCGCGCCATCTTCGAGGCAGCGCTTCTGGTGGCAGACGGAGTCCAGCCCGAGATCATGGTCCCGCTGGTCGCGACGGCGCGCGAGCTGGAACTGGTGAAGGCCGTGATCGACCGCGTGGCCGAGGACGTGTTCGCGGAAGCCCGGCGTCGCGTCCCGTACAGCGTCGGCACCATGATCGAGCTGCCCCGCGCCGCACTTCGTGCTGCCGACATCGCCGCCCATGCCGAGTTCTTCAGCTTCGGCACCAACGACCTGACGCAGACCACGCTCGGGATCAGCCGCGACGACGCGGCGCGCTTCCTCGGCGACTATGTCGAGGCCGGGATCTACGCGCGCGATCCGTTCGTCAGCCTGGATGTCGACGGAGTCGGCGAGCTGGTGCAGATCGCCGCCGAACGCGGCCGCACCACGCGCCTCGATCTGAAACTCGGAATCTGCGGCGAGCATGGCGGCGACCCGGCCACCATTGCCTTCTGCCAGGACCAGGGCCTGGATTACGTCAGCTGCTCGCCATGGCGGGTGCCGATCGCGCGGCTGGCGGCAGCGCAGGCCGCGCTTCGGCGAAAGTGACCGCCCAGGACACGGATGCGGGGCCACGCTTTCATCTGCCCCAGGCAGCGCTGATCGGGCGCGAGACCATGGCCGACGGCGCCACCATTCGAACCTTGCTGCTGCCGCATGAGGCGCCGATCGCCAACCTGCTGCTGCTGACCGGCCGCGCCGACTTCCACGAGAAATGGGCCGACGCGATCCAGGCGCTGCACGAACTGGGGTTCGCGATCGCTGCGTTCGACTGGCGCGGCCAGGGCGGCTCTTCCCGGCTGGTCGACAGCGGAGCCGGGCACATCGACAGTTTCGACACCTGGCTCGGCGATCTGGACCGGTTGTCGGGCTGGGCGAAGGCAGCGCTTCCCCCCGGGCGCTGGATCGCACTGGGGCATTCGATGGGCGGCCACTTGCTGACACGGTGGCTGGCCGATCCGGCGCGAGGCGACCTGCCGTTCCGCACGGGGCTGGCGGGCGCGATCCTGGCGGCGCCATTCTATGGCCTGGGCGGCCCTGTTGCGATGAAAACCGCCGCGCTCAGAATGGCGCCGTTCCAGGTGGCGCGCGGCCGTGCCGGCGCCTTTGCCTGGGGCCAGCAGCCGTATGGCGCGTTCCAGCAGCGGCCCGAGCGCCAGTTCCTGCTGACGGGAAGCCGCGCCCATTTCGAAGATGAGGGGCGCTGGGTGGCGGCCCGGCCCGAGCTTGCGACCGGTGGCGTCAGCTGGGGCTGGATCAAGGCGTTCGCCGAAAGCCAGCGCGCGCTCCACGCGATGCCGCTGGAGACGATCGATGTCCCGCTGATGATGCTGCTGGCGGCTAAGGAGCGGCTGGTCGACAACAAGGCGGCCATGGCCATCGCCGCGCGGCTTCCCACCTGCCGCCGCCATGTGGTGGACGGCGCCGCCCACGAGCTGCTGCGCGAGGCCGATCCAGCGCGGCAGGCGGCGCTCGCGAAGATCCGCTCCTTTGCGCTAGAGGTGTTGCCATGACAGCTTCCACGACAGATTTCGATATCCTGATCATCGGTGCCGGCATCGGCGGTGCCTCGCTGGCCCACGCCCTTCTGCAGCGCGCGCCCACGCTGAAGCTCGCCGTGCTGGAGGCGGAGAGCCAGCCGGGCTATCACACCACCGGCCGGTCGGCGGCCTTCTATGCCGAAACCTATGGCGGCCCTTCGGTGCAGCCGCTGACCAGCGCGTCGCGGCGTTTCTTCGAATGCCCACCGCCCGGATTTTCCGACACCGCCATCGTCGGCCCGCGCGGGGCGCTGCACGTCCGCCACGCCGATGCCCCCGGCACGCTGGCCGCGCTGGAAGCGGAGTTTCGCGGTGGCGGGGTGGCGCACCAGCGGCTGGGCGCGGAAGGTATATTGAAGCTGGTGCCCTACCTCAGGCCGGAATGGACCCAGACCGCCATCTGGGAGCCGGGCTGCGCCGACATCGATGTTGCCGGGCTGCACCAGGCCTATCTGCGCGCCGCGAAGCGGGCCGGCGCCGCGCTGGTGACCGAGGCGCGGACCGAACGGATCGGGCACGGCAACGGCAAATGGCAGGTCGAGACACCGGCCGGCACCTTTACCGCCGCAACGCTGGTCAACGCGGCGGGTGCCTGGGCCGACGATGTCGCCGCCCTAGCTGGCATCGCGCCCATCGGGATCCTGCCGCTGCGCCGGACCATCGTCGTCACCGAAGTCCGCCCGGAGGCGGCGGCCGACCTGCCGGTGGTGATGGACGCCGGCGGTTCGCTCTATTTCAAGCCCGGTGCCGGACGGCTGTGGATTTCCCCCCACGACGAAACGCTGGATATCGCCCATGATGTCCAGCCCGACGAGATGGACATGGCAGTCGCGCTCGATCGGTTCGAGCAGATGTGCGACTGGCCGATCCGCCGCCTGGCTTCGAAATGGGCAGGCCTCCGGAACTTCGCGCCCGATCGGCTCCCGGTGCTGGGACCGGAGCCCGGCACGCCTTCATTCCACTGGTGTGCCGGGCAGGGCGGCTGGGGCATCCAGACCGCACCGGCTGCCAGTGCGATCGCAGCGGCGCTGATCCTGGGCGAACCGCCGGCGGCCCCGTACGACGGGATCGACACTGGCATCTACCATCTGTCGCGGTTCCGCTGAACGGCCCTTCGCGGTCGCGCTGGAATCGGCTAGCAGGCCGTCACATTTCCGTCGTTCGCTTGTCTCACCCGCAAGATATGGTAAGGTTTCAGCTCCAATGTCCAAGATGTTGAAAGTCGCGCTTCTTTTAGCCGGGATGCTGGCTGTTGCTGCCTGCGACTCGGGTACGTCCACTGCGGCGGCCCCGGTAAAGACAGGTGCCCCCGCACAGAAGGACTGGACGACGACGGTGGTGCAGACCCCGGAAGGGGGTTTCCGCATGGGCAACCCGGAAGCGAGCGTGAAGATTGTGGAGTTCGCCAGCTTTACCTGCAGCCACTGCCGGGATTTCCACAAGGAGGCCAAGACCAGCTTTTTGCCCACTTATGTGAAGACCGGCCAGGTCTCCTACGAATATCGCCCGTTTATCCTGAACGTCTATGATTTCGCTGCCGCCAAGCTCGCGATGTGCGAGGGGGCGGAGCGCTTTTTTACCTGGAGCAACGAGCTGTACGGCAACCATGAAGCCTGGATCACACCGTTCACCAAGCTGACCGAGGCCGATATCGCGCCGCTGAAGAACCTGCCGCCTGACCAGCAGATCGCCGGCCTGGCGAAGGCCGGTCAGCTCGACCAGTTCGCCAAGACGCGCGGCCTGCCGGGCGCCAAGTTCGACGCTTGCATGAGCGATCCCAAAACGCTGGAGCGGCTGACAAAGCAGCAACAGGCCGCACAAGACAGTTTCCAGATCCAAGGCACACCGACGTTCCTTCTGAACGGCAAGAAGCTGGAAGGCGTGGCGAACTGGGCGACGCTGCAGCCGAAAATCACCGACGCGCTTTGATGGCAGCGCCCGGCTTGGCCAGATGAAGTTCGATCGCCTCCGGCTTTCGGGCTTCAAGTCCTTCGTCGAGCCGGCCGAGCTTCATATCCGCGATGGCTTGACCGGCATCGTCGGCCCGAACGGCTGCGGCAAGTCGAACCTGCTGGAGGCGCTGCGCTGGGTAATGGGCGAAAGCTCGGCGCGCTCCTTGCGCGTGGCGTCCGGCGGCGCGGGTATGGACGATGTGATCTTCGCCGGCACGGCGAAGCGCCCCAGCCGGGACCTGTGCGAAGTGCGCCTCACACTGGACAACCGCGCCCGGCGCGCGCCCGCCGAGTTCAACGCCGACGACGTCCTCGATGTCTCGCGTGCGATCGCCCGGGGTGACGGCTCCACTTATTCGCTGAACGGGCGCGAGGTGCGGCTGAAGGATGTGCAGCTGCTGTTCGCCGATGCGGCGACAGGCGCGCACTCGCCGGCCCTCGTCAGCCAGGGCCGGGTGGCCGGGATCATCAACGCCAAGCCGCAGGAGCGGCGCCAGCTGCTGGAGGAGGCGGCCGGCGTTTCCGGGTTGAACGTCCGCCGCCGCGAGGCCGAGCTTCGGTTGCGCGCGGCCGACTCCAATCTCGTCCGGCTCGATGATGTGATGAAGGCGGCCGAGGCACAGGCGTCGGGATTGCGCCGGCAGGCGAAGTCGGCAACGCGATATCGAGAGCTTTCGGAGCGGATCCGCGCCCACGAAGCGGCGCTGCTCCGGCTGCAATGGGCGGCTGCGATCGAGGCCCTGCAGGCCGCCGAGCGGGAGCTTCGCGATGCCGATGCAGCGCTGGCTGAGGCGGTTCAGGCTGCTGCCCGGGCTGCCACGGCCCAGGCCGATGCAGCCTCCGGGCTTCCCGCCCGGCGCCAGGCCGAAGCGACGGCGGCCGCCACATTGCAGCGGCTGTCCACGGAGCGCGCCACGCTGGTGGCCGAGCGCGCGGGCCTGGTGCAGCGGCTGGCCGACCTGCAGACTGCGCTGGACAATGCCGCAGCGGACGCCGAGCGCGAGCGGGCCCGGGCGCGCGATTCGGCGGCGACGCAGGCGCGGCTGGCCGGGGAACTGGCGGCGCAGCAGGCGATGCTGGGCGAAGCCGAATCCGTCATCGGCCCGCAGGCGGACGAAGTGCGCGAGGCCGAAGCGACCGCCACCGACGCCGAGCGCGCGCTGGCCACAGCAGTCGAGGCCCATGCCGCGCTGCTGGCCGAAGCCCGGAGCGTCCGCGCCCAGGCCGAAGCCGCGCGGGGCCGTGCCGACCGCCTTGTGGGCGAGCGGTCGCGGCTGGAGGCGGAGCTGCACCGGCTGAAAGCCGGCGGGCAGGGCGCCGCGCTGGACGATCAACTGGCGCTGGCCGAGGCCCAGCTCGTCGAGCGGACGGCGGAGGCGGAAGGCGCCGCGCTGGCCATCGGCAAGGCCGAGCGCGAGGCCCAGGGCGCGCGGCAGGCAGCGGACGTGGTCGAGCGTGCGTTGGCAGTTGCCCGCAACGAAGTCGCCAGCCTGGAGGCCGAGGCCGCAGCGCTCGAGCGACTGCGCAATGCCAAGCAAGCCCCGGCCCAGGCAGCGGCCCGGGCTGCCTTGTCTGCGGTGGCAGGCTATGAAGCCGCGGCTGCGGCCGCGCTTGGCGATGATCTGAACGCCGCGCTCGGGGCCCCTGAGAAGCCGGCGAGGCACTGGCTGCGGGTGTCGGGCGTGACCGGAGATCCCGCTCTGCCGGCCACCTGCACGCCGCTGGCGACGCTGCTGAGCGGACCGCCCGAACTCGCCAGGCGGCTGGCGCAGGTCGGCGTGGTGGAGGGGCCGCCCGATGCTGCGGCGATCGCAGCGCTGAGGCCCGGGCAGCGGCTGGTCAGCCGGGACGGCTGGCTTTGGCGCTGGGACGGCTTCGTAGCGCCGCCCGGCGGGCAGGCGGCGGCTGTCGCCGAGGCTCTGGCGCAGGACAATCGACGCCGCGAGATCGCCGCGGGGTGAGGCGCCACGCCAGCGGCTTGCATCAGCAGAGGCCGAGCTGGCGCAGCAGAAGGCCACATTGGCGGCCGCACAGCTGGCCGAGCGCCAGGCCCGAGGTACGAGGTCCGAGGCGGAGCGCAGCCGCGACCAGCTGTCGGGCCGATTGCAGGGGCTGCGCGCCGCGCAAGGCCAGGCGGCGGCTCGGTCCAGCGCGATGGAGGCTTCGATCGAGCGGTTGTCGGCAGAGGGCGCCAGCGCTCGTGCCGAGGCGGAGGAAGCCGTCGCCGCGATCGCCGCGCTGCCCGACGCGAGCGCCGCAGCCCAGCAGGTGGCGGACGCCCGAAGCCAGGCCGAGCGCAGCCGGGCGCGGCTGGCCCAGGCCCGCGCCCAGGCCGCCGCCGTTGAGCGCAGCCTGGCCGAAGCTGCCGCCCGTATCGCCCGGTTGAACCGCGAGATCGCCGACTGGCAGGCGCGCGACCGGGATGCCACCGACACCGGCGAGGCGCTTGCCGCCCGCATGGCCGGCTTGACGGGCGAACGCGCCGGGCTGGTGGCGGAACCGGCGGCGCTGGACGCTCGCCTTGGTCTGCTGGACCGCGAGATCGGTGCGGCCGATGCCGCCCGCACGCTGGCCGCCGAGGGGGTGATGGCCGCCGAACTGTCGCAGGCCGAGCTGGACCGCGCCGCCCGCGCCGCCGACATAAGGGTTGCCGACGGCCGCGAGGCGCGCGCGACGCTCGCCGCCAGGGCCGAGCAGCTTCGCGAGAAGGTCGCCGGGCTGGTCGCGGACGCCGGGGAGCGCTTCGGGGAGACGCCGGCGAGGCTGGAGGCGCCCGAAGGCAAGTCAGCAGACCAGCTTGAGAACGGCCTGATGGCGATGCGAGCCGAGCGCGAGCGAATCGGGATCGTGAACCTCAGAGCCGATATCGAACTCGGCGAGATCGAGGCGGCGCTGGCGCAGCAGACTGCCGAGCGGAACGAGCTGGAGACCGCAATTCACAGGCTGCGCGGCTCGATCGGCACGTTGAACAGGGAAGGCCGGGCACGGTTGATGGCGGCGTTCGCCGACGTGGATCGGCATTTCCGCGAACTGTTCGTTACCCTGTTCGGCGGCGGATCGGCCGAGCTGATGATGATCGAGAGCGACGATCCGCTGGAAGCCGGCCTGGAAATCCGGGCCCAGCCACCGGGCAAGAAGCTGCAATCGCTGTCGCTGCTGTCCGGGGGCGAGCAGGCGTTGACCGCGATCGCCCTTATCTTCGCGCTGTTCCGGACCAATCCGGCGCCGATCTGCGTGCTCGACGAAGTCGACGCCCCGCTGGACGACGCCAATGTCGAGCGGTTCACAAGGCTGTTGAAGCATATGGTGGAGGCGACCGACACGCGGTTTTTGATTGTCACGCACAACGCCGTCACCATGGCGGCAATGCACCGGCTCTACGGGGTAACCATGGCGGAGCCCGGCGTCAGCCAGCTCGTGTCGGTGGAATTGCGTGAGGCCGAGCGGCTGGTTGCGGCCTGAAAGGTGCACGAGCGAGTTGCTGCTTGAATGGCCGCACGAGCGAGATGTGGCCTGAAGAACGGCACGCTGCTGCAATGCAGCAGGAACATGCCGGCCCAACCTTGACGGAACGGTGACGCCCCTCTAGTCAACGCCTCGCTTCGGCGGCTCTTGGGGCCGGCGGGGTCCTTGGCGCTTCGCCGCCGACGGCCGACCATCTCGCGAAGGGCCACCCACCTTGCCCGACCCTGCCGACAAGCGCGACCTCGATCCGTTCGAGGCCCGGCTGAAAGCAGCGAAGGCAAGGGCTGTGCCCGAACCGAGGCAGGTCGTCGTTTCGGCATTGGCCCAGGGAACCCGTCATGCGTTCGAGATCGCGGCGACCACCATCGTCGGGGGCGGGATCGGCTGGATGCTCGATTCGGCGCTCGGCACCAAACCATGGCTCTTCCTGCTGTTCCTGCTTTTCGGGATCGGCGCAGGGTTCTGGAACTTGGTGAAGGCGGTGAATCGCGAGGCAGCCACCGTCCGCAAGGACGCAGCGGCCACCGTCCGCGAGGACGCGGCAAAACGAGACGAAGACAAGGTTTAGGGACAGGAAATCGGTGGCCAATCCGCTCGAGCAGTTTGCGATCCAGCGCTATGCCGATCTTTCGGTGGGCGGGGCCGATGCGGCCTTCACCAACGCGTCCTTGTTCATGCTCATCGTCCTCGGCCTGATCCTCGCCTTCTTCTGGGCCGGCAGCCGCAACCCGCAGCTGGTGCCCGGCCGCTGGCAGGCTGCCCTGGAAAGTACGACAGGCTTTATCGAAAGCATGGTGGACGAGAATATAGGGCCCAAGGGCCGTGCGTTCGTCCCGTTCATCTTTTCGCTGTTCATTTTCATCCTGGTCGCGAACATGGTGGGGCTGTTCCCCTACACGTTCACCGTCACCAGCCACATCGCCGTGACTTTCGCCTTTGCCGCGCTCATCTTCCTCATTTGCGTGGCGGTCGGCATCGCGAAGCACGGCCTGCATTTCTTTTCGCTGTTCGTGCCGGCAAACACGCCTGCCGTCCTGCTGCTCCTGATCGTGCCGATCGAACTCATCTCGTTCCTGTCGCGGCCGCTCACGCTTTCCATCCGTCTGTTCGCCAACATGACGGCCGGGCACATCCTGTTGAAGGTGTTCGCCGGCTTCGTGATTTCGCTCGGTGCGGCCGGGGGCGTGTTCGCCCTGCTGGCCCCTGTGCCGTTCGCAATGACGGTCGCCTTCTATGGCCTGGAGCTGATCGTGGCCGTGGTGCAAGCCTATGTGTTTGCCCTGCTCACCTGTATTTATCTTAACGATTCCATCAACCTGCACTAATATCTCGGAAGGACATAAAATGGACGCAGACGCCGCCAAGCTTCTCGGAGCCGGCATCGCCGCAATCGGCATGGGCCTCGCCGCCATCGGCGTCGGCACCCTGTTCGCCTTCTTCCTGTCCGGCGCGCTGCGCAATCCGGCCGCTGCCGATTCGCAACGCCCGAACCTGATCTTCGGCTTCGCCGTCACCGAAGCGCTCGGCATCTTCGCGTTCCTCGTCGCCCTGCTGCTGCTGTTCGCGGTCTGATCCGCCAACCCTGAGCGGAGGCGCAGATGCCCCAGTTCGACTTTACCCAGGCACTGCCGCAGATCCTGTGGCTTACCTTCGTGTTCGGGCTTCTCTACCTGATCGTCCGCGGGCTGCTTCCCCGGGTGCAGACGGTGGTGGAGAACCGGCAGGCGCGGATCGCCGCCGATCTCGGCGAGGCGGAAGCTGCGTGCCGCGCGGCGGCGGATGCCGCCAGCGGTGGCACCAGTGCCGTGGCCGAAGCCCGCTCGACGTCGCTCGCCGTCACCGGCAAGGCACGCGACGAAGCTGCGGCTGCAGTCGCCCGCAAGCTTGCCGGGGTGGACGAGGTGCTGAAGGCGCGGGCCGAAGCGGCTGCGGGGAGCTTGACCGCAGCGCGCACGGCAGCTCTCGCCGAACTGGACCTCGTGGCCGGTGAAGCCGCTGTCGACCTGGTGAAGCGCGTCGCCGGCCTGGACGTTTCCAACGACGAAGCCGCCGATGCGGTGAAGAAAGTGGCTGCCTGACATGGCCGAAGCGCCCGAAGCGAACAGCATGGCAGCGGCCACGGCCGGCGACACGGCCCTTGCGGCCGAGGCGGAAGGCCAGACCGCCGAGACTTTGGCCGATGCCGGCCATGAGGCGGGGCATGAGACCTTCCTGGGGCTCGATAGCTATGCCTGGGTCGGGCTCGCTTTCCTGTGCTTCCTGTTGCTCCTTTGGCGGCTGGGCGCGTTTCGCATGATCGGCGGCGCGCTCGACGCCCAGGCCGAAAAGGTAAAGGCCGACCTCGCCGAAGCCGCCAGCCTGAAAGCCGAAGCCGAAGCAATGAAGGCGAAGGCCGCCGCCGAGGCCGCCGAAGCCGAAGCTGCCGCAAAGTCCATGCTCGCAAACGCCGAGGTGGAGGCGAAGCGCATTGTCGAACAGGCCGGGGTCGACGCCGAAGCTGCCATCGCGCGCCGCTCCAAGATCGCCGAAGACCGGATCGGCGCGGAAGCCCGCAGCGCGGAAGCCGAGCTTCGCGCCCGCGCCGCCGACATCACCGTTAGGGCGGCGACCGCGCTGCTTGCAGAACGCTCGGCCCGGGGCGAACTCGCCGGCCTGACCGACAGCGCCATTGCCGGGCTCGACCGCCGTTAAGCCCGCCGCCCGGCCGCAGGCCGCAAGCGCGACCGCGCGCCGGCCGTCCGGCCGCTCTCAAACGAAGTTCCGGCCGCAGGCCGCAAGCGCGACCGCGCGCCGGCCGTCAGGCCGAACTCGATGAGTCTTTCTCATCGAATAACACAAACAGAGGCAATCTCATTGCTCGCTGCCAGCTACAATATCCGCAAGGCGGTCGGCGCCGATCTGCGCCGCCGCCCCGAGCGTATCCTTGCCGTGCTCGACGAAATCGCGCCCGATGTCGTCGTCCTGCAGGAGGCCGACCGCCGCTTCGGCGACCGGCTTAGCGCGCTGCCGCCGGAGCTTCTCGAAGCGCATGGCTGGCGCGCCGTGCCGTTCGATCGGCGACCGGGCTCGATCGGCTGGCATGGCAACGCGATTTTGGTCGGCAGCCGAATCGAGATCGCGGGCCAGGCCTGCATCGAAATCCCGGCGCTGGAGCCACGCGGCGCCGTGATGGCAGAGCTTGTTGTCGAAGGCGTCCGGGTGCGCGTTGTCGGAATGCATCTCGATCTCTCTGGGTTGCTGCGCCGCCGCCAGGCTCGCGCCGTGATCGCGGCACTGGCCGGGGCCGGCCCCGTTTCGTCCATCCTTATGGGCGATCTCAACGAATGGCGGCTCGCCGCCGGCTGCATCGCCGATTTCGCGGTCGGCCACCATGTCGTGCCGACCGGGCCCAGCTTTCCGGCGCGCCGTCCCATGGCGACGCTCGACCGCATCTTCCTGTCCGACGACCTTGTCGCCCACGACAGCGGCGTTCACCGCAGCCCGCTCGCCGGGACCGCCTCCGATCATCTGCCGGCCTGGGTCCGCGTCTCGATCCCGCGCCCGGCTTGACAGCGACCGCGCCGCACCCCTCATTCAGCTCGTGCAACTGCTGATCTTCCTTGCCCTTCTCATAGGGTTCGTCGTGGCGGCCGCCCTGCTGCTGCGCCTGCTCTGCCCGTTGCCCTCCGTTGCGGGGCGGACGGTGAGCACGGCCATCACCGACACCGACGATTGCCGGCTCGGGGTGCAGGCGCGCGAACGACTGTCGGGCCATCCCGGCCTGAACGGGGTCCACAGCCTCTCCGACGGCCGAGACGCGCTGGCAGCCCGAGTGGCACTGGCGCGCGCGGCCGAGCGCAGCCTCGATGTCCAATATTACATCTGGCACGGCGACATCTCGGGAAATCTACTGGCGCAGGAACTGATCGACGCCGCCGATCGCGGCGTTCGGGTGCGGCTGCTGCTGGATGACAACGGCACCGCCGGGCTGGACCGGCAAATGGCCGCCCTGGACGCACATGACAATATCGAAGTCAGGCTGTTCAACCCGTTCGTAATCCGCAAACCCAAGACTCTGAACTATCTTATGGATTTCGGCCGCCTGAACCGGCGCATGCACAACAAG
>JANPJJ010000143.1:0-2040 GCA_031425455.1 Sandaracinobacter sp. | reverse complement strand
TTTTTGCCCGGCCTGAATGAGCCGTAAAACCGTTCACAACCTACAAATGCCAACGATAACGAGGCATTTGCGATTGCTGCGTAACCTGTTGGCCTAACGGCCTTGGTTATTGAGCTTGAGCAGGGTTCGGGCCGAACCCGGTAACAGAATCGGACACCGGCGGTCTGGAGGGCACCGAGCAACAGAAGCCCTCCGCTGTTTTTTGCTCACTGCGTTCGTTCGGCGGGCTTCCGCCGGCGCGCAGTCGCGCTTGCGGTGGCCTCTCTTCCCCTCATACGCCGGGGGGCTCGCGCCACTTGGCGCGGCGCGCAGTCGCGACTGCGGTGGCTTCGCCACAGGGGTGTTTCGTCTGTCACTATGGCCGTATCCGGGCTTGACGCGTTAACGTCGCGGGGCCACTTGTGGGGCCAGCCGAAAGCGCGAGGTCATGAGCGAGCCGCCCGAAAACCAGGAACCGCCCGACAGCCTGATCCCGTACGATGACATCGTGCAGGACAGTCTTCGCGGCGTGGTGCGCCGGGTGCTCGGTGACATCGCGCTCGGTGGCGGGCTTCCCGGCGGGCATCATTTTTTCATCGCGTTCCGCACCCGATATCCCGGGGTCGACATGCCTCGCCACCTGATGGAGCGCTACCCTGAGGAAATGACCGTGGTGCTGCAGCACCGCTATTGGGACCTGCTGGTCGATGACGAGCATTTCGAGGTCGGCCTCACCTTCAACCAGGTGCCGGCGAAACTCTCGATTCCCTACAAGGCGATCTCGGGCTTCGTCGATCCGGCCGTGAACTTCGCGCTGCAGTTCGTCGTGACCATGCCCGACGTGGAGGAGGCCGCCCCTCCCGCGGCCGAAGCAGACTCCGGATCCAACGTCGTGAGCTTCGACTTCAAGCGCAAGAAGTAGGAGTTGCCAGGCCTGTGAGGACCGAAACCGACAGCATGGGCGCTGTCGAGGTGCCCGATGATGCCTATTGGGGCGCGCAGACGCAGCGCAGCATCGCGAATTTCCCGTTCGGCGCCACAGAGCGCATGCCGATCGGGATCGTCCACGCGCTTGCAATCGTGAAGCAGGCGGCCGCCCGGGTGAACCGCCGGCATGGGCTGGAGGGCCCTCTGGCAGACGCGATCGAGACCGCTGCCGCCGAAGTCGCCGCGGGCCGGCACGATGACCAGTTCCCGCTGGTGATCTGGCAGACGGGGAGTGGCACCCAGACCAACATGAATGTGAACGAGGTGATCGCGGGCCGTGCCAACGAACTGCTGACCGGCGCGCGCGGCGGCAAGGTGCCGGTGCACCCGAACGATCATGTGAACATGTCGCAGTCGTCCAACGACAGCTTCCCGACCGCGCTGCACATCGCCGCGACGCTCGCGGTGCAAGGCCGGCTTTTGCCCGCAGCGGACCGCCTGCACGCAGCGCTGGAGGCGAAGGTGCGGGACTGGTCCGGAATCGTGAAGATCGGCCGGACCCACCTGCAGGACGCGACGCCGCTGATGCTGGGGCAGGAATTCTCCGGCTATGCCGACCAGGTCTTTCGCGCGGGGCGCCGGATCGAGCAGGCGATCGAAACGGGCACCGTGCGACTGGCCCAGGGCGGAACGGCGGTGGGCACGGGCCTCAACGCGCCGCTCGGCTTTGCGGGCGACGTCTGTGCTGCGATCGCGGACATCAGCGGCACTGCGTTCCAACCGGCGGAGAATCCGTTCGAAGCGCTCGCCTCCAACGATCCGCTGGTGCATCTGTCGGGCACATTGAGCACCCTGGCCGTGGCGCTGACCAAGATCGCCAACGACATCCGGCTGCTGGGCAGTGGCCCGCGCTCCGGCCTGGGCGAGCTGGAGCTGCCTGCGAACGAGCCGGGCAGCTCGATCATGCCGGGGAAGGTGAACCCCACCCAGAGCGAGATGCTGACCATGGTGGGGTGCCAAGTGATCGGCAATCATTCGGCGATCACCATCGGCGGGCTGCAGGGCCATCTGGAGCTGAACGTGTTCAAGCCAATGATCGGTGCCAATGTGCTTCGCTCGATCGACCTGCTGGCG
>JANPJJ010000142.1:0-14168 GCA_031425455.1 Sandaracinobacter sp. | reverse complement strand
GGCCGCGGCCAGCGTCAGCATCCGGCCCAGCTGTCCGCCCCCCAGGATGCCGATGGTGCTGCCCGGCGGGATCAGCGTCGCGGCGTGCCGTCGACAGGCGCATCGACCGGGGTATCAGCAACGGCGTCGGTCTGCGCCTGTCTCCACGCCTTCAGCCGCGCCGCCAGCGCGGGGTCGGTTCCGCCCAGGATCGCGGCCGCCAGCAGCCCGGCATTGATCGCGCCGGCCTTGCCGATCGCCAGCGTGCCGACCGGAATTCCCGCAGGCATCTGCGCGATCGACAGCAGCGAATCCATCCCCGAAAGTGCTGCCGACTGCACCGGCACACCCAGCACCGGAAGCGTGGTCAGGCTGGCGACCATGCCCGGCAGATGCGCCGCGCCGCCGGCCCCGGCGATGATCACGCGGATGCCACGAGCCTCTGCCGCTTCGGCATAAGCGAACATTCGGCGGGGGGTACGGTGCGCCGAGACGATCTTCACTTCATGGGCAATGTCCAGCGCGCCAAGGGTGTCGGCGGCGTGGCGCATCGTCTCCCAGTCGGAAGCGCTCCCCATGATGATCCCGACAGTCACGGCCATGCCCATCCCCGGCAAAAAACGGGCCGTAAGGAGGGGCGCGGGGCTTGGCAAGCCTCGGCCCGCAAACTGTCTGCCCCGGATACCCTCAGCCGACGTCCAGGAAACGCCGATCGACGGCGTTCAGCCCCTCGTCCAGCGTGTAGAGGATGGGCACGCCCGTCGGGATCTCGAACGACACGATCTCCTCGTCGGAAATGCCGGACAGATGCTTCACCAGCGCCCGCAGCGAATTGCCGTGCGCCGCAATCACCACGCGCCTGCCCGCCCGCAGTTGGGGCACCACCAGGGTATCGAACGCCGGCAGCGCACGCGCGATCGTGTCCTTCAGGCTTTCGGTTTGCGGAACCGCGATCCCGGCATAGCGCCGGTCGCCCGACACATCGAATGCGCTCCCCGCCTCCTGCACCGGCGGCGGCATATCGAAGCTGCGGCGCCAGATCCTCACCTGTTCGTCGCCATGCTTCGCGGCCGTCTCCGCCTTGTCCAGCCCGGTCAGCCCGCCATAATGCCGCTCGTTGAAACGCCAGTCCTTGCCGACGGGGAGCCATAGCCGCCCCATCTCCTCCAGCACCAGGTTCAGCGTCCGGATGGCGCGCGTCTGCAGGCTGGTGAAGGCGACATCGAAATCATGGCCCGCGGCTGCCAGCGCCCGGCCGGCGGCGCGCGCCTCGCCGACACCCTTGTCGGTCAAGTCCACGTCCCACCAGCCGGTGAAACGATTTTCCAGGTTCCAGGCCGACTGGCCGTGGCGGATCAGCACGAGTTGCGGCATCTGAAGAGTCCCTAGCGAAGCTGGTCTACGATGTCTGCGAGCGCCGCCAGGCAGGCCCGCCCCAGCGCTTTCGATCGCCCGGGCGACCAGCCGTGGAGGGGGTCGGGAAGGTCATCGGCGTCCTTGAAAGGCATCTCCAGCGTCGCCGCGACGCAGCCGAAGCGTTCCGCCAGCTGGTTCGTCGACATGGTGAGGTTGGCCTTGCCCGCCGGCGCGATCGGGTATCCCACCACGGTCTGGAAATCCCGGCTGTGCAGCTTCAGCTGCGCTTTGTAGGTCCCGAGCAGCTCCAATTGCCGCTCGGTGATGGAGGGGATGCCCTCGAACCCGGCGATGAACACATGGGGCAGCGCTTCGTCGCCGTGCACGTCCAGCGCGAAGTCCACCCCGGTTTCGTCCATCCGGTTGCGCACGCACAGCACTTCGGGCGAGCGCTCGGCGCTGGGCGCGGCCCATTCGCGGTTCAGATTGGCACCCGCCGCATTGGTGCGCAGATAGCCGCGGCGGGACCCGTCGGGGTTCATGTTGGGAACGATATGCAGCCGCGCCCGGGTTCGCAGCATCCGCGCCGCCGGGCAGGCCGGATCGGTCAGCGCTTCCAGCGCGCCCTCCATCCACCATTCTGCCATGGTCTCGCCCGGATGCTGCCGGGCATAAAGCCAGATGTTGCGCGGCCCCTCGCCCACCTCCAGGCAGTCGATCGGCTGCCCGTCCAGCGAATGGCCCAGCACGGTTGCCATCACGCCGTCGTGCCGCGCGATACGGGCGATCAGGTCGTGGTGCCGCTCCATCGAATAGGGGGCGAAATAGGCGCACCACAGGAAATCGCCGTCGGGCTTCACCCGGATCGTCAAGGTGCCGCCGTCGGCGGCCTTGTCGTAGGAGGTGTCGGCCTGCACCCAGCTCTGCCGGTCCGACGAGACCCGGGCGCCGTAATTGGGCCAGCCGCCTGGATAGGCCGTCTTCTCCATGTCGAGAAGGTCCAGCCGCACCGGGCGCCCCCGGGCGCCCGCCAGCCGGAAATGGAACCACTGTCGGAACTCGCCCCCGGCATCGGCCCGGATCTTCAGCCGCACATGATCGGCGGCTGGCTGATCGACCGGTTCGATGTTGCCCGAATCGAATGCGGCGGTGATGCTGATGGCCATGCCCTGCGGTTAGCAGGCGTTTGCCGGCTGCGCCAAGCGGCCGCTGCGAAGGGGGCGGGGCCGGCAGGCCGCGATTGACTTTGCCGGCCCTGCCCCTTATGCGCCGCCGCTCAATTCGACTCCGCCGCAGGTACAAGTCCCATGAAGATCCGCAACAGCCTGAAGTCGCTCAAGGGGCGGCACCGTGACAATCGTGTGATCCGCCGCCGCGGTCGCACCTATGTCATCAACAAGACCAATCGGCGGTTCAAGGCCCGCCAGGGCTGAACATGACCGGCGCCGGGGGCACCCGGCCCCGTGCTGTCGTCTGGGATGTTGGGCACGTCCTCTATGACTGGGACCCGCGCTATCTCTACGCCAAGCTGATCCCCGATGCGGATCGGCTGGACGGGTTCCTCGACAATGTGCTCACCAGAGCCTGGCATTTCCAGCATGACGCCGGGCGGCCGTTCGCCGAGACTTCGGTTGAGCTTGCCGCGCAGTTCCCCGACCAGGCCGACCTGATTGCGGTCTATGGCCCGCGGTGGCTGGAGACGATCCCGGGCCCGATGCCCGACACGCACGCTCTGGTCGAGGCGCTGGCGGCATCCGGCATCCCGCAGTTCGGAATCACCAATTTCTCCGGCGAGTTCTGGGACCGGTTCCGTCCGACCGCGCCGCTGTTCGACCATTTCCGAGAGATCATCGTGTCCGGGTACGAGCGGCTGGTGAAGCCCGATCCAGCGATCTTCGCGCTGGCAGAGGCCCGCTTCGAGCTGGCGCCCGGCGACATGCTGTTCATCGACGACAATGAAGCCAATATTGCCGCCGCTGAAGCTGTCGGCTGGCATGCGCACCGCTTCATCGACGCCAAAGCCCTGACGCAAGCCTTGCGGGGGTACGGGTTTCCCGTCTGAGGGTGCTCGAAGTTCCGTATGACGGCGTGGTTGTCGAGAAGCTACCGCGTCAAAGCCCCGCCGCCTGCATCAGCGCCGTGGTGGAGGGATCGAACCCCTCGCTGTCGCCTGCGGCCAGCCGGTTTGCGACCTGCTTGCCCAGCTCCACCCCCCACTGGTCGAACGGATTCACCCCCATCATCACGGCGGCGGCAAATGTGCGGGCTTCGTAAAAAGCGAGCAGCGCGCCCAGCCGTTCGGGCGTGAGTTCGTCCAGCAGGATCGTCGTCGATCCGCGGTTGCCGGGAAAGCGCTTGGCCGCCGCCAGCGTCGGGTCTCCACCGGCTTCCGCCAGCGCCTCCGCGTCGGTGCGGCCCCGCATCAGCGCAGCGCCCTGCGCAAAGCAGTTTGACAGCAGCAGCCGGTGGTGGATCGGGTCGAGGCCATGGCCGGCCGTCGCCACCGCCACGAACTCCACCGGGTCGAAATGGGTGCCCTGGTGCAGCAGCTGGAACACGGCGTGCTGCGCATCCGTCCCCGTACCGCCCCAGCCGATCGCCGCCGTGGGGAACGGCAGCGCCGCACCGTCGTGCGACACCGACTTGCCGTTGCTCTCCATCTCCAGCTGCTGGAGATAGGGCGGCAGCAGCCGAAGCCGCTCATCATAGGCGAAAACGGCGCGGGTCGGGCGTTTCAGGAAGCAGGCCTGCCAGACATCGGCCATCGCAGCCATCACCGGGGCATTCATGGCCATCGGCGCCCGCAGGAAGTGCCGGTCCATCGAATGCGCGCCGTCGAGCAGCGCTTCGAATGCCGCAGGCCCGGCGCGCGCCGCGAGCGGCAGCCCCACCGCCGACCACAGCGAATAGCGTCCGCCGACCGACTCGGCAAAGGGCAGTATTTCGTCGATCCCCCTGGCTCGCGCCTTGTCCGGGGCAGCCGTGACGGCGATGACCCGTTGAATCGGGTCGGCGATTCCGTTCGCCGCCAACCAGGCAAGCGCGCTGTCTAGATTGGTGAGCGTTTCCTGCGTCGTGAACGTCTTTGAGACCGCAACCAGCAGCGTTGTCGCCGGATCGGCGGCGGCGAACGCGCGTGCCAGGGCCGCGCCATCGATATTTGCGGCAACATGCACATCGGGGCCGTCGCCGCCCTGCCCCAGCGCGTCCACCAGCAGTTGCGGCCCCAGCGCCGATCCCCCGATGCCGATGTGGATGATGTGCCGGACTGGGCCCAGCATTGCCCCGAAATCGCCCTCGCGGATGCGGTCTGCCATGGCCAGCATCCCGGCCTGGTCGCTGCGCCGGGCGGGACCGCGCAGCGCCATGTGGGTGGCCGGCCGCCGTTCCGAGGCATTAACGATTTCGCCCGCCGCAAGCCGGGCCCGCTGACCCGGGAGGTCGGCTTCGATCGCAAGCGCCGAAAGGGCTTGCAGCAGCGCACCGTCCAGCGGCAGCTTGGAAAAATCGAAGCGGATTCCGGCCACCTTGGCCACGAACATGCCGAGCCGGCCTTCCTGTTCCGCGAACAGGTCGGCAATGCGGAGCTGGGGCCGGGTGGCAAGCTTCTGGAGCGTGGCCCAGGCGTCGGTCTGGTGCGGGAGCATGGCCCTGACTAGCGAATCCAACCGAACGGCGCGAGTGCCCATGGCGCCAATCTTGACAGGCAATCGCAACAGGCCCACCGCCCGCCTGGCATGAAGACCAGTTCGCACCCGCTTGCCGCGCACCCACATGCCGGGCGCGACGTGCACGAGGCGGAAGGCGCGCGGCTCAGCGCCATCATCGTTCCGGCCGCAAAGACGGTGCTGGGGGGCCTGCTGATCGCCGTGCTGCTTCGCACCTTCGTGCTCGAGCCGTTTGCGATTCCCTCGGGCTCGATGTCGCCGGGGCTGGAAGCCGGCGATTTCATTTTCGTCGACAAGATGGCCTATGGCTGGAGCCGCGCAGCGCTGCCGTTCAGCGACACGCTGCCGGCGGGTGAAGAGCCCCGTCGCCTGCTGCCGCGCCCTGTGGGAACCGGCGACGTCATCGTCTTCGCCGGCCCGGGCGGGCAGGACTATGTGAAGCGCGTGATCGGCCGCAGCGGTGACCGGGTCGCGCTTTCCGGCGGCCGGTTGCTGCTCAACGGCAAGCCGGTGCCCTGCACTCCGCTGGGGCAAAGCCTGTGCCGGGAAGTGCTGCCCAACGGCTCCAGCCATGTCGTGCGCGAGAACGGCAGCTCTACGCTCAGCGACTTCCCAGAAACGACAGTACCTTCCGGGCACTACTTCGTTCTCGGAGATAACCGGGATGCCAGCGCCGACAGCCGGGTGGCGCGCGCCGACGGCGGAGTCGGGCTGGTCTCCGACGCCGAAATCCTGGGTCGCGCCCAGCGCATCTTTTTCTCCGCGCGCGGCGGGGTTCACTGGCAGCGGATCGGGCAGCGGATTGAGTGATCCTGTAGCGCTCTGGGCCCGCGAGGCGCTGGGTGTCGAGTTCCGCGACCCTGCCCTCCTGTCGCGGGCGCTGACCCACAAAAGCATCGGCCCGGTCAATTACGAGCGGCTCGAGTTTCTGGGCGACCGGGTGCTGGGCGCCGCGATGGCCGCCTGGCTGTTCGAGCTGTTCCCGACCGAGACGGAAGGGCAGCTGACGCGCCGCATCGCAAAGCTCGTGAGCCGCGACAGCTGCGCCCAGATCGCCCGCCAGCTCGGGGTCGCATGCCATGTGCGGCTCGGCCCGCAGGCGCGCTCCGACGGGGGCCACGACAGCGACAATATCCTGGGCGACGTGCTGGAAGCGCTGATCGGCGCCGCCTTCGTGGAGGGCGGGATGGACGCCGTGATCGCCTTCGTGCGCGCCGCCTGGGGCCCCGAAGTCGCTGCAGTCACCGATGCCCCCAAGCACCCGAAGTCCGCCGTTCAGGAATGGGCCGCCGCCAAGGCGCTGAAAGGCCCGGTCTATCGCCTGCTCACTCGAACCGGCCCGCACCACAACCCGCGCTTCCGTGTCGAGCTGTCGGTTGCAGACCTGCCCCCGGTCGAAGCCGAAGGCGCCTCCAAACAGGAGGCCGAGACCCTTGCCGCCCAGGTGTTCCTGGCGGGCTACGATGCCTGATACCCTCCCCCCTGAATTGCCCACCCGGTGTGGCATGGTTGCGCTGATCGGTGCCCCCAACGCCGGCAAGTCCACGCTGGTGAACGCGCTGGTCGGCCAAAAGGTCGCGATCGTCAGCCCAAAGGTGCAGACGACCCGCGTTCGGCTGACGGGCATCGCCATGGCGGGTGCGGCCCAGCTGCTGCTGGTGGACACGCCCGGCGTGTTCCAGCCGCGGCGCCGGCTGGACCGGGCGATGGTGCAGAATGCCTGGGAGGGCGCCGCCGACGCCGATGTGCTGCTCGCCATCGTCGACGCGAAGGCCGGGCTCCGGGACGAAGTGCGAAGCCTCCTCGCCACGCTCGGCGAACGGCGCGAGCCGCGCTGGCTGGTGCTGAACAAGGTGGATGTGACCGACAAGGCCCGGCTGCTCGCGCTGATCGCCGAGGCGAATGCGATCCTCCCCTTTGCCGAGACTTATATGGTCTCCGCGCTGTCGGGCGATGGGGTGCCGGAGCTGAAGGCCGCTTTGGCGGCTGCGGCGCCGGAAGGGCCATGGCTGTTTCCCGAGGACCAGCTTTCGGACGCGCCGGCCCGGCTGATGGCGGCCGAGCTGGTGCGCGAGCAGCTGTTCCTCCAGCTGGGGCAGGAGCTGCCCTATTCCACCGCCGTGCACTGCGAGAAGTTCGAGGAGCGCGACGACGGCTCGGCAGCGATGCACGCGCAGATCCTGGTGGAGCGCGACAGCCAGAAGGGCATTGTGGTGGGCGCGCGCGGCGCCCGGATCAAGGCTATCGGCGAGGCTGCGCGCCTGCAGATGGAGGAGCTTCTGGGCCGGCGCATCCATCTGTTCTGCCACGTGAAGGTGCGCCCAGGCTGGGCCGAAGACCGTCATGTGTGGCGCGACCTCGGAATGGACTGGGTCGACTGAGGCCGACGCTTCTCCCGTTCGCCTGGGGTATTGCTGAAATTCATGCTATACATCGGCCAACAGGGGAGATGTTCGATGCGATCCATCCGTCTTGTGCTGGGCCTTTGGGCACTGCTGTGGGTTACGCCTGCCACGGCCGCAGTGGAGGATTGCCTGTCGAGCCCCTTTTCCTGCTTCGTGGTCGATTTCGAACGCTATGCCCAGGGCACCGGCTTCCTCGATCTGGACACGGATTATGGCGCCAACACTGAAAGGCTCGTCGGTGGCCAGGTCGAGGTCCCGGGCCTGACCATCTCCGGCGACTTCACGCCCCGCTCCGGCGAGAAGGTCTATTTCGGGTCCGCCATCGACTTCTACCTGTCCGATCCCGACTGTTGCTCCTGGGGTGGCGTCGGCGCCTATGTAACCGGCGAAGATGTCGTGATCGCCACCGCCTACGCCTTCAACTACGGCACGCGCGCCCTGGAGGCGATCGGCACGAAGCAGACCGACGGCCGCAACGTCGCGGGAAGCGGCCTGCCGCCCCATTTCAACCTCGAGTTCGGCGACTGGGGGCTAGGCTGCGAGAGCGATCTGTCCTGCTCGGCCCAAATCGTCAAAGTGGAGTTCCGCTCGGCGCTGCCCTTTGCCATCGACGATTTCCACTATGGCGGCCCCATCGGCATCCCCGAGCCGGGCACATGGGCCCTGTTCCTGGTCGGCTTTGCACTGACCGGCGCGGCGGCACGCCGACGCGTGCTTGCCTGAGGGCTTGTATCGGGCGGCCTGCGGGGGCACTCACCCGGAGTGGATTTTCAGGATACCGCCCTCGTCCTCACCCTGCTGCCGCACGGCGAAAACGGGGCGGTCGTCCGCTTTCTCGCGTTGGAGGGCGGCCTGCGCGCAGGCTTCGTTGCAGGCGCCCGCAGCAAGTCGAAGCGCGCCCACCTTCACCCCGGCAATAGGGTCGCCCTGTCGCTCCGCGCGCGCACCGAGGGCCAGTTGCCCACTGCCGCCATCGAACCGCAGGAAAGCCGCGCGCTGCTTGCCTTCGAGCCGCAAAGCGCTTCGATGCTCGCCTGGCTGACCGAGTTGACGGCAGCCGCCCTCGCCGAGGCTGTGCCGCACCCCCGCCTTGCCGGCGCACTCGATGCACTGCTGGCCGGGCTAGGGGCCGGCATGGACCCTACTGCGGCTCGCGCGGCGCTGGCCAGGTTTGAGCTGCTGCTGCTGGAGGAAGAGGGCTTCGGGCTCGATCTCGGGAGCTGCGCATTGGGAGGGGCTGTTGCCGATCTCGCCTTCGTCAGCCCGAAGACCGGGCGCGCCGTCAGCCGGGCGATGGCGGCCGGGCAGCCCTGGGCGCCGCAGCTGCTGCCGTTGCCGTCATTCCTGCTGGACGGCGGCAAGGCAAGCACCGCCGACGTCGCCGCGGGCCTGGCGCTCACCGGCCATTTCCTTGCCCGGCATGGGCTGCGCAGTGAGCGGCTGGAAGGCCTTCGCACCCGCGCTGCCGCCCCCTGGCCCGGGAACATCACAAGAACGGTTGGCAGCGGCAGCGGGAGCCCGTAGGACGCGGCGATGAGTGCTGACAGCGACGCCGGAATCATCGAGGCCCCGTTTGGCGAGGCGCTTTCCGAACGTTATCTGGTCTATGCCCTGTCCACGATCACGGCGCGCTCCCTGCCGGACGTGCGCGACGGCCTGAAGCCTGTCCATCGCCGTTTGCTGTGGGCGATGCGGCTGCTGAAGCTGGACCCGGCCAGCGCACCCAAGAAATGCGCCCGAGTGGTGGGCGACGTGATCGGCAAATACCATCCCCACGGCGACACCGCCGTCTACGACGCGATGGTCCGCCTCGCGCAGGATTTCTCGCTGCGCTATCCGCTGGTGGAGGGCCAGGGCAATTTCGGCAATGTGGACGGCGATAATGCCGCCGCCATGCGCTACACCGAGGCCCGGCTGACGCGCGCCGCCATCCTGCTGATGGACGGTGTGGACGACGAGACAGTCGGCTTCCGCCCGACCTACAATGGCGAGGAGGAAGAGCCCGAGGTCTTCCCGGCCGCCTTCCCCAACCTGCTGGCGAACGGCGCCACCGGGATCGCGGTGGGCATGGCAACATCCATCCCGCCGCACAATGTCGCCGAGATCGCCGGCGCCGCCATGCTGCTGCTGGACGATCCCGCCGCCAACCTTGCCGACTTGATGGCGCTGATGCCGGGGCCTGACTTTCCGACGGGCGGCCTTATCGTGGAGCCGCGCGAAAACCTGATCGAAGCCTATGCGACCGGGCGCGGCGGAGTCAGGCTCCGGGCGCGCTGGCACCAGGAGGAGCTGGGCCGCGGCACCTGGTCGATCATCGTCACCGAAATTCCCTGGGGCGTGCAGAAGGGCCGGCTGATCGAGCAGATCGCCGCCCTGATCGCCGAAAAGAAGCTGCCGATCCTGGAGGATGTGCGCGACGAGAGCGACGCCGACATCCGCCTCGTGCTGGAGCCCAGGTCGCGCAACGTCGATCCCGCACAGTTGATGGAAAGCCTGTTCCGGTTGACCGACCTGGAAACGCGGGTTTCCATCAACCTCAACGTGCTGATGCCGGATCGCACGCCCCGGGTGCTGGGCTTGCGCGCGCTGCTGCAGGCCTGGCTGGACCACCGGCAGGATGTGCTGGTGCGCGCCAGCCGCCACCGGCTGGCCGGGATCGCCGACCGGCTCGACCTGCTGGCCGGCTACATTATCGCTTACCTGAACCTCGACGAGGTGATCCGCATCATCCGCACCGAGGACGAGCCCAAGCCGGTGTTGATCCAGGCGTTCAGCCTGAACGACCGCCAGGCCGAGGCGATCCTCAACATGCGCTTGCGCAGCCTGCGCCGCCTCGAAGAAATGGAGCTTCGCCGCGAGCAGGAAAAGCTGGTGGCCGAGCAGGCCGAGCTGGAACTTCTGGTCGGCTCAACGGCGCGGCAGAAAGCCGCGCTGAAAAAGCAGCTGCAGCAGCTGTTGAAAGAATTCGGCAAGGAAACAACGAACGGCCGCCGCCGCAGCGATTTCGCGGATGCGCCGGTCGCGATTGCCGCCAGTCGCGAATCCATGATCGAGCGCGAGCCGCTGACGGTAATCCTCTCGCAGCGCAACTGGATCCGGGCGCAGAAGGGCCTCGCCGATCTCGGCCAGCTCGACAGCCTGAAGTTCAAGGAAGGCGATGCGCTCTCCCGCGCGTTCCACGCCGAAACGCCGGACCGACTGCTGATCGCGGTGTCGGGCGGACGGTTCTTCACGATCCTTGCCAACGACCTCCCCGGAGGGCGCGGCTTCGGCGAGCCGCTGGGCCTGATCGTCGACGTGCCCGCCGGGGAGGAAGTCGTGGCCGCCCTGCCCTATCGTCCGGGCGCCCGGCTTCTGTTGGCGGCGAGCGACGGACGCGGGTTCGTGGCCGATGCCGAGGAACTGCTGGCCGAGACCCGCAAGGGCCGGCAGGTGATGAACCTGAAGGACCGGGCGAAGGTGGCGGTGGTGCGCCCCATCCCGTCCGGCGCCGATCATGTCGCCATCATCGGCGAAAACCGCAAGCTGCTGGTTTTCCCGCTGGAAATGCTGCCGACGATGTCGCGCGGGCAAGGCGTGGCGCTGCAGAAGTACAAGGACGGCGGCCTGTCCGATGTGACCACGCTGAAGCTGGCCGACGGGCTCAGCTGGAAGCTGCAGGGCGAGTCGCTGCGCACCCGCACCGAGGCGGACTTGACCCCCTGGCTGGGCGCGCGCGCATCTGCGGGCCGGCTACCGCCCCAGGGGTTCCCGAAGGACGGCCGCTTCCGCTGAGCGGCTTCAGGAATTGTCCGGCCCGACCCATTCATGTTAGGCTCGACGGCAGCACATCTTCGCTGATGGCACGGCGCGCATTTTTTGCGTGATTGTAAGGGGCGGGAGAGTCTACAGGCACAATCCGTGATCCGCCTTCTGCTCCTTCTCCTCCTGCTTGCAGCCCCGGCGACGGCACAGACGGCTGAGCCCGCAGCGCCTTATCCGCTTCCCAACACCGAAGTGCACCGCATCCCGGCAAAGGCATCCGGCCGGGCCTATGACGTGGTGGTGTCCCTGCCGTTCAGCTACACAAGGTCGCCCGAGCGCCGCTATCCGGTGCTCTACTTCACCGACATGCCGCAGAGTATCGCCTTGATCCTGGGGATGCACCGGCGCCTCAGGGCAGGGGAACGCGGGCTGGAGGACGCTATCATCGTCGGGCTGGGCTATGCCGTGGGTGACACCGGCGAATACAGCCGCCGGCGCGACTACACGCCGAGCCCGCACGGCGATGTCGATGCCGTTTCCGACATGCCCGGCCGCCCGGTGGCGTATGGCGAGGCGGAAGCCTATCGCCGGCACCTGAAGGACGAGGTCTTCCCCTTCCTCGAAGCGCGGTATCGGATCGATCCCGCGCGGCGGCTGTATCTCGGGCATAGCTATGGCGCCTTGTTCGGCACCCATGTGCTGCTGACCGAGCCCGCGATGTTCCGGAAATATGTCCTGATCAGCCCCTCGCTCTGGTACGGCAGCCGCCTGATGCTGGCTCAAGAGCGTGGCTATGCCTCCCGAAACCGGGACCTGCCAGCGGACGCCTTCTTCATGATCGGCAGCGAAGAGACGGTGCCCGTGCCCGACATTCTGCCAACCGCGACCAGCCGGATGGCAATGGTGGAGGATATGGACGAGCTGGTTCGGACGCTGAAAGGCAGAACCTACCCGTCGCTGCGCGTCCAAAGCCGGGTCTTCCCCGGCGAGGACCACGGCTCCGTCTATGTGCCGGCGGTCCGCGCGGGCTTGGAATGGGCGCTACCGGGAACGGACCTACTCGGCCGCTCGCCTTGCGTGGACCACGCCGGCGCGGCTGTACCCTTGTGCCGACCCTTCTAGCGCCCCCGCGCCTTCCCCCGCACCTTCCCCCACCGGTTCGTTCGCGTGCCGGGCCGTCCTGCGTCGGCCCGGCCGCGGATGGGGGCGGCGCTCTCGGTCTTGATGCCCAGTTCGTCCGCTTCCAGCCGGCGGATTTCGTCGCGGATGCGGGCGGCTTCCTCGAACTCCAGGTTGGACGCAGCCGTCTGCATCCGCTTCTCGAGGTCGGCGATATGGGCTTTCAGATTATGGCCGACGAGGTACGGCGTCTCGTCGTCGATCTCGACGGTCAGATGATCGCGCGATGCCACGTCGCCCACGATGTCGGAAATCCCGCGCTTGATCGTGGTCGGTGTGATCCCGTTCGCTTCGTTGTAGGCGACCTGCCGGTTGCGCCGCCTCTCGGTCTCGGCAAGTGCCCGGTCCATGCTGCCGGTGCGGCGATCGGCATAAAGGATCACCCGCCCCTCCACGTTGCGCGCGGCGCGCCCGATGGTCTGGATCAGCGACGTCTCCGAACGCAGAAAGCCTTCCTTGTCGGCGTCCAGGATGCACACCAGCCCGCATTCCGGTATGTCCAGGCCTTCCCGCAGCAGGTTGATGCCGACCAGCACGTCGTACACTCCCATCCTGAGGTCGCGGATTAATTCGATCCGCTCCAGCGTCTCCACGTCAGAGTGCATATAGCGCACCCGAAGCCCGGCCTCGTGCAGGAATTCGGTCAGGTCCTCCGCCATCTTCTTGGTCAGCGTCGTCACCAGCGTGCGATAGCCCTTCGCCGCGGTCGCCTTCGCCTCCGCCATCAGGTCGTCCACCTGGTCCTCTACCGGGCGGATCTCCACCGGCGGATCGATAAGGCCGGTCGGGCGGATCACCTGCTCCACGAACACGCCGCCGGTCTGCTTCATTTCCCACGGACCAGGCGTTGCCGAAACGCTGACGGTCTGCGGCCGCATCAGGTCCCACTCCTCGAACTTCAGCGGCCGGTTGTCGACGCAGCTCGGCAGGCGGAAGCCATATTCGGCAAGCGTGACCTTGCGCACCCGGTCTCCCCGGCTCATGCCGCCGATCTGCGGCACCGTCACATGGCTTTCGTCCACGAACAGCAGCGCGTTCTCCGGCAGATATTCGAACAGCGTCGGGGGCGGTTCACCCGGCAGGCGCCCGGTGAGGAAACGACTGTAGTTCTCGATCCCCGCGCAACTGCCCGTCGCCGCGATCATCTCCAAGTCGAAGTTGGTGCGCTGCTCCAGCCGCTGATGCTCCAGCAGCTTTCCTTCCGCCACCAGCTCCTTCAGCCGTTCGGCCAGCTCGTGCCGGATCGCCTCGGTCGCCTGCTTCAGCGTCGGGCCGGGTGTCACATAATGGCTGTTCGCGTAGATCTTCACGCTGTCCAGGCTGGCGATGCGGTTCCCGGTCAGCGGGTCGAACTCGGTGATGCTCTCGATCTCGTCGCCGAAAAAGCCGATCCGCCACGCCATGTCCTCATAGTGCGACGGGAAAATCTCCAGCGTATCGCCCTTCATTCGGAAGCTGCCGCGAGCGAACGCCATCTCGTTGCGCTTGTACTGCAACGCCACCAGCTTGCGCACGATCTCGCGCGGGTCGTGGGCGTCGCCCTTCTTCAGGCTGAAGGTCATCGCCGAATAGGTCTCGACCGAACCGATGCCGTAGAGGCACGAGACCGAGGCGACAATCAGCACATCGTCGCGCTCCAGAAGCGATCGGGTCGCCGAGTGGCGCATCCGGTCGATCGCCTCGTTCACCGAGCTTTCCTTCTCGATGTAGGTGTCGGACCGCGGCACATAGGCTTCGGGCTGATAATAATCATAATAGGAAACGAAATACTCGACCGCATTGTCGGGGAAGAAGCTCTTGAACTCACCATATAGCTGGGCTGCCAGGATCTTGTTCG
>JANPJJ010000141.1:0-7189 GCA_031425455.1 Sandaracinobacter sp. | reverse complement strand
GCCGGCTGCGGGGTCGGCGAAGGCGGGCTAGGCGGCCGAGCCTGTTCGAACAGGCCGTCTCGCCACCCCTGTTTTTTCGTGTATTCCCAGCCCCGGCGCAGCGCCACAACATCGGGGGCATGGCAACGCATGCGGCGGTTCTGGAACTTCGGCACTCTGCTTCCCCTGCTTGTCGTCCTGGCGCTGGTTTTCGCCTTCTGGGGCTGGACGGCGCAGGCGACGGCGCTGGGGCTCAGCTGGTCCGACATCTTCTTTCGCGGGCTTGGCAGCCTGGCGATGTCAAACAATTACGACGACCGCGCCTTCTTCAACAATGACTGGCGGGTGGATGTCGCGCGCGTCCTCGGCGGCCTCGCGTTCATGCTGGCGGCGTCGCAGGCGGTCGCGCGGCTGCTGTCCTATCGGGCCAGCCGCTGGTTCGGGCGGTTTCGCCAGGGGCATCTGCTGGTGGTGGGGCACCATCCCGTCGCGAGGGCGGTGGTGGAGAAGGCGGTGGACCGGCGCGAGACCGTAACCTGGCTGTCGAACGGCGGGACCGCCGACGAAGACATCCCCGGGGCGTTGGCGGTGCACCGGTGCTGGGATGCAGCGCTGGCGATCGAGTTCGGAGCCGCACGGGCAAGGCGCTGCGTGATTGCCTGCGCCAACGAGGTGGAGCAGATCGCAGCGGCACGCGACCTCAGGGTCGCAGCGCCGGGGCTGGCGGTGACGATGAATTTCGGCGACCCCTGGTTCGCTGACCTGATGGACCGGCAGCAGCATATTTCCGGCGTGCGCTTCGTATCGCAGGCGATGCTCGCCGCGCGGGACCTGCACTGGCGCCACCCGCCGTTCCTGATCGCCCGCGAGCTGGGCCATGACCATATCCACGCGCTGCTGTTCGGGTTCGGACGGGGCGGCGAAGCGGTGCTGACCGACCTGCTTCTCGCGTCCCGGGCGGGATTTCTGGGGCGGCCCCGGGTGACCATCGTGGACCCGCGCGCGGCCGAGATCCGCGACAGCCTGTGGCAGCGCTGCCCGGCGCTGGGCGAAAGCGTAATGCTGGACTTCATTGCGCCCGAACGGTCCGGCGATATCCGGCTGCTGCCGGTGGAGGCGCTGACCCGGGCGCACGCGACCGCCGGCGTGACGCTGGCCTATGTGACGGTCGACGGCGACGAACGGGCGATGGCGCTTGCGGTGTCGCTGCAGGCGCTGGCCGGACGGCTGGGCTGGCGGATCGGGCCGATCTTTGCGCGGCTGACGAGCGGCAGCGCGCTTCCGACCTGGCGCGCCGGGCAGCTGGTGCCGGCGCCCGGCAGCATCGTGGGCTTCGGCGCGATCGAGGACTTTGCCGATGCGATCGGGCTGTTCGACGCCGAGGTGGACCGGTTGCCGCGGCTGTTCCACGAAGCCTATCGCCGGGCTGTGCCGGGCCACGCGGTCGCCAATCTGCCGTGGGACGCGCTGACCGAGGAAATGCGCGAATCCAATCGCCGGCTGGTGGCGCATCTACCCGCCAAGCTGGTGACGGCCGGCATCGATCTGGCGAATTGGCTGGCAAACCCGGGGCAGGATCGGTTCGCGGCGCTGCTGCCGGACCTGTCGGCCGACCCCGAGCTGCTGGATGCGCTGGCAGCGCTGGAACATGAACGCTGGATGGTGGAACGGCAGCTGGGGGGCTGGCAGCATGGCGAGGTAAGAGACAATGCCCGGCGTCTGCACCCGGACCTGAAGCCCTATGCGGAGCTGCCGGCGCAGAAGCAGGCCTATGACCGGGCCGTGGTCGCGGAGACCTGGGCGGCGCTTCGGGGGGTTTAGAGGGCCTCAGGACCGCGGCCGGTCCTCAGCAGGCCGTCATGCCGGCGAAGGCTGCCATCTCCCACTTTGCCGCATGTATGACGGGGGGAGGTGGCAGCCTTCGCTGGCATGACATTTTATCTTCTGTTCCGGACTCCACGTCAAAATCCCCAGGGAACGCCCAGAAGATACCAGCCGATCAGCAAGGCTGTCCATACCGGCACCAGCCACAGCGTGTAGGGCAGCATCATGGCGATGACCGTGCCCACTCCCGCGTCCTTCTGATATTGCTGGCAGAAGATCACGATCAGCGGGAAATAGCCCATCAGCGGGGTGATAACGTTCATCGGGCTGTCGGCGACGCGGTAGGCGGCCAGCACCGTTTCGGGGCTTGAGCCGAGCTGGATGAAGAGCGGGATGAAGATCGGCGCGAAGATCGCCCACTTCGGGATTGCGCCCGGCATCAGGATATCGAGCGCCAGGATGGCGAGTACGAAGCCGAGCAGCAGCGTGACCGACCCGAGGTTCGCCGCCACCAGTGCGTCGGCCATGTTGACGGCCAACACGGTCGCGATGTTGGTGAAGTTGAAGAAGGCCAGGAACTGGGCGATCACCAGGAACAGGAAGATCAGCGGCCCCATGTTGCGGAAAGTCTTGTCGATCATCCCGATCGCTTCGCTCATGCTCTTCAGCGTGCCCGCGCCGGCGCCATAGGCCGACCCGACCGCCAGAAACAGGAGCGCGACGAGGACGATCAGGCCCTTCATCAGCGGCGAGTTGGAGATGAGCGAGCCGGTTTCCGGGTTGCGCAGAACGGCGCCTTCGCCCCAGCACAGCGCGACGACGGCGATGAAAAACAGGAGGAGCGCCCAGCCGGCCCAGGCGAGGCCGCGGGCTTCTGCCTCGGGCGAGGTTGCAGCGGGTTCGGACCCCGGAACGGGGGCGATCCCGTCGCCGGACCCGCCGCCGGTATATTTGCCGAGGTGCGGCTCCACCTTCTTTTCAGTGATCCAGGCGCACAGCGCGGAGACGACGACCAGTGAGACGATCGAGAACCACATCGTGGCGGTAAGATCGATCGACAGCCCCGGACGCACCAGGCCAATCGCGTCGTTGGTGATTTCGGTCAGCGCGCCGTCGAGCGGCGTGATGAGGAGGTTGACCCCGAACACGGCCGACACACCGGCGAAGGCGGCCGCGATTCCGGCCAGCGGATGCCGGCCGAGCGACAGGAACGCCATCGCGCCGAGCGGGATGAGGACGACATAACCGGCGTCTGCCGCGACCGAGGAAAGGCCGCCGAGCAGCACGATCACGAAGGTGATGAAGCTGGGCGGGGTGATGGCGACGATCTTGCGGATCAGCGCCGCGACCAGCCCGGTCTGCTCCGCGACTCCGACCCCCACCATCGCCACCAGGATCATGCCGGTGGCCGAGAAGCCCATGAAATTGTCGACCCAGCTGGTCAGCATGAACCGGAGGCCCTCGGTGGAGAGCAGGCTCTGCACCTCCACCAGCTGCTGGGTGAGAACGCCCTCAGCGTTGGTGGCCTCGAGCGTCACGCCGACGCCAAGCGCCGCCATGATGACGGAGGCGACGATGATGACTCCGATCATCACCAGGAAGATGACGGCGGGATGCGGGACCTTGTTGCCGACGCGCTCGATCCCGTCGAGCATCTTGTCCATGAAGCCGCGTTCGGCTGCTGCTTCGGCCATTTCCTGTCCCCCTCACACCGTGACGGGGGCCGGTCTGCACCGAACGCCGTTCACGCGCCGATTCGACTCCTTCGGAAGCAAGCTGTCAAGCGAATGGCGCAGCCGGCTGCAATCCGGTTGCTTTGCGCCGCCGCTTGCCGCAGCCTGTCCGCGCGGCATCGACACGCCGTCCGGATCGAAAGCCCGCGCCTTGAGCGACATCACCATCGTCTTCCTGATCATCATCGGCGCGGTGGTGCTGTTCATGCAGAACAGGCTGCCGGTGATCATCGTCGCCCTGGCCGTGCCGTTCAGCCTCTACATGACGGGCGTGCTGAGCCTGCAGGAAGTCTTCTCGGGCTTCGGCGACCCGACCATCATCTTCATCGCGACGCTGTTCGTGGTCTCGGCCGGGCTGGAGGCGGCGGGCGTTACTGCCTGGGTGGGGCAGAAGCTGATCCAGTGGTCCGGCAATGACAGCCGGGCGCGGTTGCTGGTGCTGATGGTGCTGATGGTGGCCGTGCTGACGGCGATGATCAGCGTGAACGGCGCGGTGGCGGCGCTGCTCCCCGTGGTCGTGGTGCTGGCGATCCGGACGGGGACGGCGCCCTCGCAGCTGCTGATGCCGCTGGCGTTCGGGGCGCACTGCGGCTCGATGCTGGCGCTGTCGGGCACGCCCATTTCGGTCATCACCAACGATGCCCTGATGGACGCCGGCGGCAACGCGTTCGGCTTCTTCGAGTTCGCCTGGGTGGGCGTGCCGCTGGTGATCGGCGGCATCCTCATCATGTATCTGTTCGGCGAAAAGCTGCTGCCGCATACGCAGGGGCCGTCGCTGCCCGGCGACTTCTCGCGCCATGCCCGGACGCTGTCGGAACAATATCTGCTGGACAGCAGCTTCTTCCAGCTGCGCCTGCGCGAAAGCTCGGCCCTGATCTCCACGCCGGCCCGCGCAATCGACCTTGCCGGGTTCCCGGGCCTGAAGGTGGTGCGGGTGAAGGGGCCGGACGGGGTCCAGCTGGGCGACGATGTGCCGCTGGTGACCGATGCTTCGCTTGTGCTGAGCGGGCCGCGCGACGTGATCGCGGCCTTTGCCGACTCCAAGGGCCTTGCGATGATCGCGGCAGGCGAGGATGCCGGCGTGGAGGACATTCTGTTCAACCGCACGTCGGGGCTGGCCGAAGTGGTGATACCGCCGCGCTCGCGGTTCATGGGCGAGATGGTATTCCCCGGCATGGCGACCCAGTCGGCCGATCTGGTGGTGCTGGCGATCCAGCGGGGCGGCACCCCGCAGGGACCGGGTGCGGTGAAGCTGGCGGCCGGCGACTCCTTGCTGATGCAAGGCAGCTGGCCGGCGCTGGACCAGCTTATGGCGGACCCCGCCGTACTGGTGGTGGACAGCCCGGCCGTTGTCAGGAAGCAGGCGGTGCCGATGGGGATGGGCGCGCGGGCTGCGATCATCATCCTGCTGGCGATGGTGGCGATGCTGGCGTTCAACCTGGTTCAGCCGGCGATCGCCGGGCTGATTGCGGCATCGGCCGTGATCCTGACCGGGCTGTTGAAGGTGGAGGAGGCCTATCGCGCGATCAACTGGACCACGATCATCCTGGTCGGTGCGATGATGCCGCTATCTGCGGCGATGTTCCAGACCGGCGCGGCGCAGCTGATGGCCGACAATCTCATCAAGGTGCTGGGCGACGCCGGACCGACCGCGCTGCTCGCCGGGTTGTTCGTGATCTCCGCCATCCTGGGGCAGGTGATCTCCAACACCGCGACGGCGCTGATCGTGATCCCGATCGCAATTCTGGCGGCAAATGCGCTGCAGGTGAACGTGACCCCGGTGCTGATGAGCGTGAACGTCGCCTGCGCGGCCGCCTTCCTGACGCCGATCGCAACGCCGGTGAACCTGATGGTGATGGGGCCGGGCGGCTATAAGTTCACCGATTACTGGAAGCTGGGCGGGATCATGATGGCGATGTTCTTCGTCGTCGCAGTGTTCTGGGTCCCGATCATATGGCCGTTCTGATTTAGCTCGGCCTCCGGCCGGCGCGCGGTCGCGCTTGCGGGCTTTGCGCCGGTTCAGGTTTCGATCAGTTGCGGTGCGGGGAAGGCTTTGGCGCGAGGATCTCCTGGGCCGGGGTCGGGGGCAATTCGGCAAGCCTGATGGCGCCCCGGCCCACCTGGTCCAGTCTTTCGAAGCGGCGGGCCATGATGGCTCGGTACTCCGCCTGCGTCACATGGGCGTTCATGTCGATATCCGCGGCCTTCACCGGGTGCCGGATGTCCATCAGGCCATATAGCCCGGCGCCGCGCGGTCGATCGGGGTCGGGGCGGGCCCTGCCTCTGGGGGGCGGGCCGACGCGCGCCGGCAGGCCGGCGAGAACTTCGGCCTCGTAGCGGTCGATCTCCGCAGGTTCGAGCCGGCCGCTTCGATCGCTGTCCAGCGTGGCAAAATATCGGTCGGCATCGGCTTGGTACTCGGCCAGGGTGAGGCGCTTGTCTCCGTCGATGTCGGCTGCGGCGAACCAGTCGGCTACCGGCCAGGGTGCGCCGGGGCTGTTGCGAAAGACCTCGCCGCTGGGGGCGACGAAGACCTGCTCCGTCGGCGCAGGATCCGAGGCGGGCTGCGCGGCCAGCGGGGCCGGCATCAGCAGCAGCGCGAGCGCTGCGTGCAGCGGCAGGGGAATTGCTTTCATCCTGCGGTGAACCGTGGCGCCTGCCACCTGAACGGCGGCTGTCAGGGCAGGGCGCAGGCGGAACAAGGTTGCCGCTGAGCCGTTCCCGAACTGTCGCCGCAACGGCAATCAGGCCCTGCGGCCCGGATGAGGGAGAACGATGATGGGTGAACTTACAGACAAGGCCAAGGGCCTTGCCAATCACGCCGCCGGCAATGTGAAGCAGGCCGCGGGCAAGGCTACCAACAACCCCAATCTGCACGCGCGCGGCGTGGCGCAGGAGCGCAAGGGCGAGGCCCAGAACGTGAAGGGTTCGGTCAAGGGCGCCATGGGCGACAAGGTCTGACGAACTGACCGATGTGCTGCGGGTGGTCCCTACCGCCCCGCAGCAGGCTGGAGGCCGGTGGACGAACGTCCGCCGGCCTTCACTGCATTTGTGGCCGCTGGCGCGGCGTTCGGCGCACTGGCGCCGGCGCGCGGTCGCGCTTGCGGCCCTTCGGGCCGGTTCGGGGCCTGCCCGCCCCCTAGTTCCGCGCCTTGTCGACCAGCTGGTTCTTCGCGATCCAGGGCATCATTGCCCGGAGGCGCGAACCGACTTCCTCGATCTGGTGCGCGGCGGCCGCCTTGCGGCTGGCCTTCAGCTCGGGCTGGCCGGCGCGGTTGTCGAGGATGAAGTTCTTCACGAATCGACCGCCCTGGATGTCGGCGAGCACGCGCTTCATCTCGGCCTTGGTTTCCGCCGTGATGATGCGGGGGCCGGTGGTGATGTCGCCATATTCCGCCGTGTTGCTGATCGAGTAGCGCATGTTGGCGATGCCGCCTTCGTACAGCAGGTCCACGATCAGCTTGGTCTCGTGCAGGCATTCGAAATAGGCCATTTCGGGCGCATATCCCGCTTCCACCAGCGTCTCGAACCCGGCCTGGATCAGGTGGGTGATGCCGCCGCACAGCACCGCCTGCTCGCCGAACAGGTCGGTCTCGCACTCCTCGCGGAAGTTGGTTTCGATGATGCCGCTGCGTCCGCCGCCGATGGCCGAG
>JANPJJ010000140.1:0-7622 GCA_031425455.1 Sandaracinobacter sp. | reverse complement strand
CGCTTGTCCTCGTGGGTGAGGCGGCGGCCGCTGGCGGCGGTCACGAAGGCGAGCGGGGTGAGGCCCTTCTCGCGGTGCGGGGCACCGACGACAAGCACATTGCCGACCGGCGAATCCGGGTCCAGCGCCTTGTCGCGCAGGATGGCGCCCTCGATCTCCTCGGTGCCCATGCGGTGCCCAGACACGTTGATGACATCGTCGGAGCGGCCGTGCAGTGAGAAGCTGCCGTCGGCGTGGCGGATCGCGAAGTCGCCCTGGGTGTAGGCCCACACGCCTTTCCAGCGGGTCCAGTAGCCGGTTTCCCAGCGCTCCGCGTCACCGCGCCAGCCGCCGACGACCCGGCCGGCCTCGACCTTGAAGTTGGCAGCGTCGCCCCAGACGGTGCGAGCGAGATAGGGATAGGGCGCGGCGATGACGATGTCGCCCTTTTCGCCGGGTTCGGCGCGGCGCCATGCAACGCCCTCCCCAGCCCGCGCAAAGGGCGCAACGGCGTCAGCGGCGCCGGTCTCGTCCTCTACCCACACGTCGCCGAGCACCCATGGCAATGCAAAGGTGTGGGCATCAGGGCGCAGCGGGAAATCGGCGTTGCCGTAGAAGTGGGTGAAGGCGATGCCGCCATGCTCGGTCGCCCAGTAGCTGTTGATATATTGCGGCACGATGTTCGCCATCCCGAAGGCCTGCACCGGGGGCGAGGTCGGCTCGGCGCAGAAGGTGGCGACCCGCAGGCTGGAAAGATCGTGCCGCTTCACGTCGGCCAGGCTCTCGGGGTTGCTCATCACCGATTTCAGGAAGGTGACGCCGGCCTTGAAGATGGTCACCTTGTGCTGCTCGATCATGGCGGCGAAGCGCCCGGCGTGCGGGAATACCGGCGAGCCCTCGGCGATCAGCGTGGTGACGCGCGAGGTAAGCGACGCGGAGATCAGGTAGCTCTGCCCGGTGATCCAGCCCGGATCGGCGACGACATAGATGATGTCCCCCGGCCGGGCATCGAAGGCGACCTTCATGCTGTGCGCGATGCCGGCCGTGTAGCCGCCGTGCACATGCACCACGCCCTTGGGCTTTCCTGTGGAGCCCGAGGTGTAGATGAAGAACATCGGATATTCGGCATCGACCGGGCGCGGCGGGGCGGAGGCCCAGATCGCTCGGACGAACTCGGCGTCCGGAAGTGCAAGCAGGTCGCCCTGGCTGTGGACGGCAAAGCCCGCTGCGCGCGCTGCCGTGAGCAGGGTTTCCAGGGCGGCATCGGTCAGATCATGGCTCCAGCGGTCGCGCTCGGGACGCCAGACGATGTCGGCCTGGCCGGTATGGCGACAGACGATGACGGTGTCGACGCGCGGGGGTGCCGCGACCAGCGCCGAGGCAAGCGCGATGCGGGCCCTGGCCGAGCCCGCAGCATCGAGCCGGCCGGCTTCGCCGAGCCGCGCGAGTGCCCGGCCCACGCCGCGCATTGCGTCCGAGCGCTCCACCGTGACTTCGCCCGCAAGCGTTTCGCGAACCGTGTCGGCGATGACGGCCTGGTCCTCCGCCGGGAGGTCGAGCGATTGCAACGTGCCCTCCACGATCGCCAAGGCGGTGCCGACCGGCACATAGGTATCGAGCGCCGGGTCGGTGTAGGCGACCTTGAACGGAACGACCTGGGCGTTGCGCCAGCCGCCATCCGCCGTGATCACCACCCGCGCCCCGGCGTCCGCGATCCGGTCCGACAGGGTCTTGTCCGAGAAGCCGCCGAACACCGGCGTGTAGAGGATCCCGAGCCGCTTTGCCGCTTCGGTCCAATAGATCTGCGCCGGGATGGACGGCATGTTGAGCGCGATCCGATCCCCTGGCTTCACGCCCAGTGCCTGAAGAGCCAGCGCGCATTTGGCGGTTTCCATGAGCAGCAGCTTGCGTGAGACGGGATAGCAATCCACCGGGCCGCCGCGGCCACCGTCCAGCGACATGTCCCAACGGTCGCCTTCGTAGATGAACGCCGCTTCATCGCCGAAGCCGGCGAGCACATGCCGGTCGACTTCGTTGAAGCAGGCGTTGGTGCGCCCGCCTTCGAACCAGCGCCAGTGCGGCGCGTCGTCGGCGTTGAAGGCGCGATCCCAGGGTTGCGCATCGGCCGGCAGGTCGGGCGCGACGGGCGCCAGCGTTGCTGCATCCCACCCGGTCCAGCGGCCGGCGTCTGCATCGAACGTCACCCAGGCGCCGCCGGCACCCAGGTCGGCCAGGAACCAGTGCAGTGTCCGCTTTGCGATATCCCCGTGGAAACGCCCGGGGTCGGCGATGCAGTCGGCCCGCATCCGGTCCCAATCGGCGCGGGTGCGGACCGGATTGTAATCGGCGATCGGCAGCGCAGGGGCGCCTTCGGCATGGTCGGACACCCCAGTTGCTGCATTCCCAAGCGCCATGCCGTCTCCCGTTTGCCATCTCGGGGTTCGCCGCAAGCGCCCCTCTGAGGCTATCCTAAGCGACGCCCCTGCACGTTACAACGCACCCCTTCGCGTTATATTACATCTTTAGTCAAGCCAGAATTTTTTATTATATTGCGCCGTAATCTGAATAAACGCACTGAAAGTTACTGCACTTTGCTACGGATGTCCTCCCGTGCGAGACGGGCGCATGATCCTTCCCTGCCGCCGCCACCTGTTCGACATCCCAGCCGACATCGCCTGGTTCAACACAGCCTATATGGCGGCGCAACTGAAGTCGGCGACGGCTGCCGGCGTGTCCGGACTGTCCCGAAAGGCGCGACCTTGGGAAATCGGCCCGGCCGACTTCTTCGCCGAGCCCGACGGCGCTCGCGAGGCCTTTGGAAGCCTGATCGGGGCGACTGCGGACGACATCGCGATCGTTCCCTCGGCGGGCTACGGCATGACGACCGCAGCCGGCCTTCTTCCCGTGTCGCACGGCCAGCAGATCCTGCTGCTGGAGGGAGAATTTCCGAGCAACCACTATCCCTGGGCAGCCCGCGCCGCATCTGTCGGTGCGACGCTGCGCACGGTCGCAGCCCCGGCGGACGGCGACTGGACTGCGGCCGTGCTGCGGCAACTGGACGGCATGGTCGCGATTGCCGCCCTCCCGCACTGTCACTGGGCCGACGGCGGGATACTCGATCTCGAACGCATCGGGGCGGCCTGCCGTCGCGAGGGAACCGCCCTGGCGCTGGATTTGACGCAATCGGCGGGCGTGCTTCCGATCGATGTCGGGCGGGTGCAGCCGGACATTCTGGTCGCTGCCACCTATAAATGGCTGCTGGGGCCTTACAGCCTGGGGTTTCTTTATGTGGCGCCGGCGTGGCAGGGTGGCATCCCGTTGGAGGGCAATTGGGCGTCGCGGGCCGGCGCCCATGATTTCACGCAGCTGGTGAACTATACCGACAGGTTTCAGCCGGGGGCGCGTCGCTTCGACGTGGGCGAACGAGCCAATTTCGCCCTGCTTCCGGTTGCAACGGCAGCGTTGGCGCAGATCGAGGAATGGACCCCCGAAGCGATCGCCACGACGCTGGGCGAGATCAACGAGCGGCTGGCGCAGCGCCTGTCGGCGCTGGGGCTCGCCGCCGGGCCGAGGCATGTGCGCAGCCCGCACATCCTGGGCCTGCAACTGCCTGCCGACACGCCGGAGAATTTCATCGGGCAACTGGCGGCACAGAAGGTCTATGTCAGCCGCAGGGGCAACATGCTTCGCATCGCTCCGCATCTGCATGTAAACGAGGAGGACTGCGACCGCCTGGTCGCGGCGCTTCAAGCGGCGTTGTCCGCTTAGCTGCCGCGCAAAACAGCAACGGAGCGAAGCTCCGCAAGGCCGGCCGCCCGAGCCAGGGCGCGGAACGGCGCGAATCGCCGCCAATCAGGACTGGCGCGCCCGGCAGGACTCGAACCTGCGACATTCCGCTTAGAAGGCGGATGCTCTATCCAGCTGAGCTACGGGCGCTCACCGGCTTCCTAGCGCAAAATCGGCCTAGCGGAAATTTTCGGCATAGCTTTGCAGGATCATCCTGTGCGGTGCGGGCGGAACGACATCGACATCCAGCCCCTGGCGCGCGGCATAGGCCTGCGCCGCCTCCAGTGTGGGAAAGCTGAGGCGAATCTGCTGCTCGGTGTCGCCGCTTCCGGCCCAGCCCATCAGCGGGTCGGGGCGCGATGCTTCGGTGGGCTCGGGCTCCAGCACCCAGGTGAGCGATCGCGCTCGTCCGGACTGGGTGGCAGGGGCTCCCTGCTGATAGATGCGGGCTTTGGGCATGGCGGCATCCAAAGCGCACATCGGCGCCGAAATCAATTGCTCCCGGACGGTTTGCCCGGCGCAGTCGCCAGTGGGTGCGCCGCTTTCCACGTCATGGCGGCCAGCACGCGCTTCTCGACCGAGGGATGCGTGTAGAACAGCGCCTCCTGCAAGGGGGTCGGGCGCGGATAGCGATACTCGGCGGTTTTCACCAGCGCGCCGGCCAGTGCATCGGGGAGGTTCACGGTTTCCAGGCTGTAGGCGTCGGCCTCTCGTTCGCCCACGCGGGTGTTGGCGTTGACGAGGGGAGTTGCCAGCAGGCCGAACAGGCCGGTGAGAAAAATCAGCACGGGCAGCCCGGTGGGATCTGCGATGCTGGCCTTGCTGCCGAACAATCGCGCGAAGCTGGGGAACAGACGATCGGCGAGGAAGAAGAACAGCACGGCAAGGGCTGCGAACAGCGCGACGGAGCGCCAGATATGGCCCAGCACATAATGGCCGATTTCGTGGCCGGTGACGGCTTTCACCTCATCGAGGGTTGCGCCCTTGAACGCCACGTCGGAGATTGCGATCCGCGCTGACCCGAACACGCCCGATACATTGGCCGTGAAGTTGTTGGACTGGCGCGAGCCATCGTAGACGAAGATCCGGTCTTCGGGAACGCCGGCGCGGGCCGCCTGCGCGACAAGGGCATCTCTAACTTCGCCTGCGGGGATCGGCTGATAGTCGTTGAACAGGGGTTCGATCAGGGTCGGCGAAAGCAGCAGGAAGGCGGTGAGGCTGGAGGCCACCAGCCCGCCGGACCAGAGCCACCAGCTGCGCCCGGCGCGGCGGATGAGGGCATAGACACCCATGAAGAACAGACCGCCGAGCACGGCGAAAATCGCAGTGGAAATGGCAGCCTGGCCGAGCCAGTCCGCGAGCGGCTGGTCGGTGCGGCCATAGCCGCGTTCGCGGAAATATTCGCTGTAGAGGTCCCATGGCAGGGTCAGCAGCGTGAACAGCAGGAAGGTGGCGGCGCTGACCAGGAAGGCAGTGAGGTTCGGGCGGGGGCGGGTGGTGCCGAGTTTCGCCGCCAGCCGATCGAGCAGGCCGGAGCGGACGAGGAGCCAGGTGACAACGAAGCTGACGACAAGGCCCCACAGGAGAAGCCAGTGGCTGCCGACGGTATAGGCCTGGGCCTTTGCCAGCGCTTCCGGGCCGAGCGCATCGATCATGCCTGCGGTTTCTGCGACGGGGTCGAATGCCATGATATTGCCCTCCAACCCTCTGTCCGGGCGGAGCCATAGCCGCGCGCCATCCGCTGTCAATCGCGCGGCGGGCCTTGGCCGCGGGCGTCTGCCGCCTTGGTGCGGAGCGTCGGCTGGGCTGCTGCCGGATCGTCGGGCCAGGGGTGACGCGGGTAGCGGCCCTTCATCTCGCGCTGCACATCCTTCCACGCATTTTTCCAGAACGCCGGGAGGTCGCGCGTCTTTGCCACGGGGCGCCCGGCCGGTGACGTGAGCGCGAGCGTGAGCGCCACCTTGCCGTCTGCCAGCATCGGATGCCGGGCGAGGCCGAACAGCGCCTGCACCCGGATTTCGGCTTCGGGGCCGCCGTCTGCCGCATAGTCGATCGCTGCACCTGCCCCTGCCGGGCTGGTGAACCGTGGCGGAGCGAAACGCTCGAATGCCTGGCTCGCCGCCCAATCGAGCAGACCGATCAGCGCACCGTCCAGCCGGGCGTCGGCGAGACGCGCGATGCCGGCGAGGCGCGGGGCGAGCCATTGGTCGGCGCTGGCGATCAGGCCGTCATCGCTGAAGTCTGGGAGATCGAGCCCCTGTGCGGCGGCGAAGCGCAGCCGTGCCAGCGTCGCCCGCTCGCCGTCGGTCCAGGGCAGCCGGTCGAGCCCGCCTTCCCGAACCTCGACCAGCAGCGCTGCGGCAACGGCTTCGGGCGAAGCCTGCGCCCGGTGGCGCGAGACTTCGATCGCGCCCAAGCTGCTGCTCCGCCACAGCGCCAGCCGGCCGCTGGCAGGGTCGGACGCCAGCCGTTCGGCGACGGTCGTGCGGCCGTCCAGCCAGTCGGGGAGTGCCTCCGGGGGGATGACAGCTGCCAGGCGGATGCGCGACGCGGCGCCGGCGCCCCCTGCGTCGGCAACCGCGAGCCACTCGGCCCGGGCGAGTGGATCGGCGGCGTCAAGCGCGACTCCGCGCCCGTTCGCCAGCAGATAGTCAGCCGTCTGATCGGAAGCGCCCGGCGCGCGCCGGCGCCGCGCCACCCGGTCCGGAAAGGCGGTGGCGAGCAGCAGGGCGGCGGCTAGCGGCGGGGCGCCTGTCGGAGGTTGCAACCGTTCGGCGGACCTTGCCCATCGCGCCGCCAGTTGGCCGGCCTGCGCCGCACGGGGGCCGCGATCCGCCGAAAGTCGACGGAGCCGCTCATCGAGATCGGTCGAGGGCCCGCCGAGGCCGCGTTCCTCGATCAGGACGGCCACGCGCGCGGCAGTCTGCGCCTGGCCGCGGCCGGCGCCTTCCAGCAGCATATGGGCAAGGCGCGGGGCGAGCGGGAGCCGCGCCACCCGACGGCCATGATCGGTAAGGCGGCCGTCCGGACCAAGCGTGGCAATCGCGGCGAGATCGTGGCGGGCGGCGGCCACCGCAGACGCTGGCGGCGGATCGAGCCAGGCGAGCTGCGCCGGATCGCTGACGCCCCAGGCCGCCAGCCGCAGAAGCAGCGGTGCCAGATCGGCCTCCAGGATTTCCGGCGGGTCGAACGGGATAAAGCCGCGCGTTTCGCCCGCCTCCCACAGCCGGATCGCGCGCCCGGGCCCTTGGCGCCCGGCCCGCCCGGCGCGCTGCGTGGCGCCGGCCTGCGAAACGCGCTCCGTCACGAGACGCGTCAGGCCCGAAGCCCGGTCGAAGCGCGGACGTCGCGCAAGGCCCGAATCGATCACGGTCCGCACCCCGTCGATGGTAAGCGAGGTTTCGGCGATGCTGGTGGCGAGCACGACCTTGCGCTCCGGCGAGGCGCGCAACGCCGAACGCTGTGCCGCAGGATCGGCCTGGCCGTGCAGCTTGTGCAGTGTCATGCCCGGCGGCAGCGCCAGGCGCTCGGCGGTGCGCTCGATCTCGCCGACCCCGGGCAGGAAGGCGAGCAGGCTGCCCTCCCCCTCCCGCAAGGCGGCGGTGATGGCAGCCGCCATCCGGTCCTCGATCCGGACGTCGCTTCGGCCGGCGTGATGGATCTCCACCGGAAACTGCCGGCCGCGGGATTCCAGGATCGGCGCATGGCCCATCGACGCGGCAAAGCGCGCGCCGTCCAGCGTCGCCGACATGGCGATCAGGCGGAGTTCGGGGCGCAGCTGCTGCGCATCCAGCGCCAGCGCCAGGCCTAGGTCGCCCTCCAGGTTGCGCTCATGCACTTCATCGAAGATCAGCGCG
>JANPJJ010000139.1:0-6493 GCA_031425455.1 Sandaracinobacter sp. | reverse complement strand
TCGCCGGCAGCTCCTCGTCGGTGAACGGCCCGCGCGTGGGCGGCGGCGCCAGATCATAATAGAAACCGTCGTCGGTGGACGGGCCGAACGTGATCTGCGTGCCGGGATGCAGCCGCTGCACCGCTTCCGCGAGCACATGGGCGAAATCGTGGCGCGCCAGCTCCAGCGCGGCGGCCTCGTCCTTCGCGGTCACGATCGCCAGCGTTGCATCCGCCCCGATCGGCCGCTCCAGATCGACCAGCTCGCCGTTCAGCCGCGCGGCCAGCGCCGCCTTCGCCAGCCCCGGCCCGATCGAGCGCGCCACGTCGCCCGCCGTGGTGCCCGCCGCGACGTCGCGCGACGAGCCATCGGGAAGGGTCAGGCGAATAAGGGCAGACACGGGCAAGCTCCTGGTTGGCGCCCGTCCCTAGCGGCGGAACGGGCGGCAGGGCAAGAAGCCTGCCCATCTTCGACAGACGGGGCCCGCCCCGCCCGATCAGGCCGGCGGGTCCGGCAGGGCAGCGACCGCCGCCGACGCCAGCGCCAGCAATCCGATCATGACATCGCGAAACAGATAGAACCCGGCCTCCAGCGGCGGCAGGTCTGCAAGGTCGGGCAGCGCCGGCAGCGGCAGGCCAAGCCGTGCAGCAAAAGGTGCAGCAATCCGCAGCAGAGCCGCCGCATCGGCCGGCGCCGGGTCGCCGTCCAGCATGAAATCCTCCAGCTCCCACAAGTCGAACAGGGTCTGCCCGGCCCTGGCGAACGGGTGCGTCTCATAAGCCGTCACCAGCGCCTCGGCGCGCTCCGGATCGGCGCGACGTACCGAAACCCCCAGCCGCGCCAGCGTGCACAGCCCGGCGCGCAGATCGGAGTCGCGCGCGGCGGTAAAGCTGATCAGCCGCAGGTCCGAGGGGGTCAGCCCGGGCATCGAACGCTGCTCACAGGTTCCGCGTCACGACATAATTGGCAACCTGGCGCAGCACCGCTTTCCCCGGATTGTCGGGAAGGAAGGCCATGTCGCGCTCGAACCGGGCCACGCCCTTCTTCGCCAGCGCATCGGCATGCCCGATCCCATAGGCCACCGAGCCGACCCTGTGCATCGCCGCCAGCATCTCCTCGGCATGGGCGAACGCCTTCCCCGTCCGCGGCAGCGCGTTGATCGCCGTCATCCGCGCCACCACTTGCGGGGGGCTTTCCCGGAACAGGTGGATCATCATCACCGTGCGCTTGCCTTCCATAAGGTCGCCCAGCGCCTCCTTGCCATAGAGCGCGGTGTCGCCCACCAGGTTCAGCACATCGTCTTGGATCTGGAATGCGATCCCGATCAGCCGGAACGCCTCGTTGAACCGGTCCAGCCGCTCCGGGTCTGTCTCCCCGGCCGCCACTGCCCCGATCCGGCACGGGCTGATGCAGGTGTACCAGCCGGTCTTCTTGGTGCTCATCATCGAATAATCGGCGTCGCGCCTCGGCACGAAATTGCGCCGGATCCAGCCCAGCTCGATTGCCTGCCCCTCCACCGTCTCGCGGCACATGTGCAAAATCTCGTGGATCAGCCCCAGTGTGCGGGCGAGCCCCAGCGTGGCGAGATTGGAAAGCGTCATGTCCACCGCGAACAGGTGCATCGCGTCGCCGGCGTTCACCGCCAACCCGATGCCGTGCGCCTCGTGCAGCGTCGGCAGCCCGCGCCGGTGCGTGCTCTCGTCGGCGATGTCGTCGTGCACCAGGAAGCCGTTGTGGAACATCTCCAGCGCAGCGGCGGCCCGCACCCCGTCCTCGATCCGCCCGCCCAGCGCCAGGCAGGTCGCGATCACCAGCGTCGGCCGCAGGCCCTTGCCCTCGCGCTGCACATAGTCGCGCATCAGGTCATAAAGGTCGCGGCGCGGCTGCTTCAGCGGCACCAGCCGCAATATCTCGTCCACGACCAGCTGCTTGCATCTCGCCATGGTGTCGTCGAGGTCGTTGTCGAACACCGGCGGCGCCGCCTGCCAGCTGCCCGAGCGTCTTCCGGTCCACAGCGAGCGCGCCGGGGCCAGCACGGGCTCGCCCCGCGCGATCAGCTCGGCCCCGGCAGGGTGGCGCTGGTCCAGCCAGTCCAACGCGGGCCAGCGCGCCACGTCCCAATGGGTCGCGCCTGTGCGGCGCTCGGGCGCGGTTCCCGGCGGCGGCGGTTCCCAGCCGGCGCCGCCGCGATAGGCAGTCCAGATCGCCTGCACCGCGCGCAAGCCCGACGCGCGCTGCGCCAGCAGCCGGAAGGTGCGCCACACCGCCAGCAGATCCTCCCGGCTGCCGCGCACGTCCAGGCTCGCTTCCAGCGTCTCGGCAACCGGCCAGCCGGCGCCGTCGAACAGCAGGGCGAGGCTTCGATCGTCGAAATGCACTTCGCAGTCGGCGGGTTCGTGGGGGTCCGCGTGGCGGGCCGCCAGCAGCCCGCGTCCGTCCGACAGCAGCGCATGCGTGCCGTCGCCGAAGTGCAGCAGCAGGCGGATGCTGCCCAGCTGCACGCCGGCCGCCGCCACGATCGCCGGCGCCCGGCGGGAAAGCGCCGCCACCGTGTCGACCAGCACGTCGGCGGCCGACAGTGCCTTCGAGAGCGGGGGCACGGGCTTCGGCTCAGTCGCCACCGGCGCCGCCGGAAAATTCCACGATCCCGCGCGTCCGCACTTCGAACCGTTCGCCGTTCAGCTCGCCCGTCAGCAGGCAGTCCCCCACCACTTCGTGCACCGAAAAGGCGTTGAGGCTGGTTTCGGACGGGATCACCACCCGCGCCGCTGCCTCGGCGTCGAAATCCAGCACCACCCAGTCGTCGCCCTGCCGGGCCGAGATGGCCAGCCGGCGCGGGATCGGCGCCATCGGTTCCACACCCAGCAGCCGCGACAGCGGCGGGGCCATCGTCACCCGATCGCGCGGCAGCTCGCCCCGCACCGCAAAGCTGGTGGCGCGGCGCGGGAAGTGGCGCCGCATCCGGCCCTCCCTCCACAGCATGAAGCTCGCAGTCGCATGCTCCGCGTCGTTCACAGGCCGGATAAACGTGAACACCCCGGCCCATGTCGGCGGCCGCCCCGGCTCGGCGCCCAGATCGTTGGCGAAGCCGAACACCCACTCGCCCAGCTCGGGCCAGCCCCAGCGGCCGCGCACCCGCTCGTGATAGCCGATCAGCTCCAGCGCAACCGGCCCGGCGCCGAGGTCGAAATCGCCCCGCGCCCGAACGCCGGTCTCGGACTGCCAGCGAAGATGCTGCGATCGCGCGAAGAAGGCGCACTGGCTGGTGCAGGGCCGGCTTGTTCGCGTCAGTTCGAGATCGACCCTCGGCGCGCCTGCCGCCGCCGAAATCCGCAAGCGTCCGGCCTGCCCATGCGGGTGCGGCAGCGCGAACGCCGACCAGGGTAGCTGGCCGCCGATATCTGCATTGAACTGGCTCGACGCCCAACCGCCCGCACCCTTCGAATCGTGCAGCAGCAGGATGGTCGTGAGCCGCTCGGCCCCGTCCGCGTCGTCCTCGGCCGGCCCCAGCCAGGCCGAATTGGCGACCATCGCGTGGCGCCCGTCGGTCGACAGGAACGCATAGTGCAGCCAGCGCCGGTCGATCGGGCGACAGAGCGGCGCGTCCGGAAAGGGCCCGGCCGGGCCCAGACCAACCCGGGGGCCTGACAACGTGGGCGGGGCGGCGAAATCCGGCATCGGCACCCCCTCGCACCCTCGACTCCACCCGCGGCTATGCACCGCAGGCCAGCCATGTTAACCTTATTTCCAGGGACTCGAAAGCCCTGCTTCAGGGCTGCTCCGGGGGAAAGGCGCATGGACGACGATCCGCGCAAGCAACCGGACAAGCAACCGGGCAGAGGCCGCAGGCTGGCCCGGCCGGGCCTGGCGCTTTCGCCGTTGCCCAAGCCCCGCCAGCAGCCCGCGATCAAGGTGGAGAGCGAGCGCGAGCTGCTGCTGATGGCGCGCGACTTGAAGGCCCGCGTCGCCGACGATCCCGAATTCAGCGTCCTGCTGCTCGCCAATCCGGTGCTGGCGCTGAAGGCCTATGGCATCGAGCTGAGCCCGGCGATGGCCGACCATGTGCTGCGCTCGCTGCGCCACCCCCCGCAACTGCGCAGCCGCCGCGCCGAGCTGGAGGCGAGCCTGGAAAAGACGCTGGGCGAGGTGCCGCGCCCCACCGATCCGGCCTGGCTGGCGAAATTGGTGTTCCAAACCCGTAAGCTGGCCCCCCGGGATCTGAAGGGCCTGTCGCCGGCCTATGGCCCGGAGATATTCGACAAGGCGATCGCGCGACTGAACGAGGCCCGCCCCGCCCCCACGTCGCGCTATCCGGGCGTCCGTCGCCTGCAAGTCACACAGCGTCTCGCGGTCGCGCCGACGAAGCCGGCGCTGCGCCGGCTCGACCTTGGGGCGCCCGTTCCCGCCTCCAAACCTGCGAATGATCTGCCAAAGACGCTCTCGCTGGAAGAAGCCTGGTTCTACAAGGGGGATCCGGTCGTGGCCGACGCGGTCGAGCTCGGCCAGATCGTGCGCCGCGCCATCCCGTTCCGCACGCCCGACGAGTTCCGCAAGCTGCAATCCGGCGAGCTGGTGGACGTGTTCCGCGCCTTCGTCCGCAAGGTCGGCGTGAAAGACACGAAACGCGCTCCCCCGAACAAGCGCGCCACATGAGCAACACCGCCAACTTCGATTATTGCGTCCAGATCGGGCTGGCGCCGCTGAAGGCGATCTTCCACCTGGCGCTGAAGAACGAGGCGCTGTTCCCGCACAACCTGCCGCCGATCCCCCTCGATTTCGGCGGCCACCCCGCCACCGTCCACGTCCGCCTGCTCGACGACGAGACCGCGCCCGCCGACCTCGCCTTCGAAGCCGACGACAACAAGGCGCTGCGCTTCTTCCTGCCGGTCGAGATCACGGTCGAGACGCCGAGCGCACCCGACCCCGCATTGTCGCGCGTGACGTTGAAAGCCACTATCTCGGTCCCCGGCCGCCTGAAAAGCTGGGTGGTCGACGGTGCCGAGCAGCTCGGGATCGACTTCGCCGATGTGGTCGCCGCCGATGTCGAAGTGCCCGGCCTCACCGGCCTCCCGACGCTCGATGCGGCGCGCTTCCTGGCCGCCATCCACAGCCGCTATGTCGCCCTGCCGCAGAAACAGTTCAGCCTCGCCGGGAATGTCCTCACCCTCTACGACGGCACCCGCGCGCCGACGCTGAACCCGCCCAACAAGCCCGGCAACCCGGAGATCGCCGCCGACCTCGAACTGCACGGCGGCAAGCGGTGGCTGAAGGTGACGCTGCCGCTCCACGCCAGCGTCCCCAGCGCCGTGTTCAACGCCTATGGCAGCGCCACCTTCTGGCGCGAGGTGAAGGAAGAGGCCGGCACCGTCAGCGTCGTCATGGGAACCGAACCCGGCGCCGCCTTCCCGGCGCTGGCGACGACGATCGAGTTCGACGGCAGCCACCCGGCCGAGGGCATCGTCGTCTCGAACCTCAAGCCGCTCCTCATCGCCGAGCTCGGCGGCTTCGGCACCATCACCGAACCCTGGTTCGATACCGCGGCCGCCACCACCCTCATCCAGCAGCAGACCGCCGCCTATCTGAAGCCGCGCCGCTACCCCTATTACACGCCGCAGTCGGGCGATCCGGCCCGCCCGCTCGCCACCCCGGTCGGCTTCACCCTGGCCGGCCCCCAGGCGCTCGCCATCCTCATGAACCGCGCGTCGGGCACCGAGGCAGACGACCACCCGCCCGACGGGTTCCTGGGGTCCAACCAGATCGCGCTCGCCGCCAGCCGCGCCGTGCTGGACAAGACGATTGCCGACGCCATCGAAGCCGAGTTCGAGAACCTCGACGACGGCGGCCACCTGGTGGAAACGCCCGAAGGCAATGCGACGCTGAAAAGCCTGTCGGTCACCCCCGCCGACGCCGGCGAGCACGACATCGACGAAGGCCATCTCTGGGTCGAGGGCGAGGCCGAAGTCCATATCGACTGCTGGTTCGACCCCGATGTCAGCTTCGACGGCGGGATCCTGTTGCGGCTCGATGTGGTGGAAACCGAGACCGAATGCAGCGGCACCTTCCGCAGCGAGATGCGCGACTTCGACGCGGGCCAGAGCTGCTGCGACGTGTTCGTTGACCTCATCATCCCCATCGTCGGCTGGATTGTGCTTGGAGTCGTCGAAGGGCTGATCGACCGCGTCGGCGGGGAGATCGCGCGTGACATCGCCGACCAGCAATCGGCCCAGCTGCAACCGATCCCGCCCGTCGTCGCCGGAGTCGCCGAGCTCCAGGCCTGCCTCACCTCCGTCCGCGTCGGCACCCAGGGGCTGGTGCTGCCCGGTCATCTGCGCATCCGCCGCGAGGGAACCAGTTTCGAAGACCTGTCCGACACCGGGAATCTGCCCCGGCCCTGAAAGGGAGACACGATCATGCCGACCATGAGAGGCTTTGTGGAAGCGCTGGAAATCGGCCGGGCGGGGCAGGCCAGCGCCTTCCTGCTGCACGGCGACGGCAGCCGCGCCGGCTATACCAT
>JANPJJ010000138.1:0-3973 GCA_031425455.1 Sandaracinobacter sp. | reverse complement strand
CGCACGCCCCACCTCTTGGTCTTGCCGAACAGGATGTCGCGCTCCTCGTTGCGGGCGAACCCGTCCTGGTTGCGCGTGTAGCCGGCGATGCGGACGGCGGCATTGGTGCCGATCGGTACATTCACATGGGCGTCCGCATCGGCCCGGTTGCGGCTTCCGCCGGTGAGGGAGCCGCCAGCTGCGAAAGCGTCGGGGCTGGCCCGGTTGGTCACGACGGAGACGGCGCCGCCGAGCGTGTTGCGGCCGAACAAGGTGCCCTGCGGGCCGCGCAGCACTTCCACCCGGGCGATGTCGCCGGCGTCGAGCATGGCGCCGACGGTGCGGCCGAGATAGACGCCGTCGACATAGAGGCCGACGCCGGGATCGTTGGTGACGATGAAGTCGAACTGGCCGACGCCGCGGATGAAGAAATTGGCATCGCCCGAGCCCTGCGGCCCGGTGGTAGAGGTGAGGTTGGGGATCGAACTGCCGAGGTCGTTCACCGACCGGATGCCCTGTGCGGTCAGCTGGTCCGCCGAGAGCGCTGTGATGGAGATCGGCGTTTCCTGAAGCCGGGTTTCGCGCCGCTCGGCCGTCACCACGATGTCGTCGAGCATTTCGGCAGCTGCGCCTGCGTCCGCGCCATCGGTTTGCTGGGCCATGGCGGCCGCCGGCAGCATAAGGGCAATGGCGGTGGTGCCGAGCATCAGATGTCGCATAAAGTCTCCCTTGGCCGCAGCGGTTTTCCCGCCCGCGCAGTTTTTGCCGTCTCGCGGATTTCTATGGGGACTTATCCGTCTGCGGCGCCGTTGACCCCAATAACATCAGGGACCGGGGCGATAGCTTCATGGAACGTCACGGCACGTCGCTTGCGCGCTTAGAAGCTTTAGGCTTGAAACATTTTCGGGTAAGCAGCCGTCGCGGCGGAAAGGGCGAATCGAATGCGGATCGACGTGATCGGGGGTGGGCCGGGCGGCCTCTATTTCGCGATCCTCACGCGAAAGGCCCGGCCGGACTGGCGCGTGGTGGTCCACGAGCAGAACCGCGCCGACGACAGTTTCGGCTTCGGCGTGGTGTTCTCCGACGAGACGCTTGATGCGTTTCTCAGCCGCGATCCCGAGAGCTACGCGATGATCCGCGAGCGCTTCGCTTATTGGGACGATATCCGGATCCGTCGCCAGGGCCGGGACATCGGTTGCGGCGGCAACGGCTTTGCCGGTTGCGCCCGGCTGGACCTGCTCGATGTGCTGCAGACCCGTGCCCGGCAGGTGGGCGCGGAGCTGGCTTTCTCGGAAATCGTCGCGCCCGAGGAGCTTCTGGACCGGTTTGCGGACAGCGATCTGATCGTTGCGTCGGACGGGATCAACAGCCGCATCCGCGAGCATTTCGCAGCCGAGTTCGGCCCCGAGACCGAGCTGATGCGCAACAAGTTCGCCTGGCTGGGCTCGTCGCGACCGCTGGCCGACTTTACCTATTTCTTCCGCAAGACGCCGCACGGCATTCTCACCGCCCACGCCTATCAATATCGGCCGGATCGGGGCGACGGCCGGCCGATCTCGACCTGGGTGATGGAAACCACGCCCGAATGCTGGGAAGCGCATGGCTTCGACCGACTGGACGAGGCCGGATCGGCACGGCTGCTGGAGACGATCTTTGCCGAAGAACTGGAGGGGCACCGGCTGGTGGCCAACCGGTCGCTGTGGCGCAATTTCCCCAAGGTGACGTGCCGGCAGTGGCATGCGGCGGGCAAGATCGTGCTGCTGGGGGATGCCAAGGCGACCGCGCACTGGTCGATCGGATCGGGCACCAAGCTCGCCATGGAATGCGCCATCGCATTGTCGGATGCCGTTGTCGCCAACGCATCCGATTTCGCTGCCCTGAACGCCGCATACGAGGCCGAGCGGCGCACGGCAGTCGAGGTGACGCAGCACAATGCCGGCGTCAGCCTTGCCTGGTTCGAGCATGTGGCGCGCAGCTGGGATATGGGGGCAATGCAGTTCGCCAATGTGGTGATGAGCCGGGCCAAGAGCATCACCTATGACAATCTCTTGCTGCGCGACCCCGCGTTCGTCGCTGCCTGCGACACCGAATTCTATGAGACCCTGCTGGCAGAAACCGGGTTCGACTGCCGCAAGTCGCGCCCGACGCCGATGTTCACGCCGCTGAAGCTGCGCCAGCTGGTTGTTCCCAACCGGGTCGTCGTGTCGCCGATGGCGCAGTACAGGGCCGTCGATGGCGTTCCGGGCGACTGGCACCTGATGCATTACGGCGCTCGCGGCACCGGCGGGGCTGGTCTCCTCTATGTCGAGATGACCTGCCCCTCGCCGGAGGCCCGGATCACGCTGGGGTGCCCCGGCCTGTGGAACGACGAACAGGAGGCCGGCTTCAGGCGCATCGTCGACTTCGTGCATGCGAACGGGGAAACCAAGGTTGCGATGCAGCTCGGCCATGCCGGGCGCAAGGGTTCGACGCAGCTCGGGTGGGAGAGAATGGACCATCCGATCGAGCGGGACACCGACAACTGGCCGCTGGTGTCGGCGTCGCCGCTGCCCTGGTTCGATGGCGAAAGCCAGGTTCCGTCCGAGCTGGACCGGGCCGGCATGGACCGGATCAGGGCGGAGTTCGTGGCAGCAACCCACCGTGCCGCGCGTGCCGGATTCGACCTTCTGGAGCTGCACTGCGCCCATGGCTATCTGTTCGCGAGTTTCCTCTCGCCGCTGACCAACCGCCGCACCGACGACTACGGCGGCAGCGTGGAGAACCGGCTGCGCTTTCCGCTGGAGGTGTTCGCCGCAATGCGCGCCGCCTGGCCGGCCGAACGGCCGATGTCGGTGCGAATTTCGGCCAGTGATTGGGCCGCGGGCGGGCTCTCCGAAGCCGACGGCTTCGCCATTGCCCGCGCCTTCGCCGCTGCCGGCTGCGACCTCATCGACGTGTCGTCGGGGCAAACGGTTCCGCACCAGGCGCCGCAATATGGACGGATGTACCAGGTGCCGTTCGCGGAAGCCGTGAAGAACGAACTCGGCCTCACCACCATGTGCGTCGGCGCCATCACCGAACCCGGGCAAGTGAACACGATCGTCTCGTGCCGCCGCGCCGACCTGGTCGCGGTCGGCCGGCCGCACCTGACCGACGCGCAATGGAGCCTTCGTGCGGCCGCCTGGTACGGGGTGAAGGCGGTGCGGCCGCCGCTCCCCTATCTGTCGGGCGCCGCACAGCTGCTGCGCGAAAGCGAAAAGGCGCGGGAGAAGCAGCTGGAATTGCAGATGAAGGCGAAGCCGAGCCGGCATCATGATGCGCCGGTTCTGAAGGAAGCGGCGGAATGAGCGCCCAGGTGCTGCAACCCCCGGGCTGGCCGCGGCCCAAGGGCTACTCCAACGGCATGGCGGGATCGGGGCGCCTGGTGGTGACGGCGGGCGTGATCGGCTGGGATGCAGACGGGCGCTTCCCGGCAGGCCTCACGGCGCAGTGCGACCGGACCTTTGCCAACATTCTGGCGGTTTTGGCCGAAGCCGGCGCCGGGCCGACCCATGTGGTGAAGCTGACCTGGTATGTGACCAGCCGTGCCGCTTATCTGGCCGAAGCGACTGCGATCGGCGCCGCCTATCGGGCCCGGTTCGGCAGGCATTTCCCGGCGATGGCCGTCGTTGAAGTGTCGGCGCTGATGGAAGCGGACGCACTGGTGGAGATCGAGGCGACGGCGGTGGTGCCGGAGGCCTGAGCCTCCGGCACTTACGCACTACAATTTGAGCTCGAACTCGAAGCGGTAGTTCGGCGAATAGGCGTCACCCATGTCGGCGAAGGTGCGCAGGATGGTCGTGTTGCGGCCGAGCCGCGTCTTCGTCACCTGGCCGCGCGCGAAGCGGAAGCGCCCGGTGCCGCCCAGGATGGCCCGGACATTGGCTTCGGTGTCGGCATTGTTGGTATCGTCCATGCCGCTCGACACCAGCATCTCGGGCGACAGATTGCCTTCGTCGAAGCGCCCGAAGACGTA
>JANPJJ010000137.1:0-2245 GCA_031425455.1 Sandaracinobacter sp. | reverse complement strand
CGGCGAGGATCAGCGGCAGGTGCCGCCAGTTCATGTGCAATTTGTCGGTATGGAACGGCCGGTCGCACCGGCGATGTTCGGCGGCGCGCGTCCGATAGGCTTCACCCAGCGCCGCGACCCGGGCGGGATCGAGCGCCGCCAGCGACAGGTCGGGAGTTTCGCGGCGTAACTCCTCTACCAGGTGCGGCATGATCGGCAGTTCGCCCAGCGCCTCGACCGCCGAATGCCCGGCCAGTATCCGCTCCGCCAGCGTCGACCCCGAGCGCGGCATGCCCAAGATAAAGATCGGGGTGGCTGCCCCCTGCCCGGCCGGTGCCGCTTCCTCGAATGCCAGGCGATCGAGGTCGACCAGCATCGCGTCCACCATGCTCGTCAACAGGTCGGGATCGTAGGGCTGATGGGCGAGGCGCAGCCGATTGCCGGCTTCGGCATGGGCAAAGGCGCTGGCATGTTCCCCACGCGCATCGCAGATTTCCGCCAGGGCGAATTCGAAGTGCAACCCGTCGGGCTTGCCATCCTTGCGGGCGGCGGCCTGGGTCAACGCCTCGACATCGCCCTGCGGGAGCCCGGCGGGATCGAGATTGACGAGGCTCCACCAGGCCTGGCCAAGCAGGGGATCGATCGCCAGCGCCCGGCGATAGGCGGCGGCGCTGTCCGCCTTGCGCCCGAGAAAGCGCAGGGCATCGCCGCGATCGATCCATGGGCCGACGCTGCCTGGCTGCAAGTTGGTCAGGCGCGCATAATGCGCTTCGGCCTCGCTCCATTCGCCTCGCTGCGCATGCAGCCGCGCCGCAAGTAGCAGCGCGTCGCCGTCGTCGGGCCTCGCTGCAAGCAACGGTGCCAGCACCTGCAATCCCGTCCGGGGCTGGTCCCTCCGATACAGGAGGTCGGCGAGCAGGCGCCGGGCGGGCGCGAAGGCGGGCAAGCGCTCGAGTACTGCCCGAAACAGCCCCTCGGCCCGGGCAAAGTCGTGAAGGTCGAGCGCCGCCTCCCCGGCCAGGGTCATGGCCGCAAGATCATCGGGCTCGTGCGCCAATTGTTCGGCTGCAAGTCGCGCGGCTTCCTCAGGGTGCCCGCCTGCAAGGGCCTCCGCGGCCTGGCGATTGCGCGGATTGCGCCCGCCATGGTGAATGGCGGCAAGTTCGGCGCGCGCAGCCTGTTCGGCCTCACCCAGGGCACGATGCGCGGCGGCGGCAAGGCGAAGCGACGGCGGGTGGTCGGCGCGGCCGCCGAGCAGCAACTGCGCCTGCCGAAGCGCCTGGTCGGGAGTGTGGCGCAACAGTTGCCGCCCGTGCGCCAGCGCCTCTTCGAGCGAGCCGGGACGGAAGTCCGACCCGGGGGGGGTCACGAATAGCCCAGCAGTGGCCGCAATCCCGGCGCCGCATAATCGACCAGCCGGCGCTGTTCGGCCGGAAGGGTCGCGGGCAGCTCGAATTTGCCGAGGTCGAGGTTTTCCCGCGCCGTGCCGCTTTGCGCCGGGTCGGAACCGATCCGCACCCGTTCGGCCCAGTCCTCGGGAATCTCGAGCCGGGCGGCGGTGAGCAGGGCCCGGAAATATTCGGCATGCGCCGCCGGATCGCGGGCGGCGCCGCGCAGCTCCTCGAAGCGCACCAAAGTGATTTCGGTGCCGAGCCAGGCCGCCGCATTGTGCATGTAGATTTCGGCCATCGGCGGCAGTTTCTGCCAGATGCCGAAAATCTGCAGGTTGAACAGCTCCGGGATGGTCAGCCGCCCGGTCTTCAGGAATTCGAGGTTGCCCTTCATCTGGTCCGACAGAAAGAAGCGGGTCCGTGCCAGGACCCAGTCGTAGGGATCGCGCACCAAAAGCAGCTTGGCCGAATGGGCCAGCCGCACCGCCGCCCCGTCCGAGAAGACCAGATGGCCCCAACTCATCAGTGGCCGGGCCTCGTCGAACGCCCTTTCATGCTGCGGCAGGGTCGCATGCTGGATGAAGTCGGCCGGATATTGCTGCTCGGGCGCGACGAACATCCGCAGGATGTTGCGCAGCAGGTGGCTGCCGCTCTTGGGCACGCTGTTGAGAAACAGCGGGGCGCTGAGCGGCGCCTGCGCGAAGCCCCTTGCGGCCTCGTCCAGCGTATCGGCCTTGAGGGAAATGTTCTGCATGACGCCCTTGATAGCGGTCGTTGCGACCAATCAAAAGAGAAGGGCGGCGAACTCGCGCTCGCCGCCCCCTCCTTCGAGCCATGAAGCTTCGGACTAGAAGCGAGCCTTCACGTTCATGAAG
>JANPJJ010000136.1:0-2340 GCA_031425455.1 Sandaracinobacter sp. | reverse complement strand
CCTTCCTGCTCAACGGCAACAAATTTTGGATCACCAACGGCCCGGACGCCAACACCCTCGTCGTCTATGGCAAGACCGACCCCGAAGCCGGCCCGCGCGGCATCACCGCCTTCCTGATCGAACGCGGCATGAAGGGCTTTTCGACGGCGCAGAAGCTCGACAAGCTGGGCATGCGCGGCTCCAACACCTGCGAGCTGGTATTCGAGGATTGCGAGGTACCGGCCGAAAACGTCCTCGGCGGCGTCGGCATGGGCGCCAAGGTGCTGATGTCGGGTCTCGATTACGAACGCGTCGTGCTTTCGGGCGGGCCGCTCGGCATCATGGCCGCCTGCATGGATGTCGTCGTCCCCTACGTCCATGATCGCAGCCAGTTCGGCGCGCCGATCGGCACCTTCCAGTTGATGCAGGGCAAGCTGGCGGACATGTATGTCGCCCAATCGACCGCGCGCGCCTATACCTATGCTGTTGCCGACGCCTGCGACCGTGGCGAAACCACCCGGAAGGATTCGGCCGGCTGCATCCTCTATTCGGCTGAAAAGGCGACCTGGATGGCGTTGGAGGCGATTCAGTGCCTCGGCGGCAACGGCTATATCAACGATTACCCGACCGGCCGCCTGCTGCGCGATGCAAAGCTGTATGAAATCGGCGCCGGGACCAGCGAAATCCGCCGCTACCTGATCGGCCGCGAATTGTTCGACGAAACCGCGTGAAGCTACTCGGGGCTATCCTGGCGGGTGGCGCCGCTACACGCTTCGGATCGGACAAGGCGAGCGCCCTGTTCGAGGGCCGGGCGCTGATCGATCATGTCATCGCCGCGCTGGCGCCGCAGGTCTCGGCGATGGTCATCGTCGGCCGCGATTGGCCCGGCCAGACCCGCATCGATGATCTGCCCATCGCCGGCCTCGGCCCCATCGGCGGGCTGGCCGGCGCGTTGGGTCATGCGCTGCGCAACGGCTTCGATGCGGTTCTCGTCGCGCCGTGCGACATCATCGGTCTGCCTGCTGATCTGGCGCAGCGGCTCGGCCCCGGCCCCGCCGTTGTGCTCGGGCAACGCAGCATCGGGCTGTGGCCCGCCAGCCTTGCGCCCACCCTGATCGCCAAACTCAACAGTGGCGGCGCCCGCGCCCTCCACACCTGGGTGGCCGCGTCCGAAGCGCGCGAAGTCGAGTGCGGGACGTTCCGCAACATCAACCACGCCAACGATCTCACCTAGGATGTCCCGCCCCACGGCCTTGCTGCAATGCGCCGCCGGCATCGGCGCGCTGTGCCTGATGGACGCCGTCGTCAAGCATCTTGCGGCAACCACGCCGGTGACGGTCATCACGCTCGGCCGCTATGTCACCGGCACCGCCCTGGCGCTGGCGGTGTGGCAGCTACAGGGCCGCCCCGCCATCACCCGCGCCATGCTGCCGCTGCATCTGGTGCGCGGCACGCTCATCGCCAGCATGGCGTTCGCCTTTTACTGGTCGCTGAAAACCCTGCCGCTGGCCGAAGCGATCACCCTGTCGTTCATCGCACCGCTGCTGATGCCGCCGCTCGCCAGCCTGGTCCTGGGCGAACGCATGCAGCCGCGCTACCTCGCCGCCGGCGCGCTCGGCTTTGCCGGGGTGCTTGTCACGGTGCAGGGGGCGCCGCGCTTCGATGGCGATCGGCTGGTGGCGCTCGGCGCCGTGCTCTATGCGGCGGTCGCATATGCCGGCGCCGCCGTACTGCTGCGGGCGCGCGCCGCCAGCGATGGCGCGACGATCATCACCCTCATGGGCGCGCTGGTGCCGATGCTGATCCTCAGCCCGATCGCCGTCGGTGCGGCGCCGGTCGGTCTGGTCACCATCGGTTGGCTCGTCGCCATGGGTGCGCTCGGCAATATCGGCATGCAGTTGCTGAGCCGCGGCTATGCCCGCGTCGAAGCCCAGGTAGCTGCGGTGATGGAGTTCAGCGCCCTGCCCTGGGCGGCGCTATTCGGCTGGATCTTCTTTGCCGAACCGGTGCGGCTGCAAATCTGGGCCGGCGCCGCGATCATCCTGGCGGCGTGCATCTGGGCCGGGCGCGAGCCGCAGCCGGCGCCGGCGCTGGAGTGATCAGGGATCGGATGATCAGGCCGGGGGATCGGCAATCATCGCGGTAAAGCTGGCCTCGGCAACCAGCTTGCCCGCCACTTCGGCGCGGCCGCTGAATTTGCTGATCCGGCCGCGATTCTGTACGAATTCGACCTTCAGTTCGAGCAGGCAGCCAGGTTCGACCGGCACCCGGAACTTGGCGTTGTCGATCGCCATGAAATAGACGAGCTTGCCTTTTCCGGCGTCGCCGAGCGTTTTCAGCGCCAGTACGCCGGCGGTCTGC
>JANPJJ010000135.1:0-4278 GCA_031425455.1 Sandaracinobacter sp. | reverse complement strand
GTGGCGTTCGAGAGCGTGGCAATGGACCTGCGCGAGGGGGCGCAGCGCGATCCCGCCTGGCTTGCGCGCAATCCGCAGGGGCTGGTGCCCGGGCTGGAGCTGGAAGACGGGACGATGCTGACCCAGTCGCTGGCGATCCTGGAGTGGCTGGAGGAGACGGTGCCGACGCCGGCCTTCCTGCCGGCCGATCCGGTGCTTCGGGCGCGAAACCGGGCCGTTGCGCTGGCGATCGGGGCGGATACGCATCCGGTGCAGAATCTGGGGGTGTTGAAACGGGTGGAGGCGCTGGCGGGCGCGGACGCGGCGCGGGTGTGGGGCCATGACACCGTGGCGCGGGGTCTGGGGGCGGTGGAGGCGATGATCGCGGGCGAGGCGGGGCCCTATGCGTTCGGAGAGGCGCCGACGCTGGCGGACATTTTCATCGTGCCGCAGCTGTTCAACGCGCGGCGCTTCGGGGTGGAGCTGGCACCCTATCCTCGCGTGCTGCGAGTGGAGGCGAGTTGCGCCGAGCTGCCGGCGTTCGCGGCGGCGCGGCCCGAGGTGCAGGGGGACGCGGACTAGGGTCTCTGGGGAGACACCCCTGCCGCTCGCCTCGGGCGCGCCGCCTCCCCCTTGCAGGGGAGAATCTTGGGGTAGTGCCCCGACGTATGCGGCCCCACCCCAACTCCTCCCTGAAGGTGAGGGGCAATTTAGTAGATGCCGCCTTGCTGGCGGAGGAAGTCGCTGTCGGATTTTACCTTGGCGCGGGGTTTGGCCGGGGTGAGCACTTCCAGGTCCTCGACCGTGCGATAGATGCGGCGCGGCTCTGACTCGGGCTTGAAGGCTTCCCAGATGACGGCCGACTTCGGTTCGAAGCCGGGCCAGGCGCCATAGACGCGGCGGCCCGAGCGGCGGTCGATCCGGACCATCCGGACGCCCGCGGGCGCGATGAACGGGTCCGGATCGGGGAGGTTGTCCTTGAAGGCCTCGTTGTAGAACTGCCGCCAGATCGGGGCGGCGAAGGTGCCGCCCTGCAGGCCGCCCAGGTTCCGGGGCTTGTCGTGCCCGATATAGAGGCCGGCGACGAGGTGCGGGGTGCCGCCGACGAACCAGACGTCCTTGGGGCCGGTGGTAGTGCCGGTTTTTCCCGCAATCGGCACGTCGAGCGAGCGCAGCACGGTTGCGGTGCCGCGCTGGATCACACCCTCCATCATATGGGTGACCTGATAGGCGGTGCGGGCGTCCATCACCTGCTTCCTTGTGTCGGCCGGGCGCGGCATGCGCTGGCCCTGCCAGCGGGCCGAGTTGCAGGCATCGCAGGGCCGGGGATCGGCGCGGTAGATCGGCTTGCCGTTGCGGTCGGTCACCAGGTCGAACAGGATCGGCTGCACCTGCCGGCCGTTGTTCATCAGGATCGAATAGGCGTTCACCAGCTTCGTCGGCGTGGTCTCGCCGGCGCCTAGCGCGATGGCGAGCACGGGCTGGTAGTCGCCGATGCCAAGGTCCTTCGCCAGCTTCACCACATTGTCCATGCCACTGTTGTAAGCGATCCGGATCGTCATCAGGTTGCGCGACTGTTCGAGGCCCCAGCGCATGGTCTGGGCGCCGGCATAGCCGCCGCCGAAGTTGCGGAAGCATTTGGTGCCGAGGCTGCGCGACTGGTAGACGCAATAGGGCGCGTCGGCCACGATCGAGGCGGGCGTCATGCCGTTGTCGAGCCCGGCGGCGTAGACGAAGGGCTTGAAGCTGGAGCCGGGCTGGCGCTGGGCCTGGGTCGCCCGGTTGAAGCTGGAGCCGCGCACGTCGAACCCGCCGACCATGGCGAGGATGCGGCCGGTCTGCGGCTCCTGCACGACCATCGCGCCCGAGACTTCGGGGATCTGGCGCATGGCGTAGTTGCTGCTCGAAGCCCTGGTGACGGGGATCACGTCGCCGGGCTTCAGCTGCTGCCACGCGGGGATCCCGTTGCGCGGCCGCATGGCGTCGCCGTTGTACATCGTGCTGGTGGTGCCGTCTGGCAGGCCGATCCTGAACCCCCCGTCGCGGCGCCCGAGGATGACAGCGGCGCGCCATTCCGGATAGCCCACGCCGACATTGGCGGTGCGGAGCCGGCTTTCCCAGCCTTCGCCCGGATCGATCGTGGCGGCGGGGCCGCGCCAGGCCCGGCCGCTGTCGTAGCGGACCAGGCCGTTCCGGAGCGCCTTTTCGGCGGCGGCCTGGATGACGGGATCGATCGTGGTGCGAACCCAGAGGCCGCCGGCATAGACGCTGTTGGGGCCGGCCTTGGCGTCCTCTCCGAACTTGGCGATCAGCTGGCGGCGCACCTCCTCCACGAAATAGCCGCCGACCGGCGCCTGGCGCGTGGGAACTCCGGTTCGCGTGGTGACGACGGGCGTGGCCTGGAGCGCCCGGGCGCGATCCGCCGCGAGATGGCCGTTGCGCGCCATTTCCCCCAGCACATAGTTGCGCCGTTCCAGGGCGCGGGCATAGTTGGACGTGGGGTTGTAGGCGCTGGGAGCCTTCAGCAGGCCCGCGAGAAGCGCGGCTTCCTCGGGCTGGAGCCGGGCGGCGGGCTTGCCGAAATAAGCCTGCGAGGCGGCCTCCACCCCATAGGCGTTGCGGCCGAGGAAGACTTCGTTGAGATAGAGCTCCAGGATCTGCGGCTTGGTGAACTGCTGCTCGATGCGGCGCGCCAATATGGCTTCGCGGACCTTCCGCAGGATCGTGACCTCGTTGGTGAGCAGCAGGTTCTTGGCGACTTGCTGGGTGATGGTGGAGGCGCCGACCGGGCGCTTGTCGGAGCCGAGCGCCTGCACATTGGTCCAGACGGCGGTTGCGATCCCGGCATAGTCCAGCCCGTCGTGCTCGAAGAAGGTCTTGTCCTCGGCCGAGGTGACCGCCTGGACCACGACGGGCGGGATTTCGGCATAGGGGAGGTAGATGCGGCGTTCGCGGGCGAAGGTGTGGAACGGGGCGCCGTCTGCCGAGCGCAGGGTTGTGGGCAGCGGCGGCTGGTAGGTGGCGAGGCTGGCGGCATCGGGGAGGCCGCGGCCGACCATCACCCAGACGAGCAGCAGCGCGAGGAGGCCGAACCCGCCGAGCGCTGCAAGGAGGATCCAGGTGCGGCGCGGGATGCGCTGCACCCACTGCGGCCAGCGGATCGCGGCCAGGCGGTCTCTGAAAGGCGGCCGGGGGGCCGGGGCCGGGGGCACAGTCGCGTCCATTGCCGCTCTTTAGGACGGCATGCGCGGTTCCGACAGGGGAAAGCGGTGCTTTGGGCCACGCAAATTTTGCGTTCTGGCGATGCGGCGGCAGGGAGCGCATCTGGCGGGGCATGGAACAGGAAACCAGATTGTGGCTGGTGGGCGCCGGTCCGGGCGACCCCGAGCTGCTGACATTGAAGGCCGCGCGCCTGATCGGCGAGGCCGACGTCATCGTGCACGACGGGCTGGTGGGCGCCGGCGTGCTGGCGCTGGCGCCGGCCGGGGCCGAGCTGATCAGCGTGGAGAAGAAGCGCGACCGGCATTCCGTGCCGCAGGACGAGATCAACGCGCTGCTGGTGCGGCTGGCCCGGGAGGGACGGCGCGTGGTGCGGTTGAAGGGCGGCGATCCGTTCGTGTTCGGGCGTGGCGGCGAGGAGCTGGAAGCGGCGCGCGCGGCGGGCGTGCGATGCGAGGTGGTGCCGGGCGTGTCGGCGGCGCTGGGCTGTGCGGCGGAAGCCGGGCTGCCGCTGACGCATCGGGCCTTGGCGAGCGCGGTGAGCTTTGTCGCCGGCACCTGCCAGGGGCTTCGCGAGCAGGACTGGCGCGGGCTGGCGGGGCCGGGGCGGACGCTGGTGGTCTATATGGGCGTGACGACGGCGGGCGCGATCGCCGACAAGCTGATGGCGGACGGGGTGTCGCCCGACATGCCGGTCGCGGTGCTGGAGCGTGGCACGCTGCCGGGTGCGCGGGCGATCCGCACGCTGCTGGCGGGGCTCGGCGATGTGGTGGCGCGCGAGGGCGTGCGAAGCCCGGCGGTGCTGGTGGTGGGGCGCGTGGCCGGGCTGGCCGAGGCCGAGGACATCCTACTGGGGACCGCTGCGCGCGCGTTCGAAGGGGCCCTTTGATGGCAAAGCTGTTGACCGGGAACGAGCTTCTGCGCGGCGACGTGCTGTGGTGGAACGGGGCGGGCTGGAGCCCGACGATCGACGCTGCGGTTGCGGTGGAGGACGGCGAGGCGCTGCTGGCGCGGGAGGCGGTTTCCGAGGCGGTGTCGGACCTGGCGCTGTTCGACGCCGAGACTGTGGACGGCCGGTGG
>JANPJJ010000134.1:0-7353 GCA_031425455.1 Sandaracinobacter sp. | reverse complement strand
AGCGGTTCGAAGGCTGTCGAGGGCGACAAGGTTCCCCGCAAAATAGTCGGCAAAGGCGGCGGCGATCGGCTCGGGCGCCGGCACCTCGTCCGGCTGGAGCGGCCCGATCCCGAACCGCGACAGGCTAGTCTGGATGCGGCGCGGGTCGGCACGAAACTCCGCCGCCCACAAGCGACGGTCGCTGTCGTGCACCAGCGCCATCGGGCCGAGCGGTGTGGCGATCGACGACAGCGACAGCAAGATCAGGCCGGCACGCCGTAGAGATCGAACGCGTCGGCGTCCTCTATCCTGACCGACACGATGTCGCCCGGCCGCACATGGGCTGCATCGCGCAGCAGCACATGGCCGTCGATTTCGGGCGCGTCGGCCTTGCTTCGCCCCGTGGCGCCGCCCAGACCGTCCGCTTCGTCCACGATCACGTCCAGCGTCCGGTCAATCTTCGCTGCCAGCTTCGCCGCCGAAATCGTGGCCGCCCTTTCCATGAACCGGTCGCGCCGCTCCTCGCGCACCTCCAGCGGCAGGGCCCCGGGAAGATCGTTGGCGGCCGCCCCAGCGACCGGCTCATAGGCAAAGCACCCGACGCGGTCGAGTTGCGCTTCGTCCAGCCAGTCCAGCAGAAAACGAAAATCCGCTTCGGTCTCACCCGGGAAGCCGGCGATGAAGGTGGAGCGGATGGCGATGTCGGGCACCAGAGCACGCCAGCCCGCGATCCGCTCCAGCACCTTCGCCTCGTTCGCCGGGCGGCGCATCGCGCGCAGCACGGCGGGCGCGGCATGCTGGAACGGGATATCGAGATAGGGGAGGATCAATCCCTCCGCCATCAAGGGGATCAGCTCGTCCACATGGGCATAGGGGTAGATATAGTGCAGCCGCACCCACACCCCCAGCCGTCCCAGTTCGCGCGCCAGATCGGTAATATGCGCCCGCATATCGGACTTGCCGAACCTGGCATGGCGGAGGTCCCGCCCGTAAGCCGACGTATCCTGGCTGATAACCAGCAGCTCCCGGGTGCCTGCTGAAACCAGCTTTTCGGCCTCCCGGAGGATGGCGTCCGGCCGGCGGCTGTCCAGGCGCCCGCGCAGGCTCGGGATGATGCAGAAGGCGCAAGCGTGGTTGCACCCTTCCGAAATCTTCAGATAGCTGTAGTGGCGCGGTGTGAGCTTCAGCCCGCCCATTTCTTCAAGACGGCCGGGGACCAGGTCGACAAAGGGCTGCGGCGGCATCGGGGCTGCCGAGCGGACGGCGCCCACCACCGCCTCATATTGCTGCGGGCCCGTCACCGCGAGCACCTGGGGAAAGCGCGCGGTGATGCTCTCGGCCTCCGCCCCCATGCAGCCTGTCACCACGACCCGCCCGTTCTCCGCGATCGCCTCGCCGATCGCCTCCAGGCTCTCGGCCTTGGCGCTGTCCAGGAAGCCGCAGGTGTTCACGATCACCACATCAGCCCCGGCGTAATCGGGCGACAGCTTATAGCCCTCCGATCTCAGGGCCGTCAGGATGCGCTCGCTGTCGACCAGCGCCTTCGGGCAGCCGAGCGAGACCATGCCGACCGTTTTCGGCGGGGCAAGACCCAAAATGTCGCTCAGGAACCCGACCCCATCTTCATCAGCGCCAGCACCTCGCGCCGGCTGCGTTCGTCCTCGCGGAACACGCCCATCATCCGGCTGGTGGTCATCGTCACGCCCGAGGTGAGCACGCCGCGCGCCGACATGCAGGCGTGGCTCGCTTCCACCACCACGGCAACGCCGCGCGGGTCGAGCCCCTCCTGGATGGCTTCGGCGATCTGGGCGGTCAGCCGCTCCTGCACCTGCAGCCGCTTGGCATATCCCATTGCCACACGGGCCAGCTTGGAGATGCCGACGACCCGGTGGGTCGGCAGATAGGCAATGTGAACCTTGCCGATGATCGGCGCCATATGATGCTCGCAGTGCGACTGGAACGGGATGTCGCGCAACAGCACGATCTCGTCATAGCCGCCTACCTCGTCGAAGGTGCGGGTCAGGTGATGCAGCGGGTTTTCGCCATAGCCCTTGAAATATTCCTTATAGGCGCGCGCCACGCGGCCCGGCGTGTCCAGCAGCCCTTCGCGCGCGGGGTCGTCACCGGCCCAGCGGATCAGCGTGCGCACGGCGTCCAGCACATCGTCCGGGATGCTGGCGTCGCGATCGTCGCCGTCCAGCGGTTCATCATCGTCGTGGGTATGGTAGTCGGCCATGTCGCCCCCTTGTGGAGCGCTCCTTTAAGCCGGGGCGAGGCGCCCGGCAATCGCACCGGCGTCGCAACCCGCCGGGTGCAGCGGCCCGGTGCTGAGATTGACAAGGCCGGGTGCCCGGTTTCACTGCCCGCATGGCTTCCGCTGGCTCGACCCTGCCCCGCCCCGACGACCAGCACGGCTGGCAGCGGCTCGCCGAGGAGCGGCGCGAAGCCGGCGACGAGGCCGGCGCCGACGTTGCGCAGGCAAGGGCGCTGAAGGCGGCGACCAGCGACCCCGAGCTGATGACGGCAGCCTCCGCGCTGGTGGAGGGAGACCTCCCCACTGCCGAGCGGCTGCTGCGTGCCCGACTGAAAGCGCAGCCGTTCGATGTGCCGGCGATCCGGATGCTGGCCGAACTGGCGGGCCGGATCGGGCGCTATGCCGATGCCGAGAAGCTGCTGCGCCGCGCGCTGGAGCTGGCGCCCGATTTCCACGCTGCGCGGCACAATCTGGCCGTGGTGCTGCAGCGCCAGGGCAAGGCCGCGGACGCACTTGCCGAGCTGGACCTGCTGATGGCGCGCGATGCGGGCAACCCCAATTACCGGGTGCTTCGCGCCGCGATCCTGGTGCGGCTGGGGGACTATGCGGCTGCCATCGGAGTCTATGAGGCGCTTCTGGCCAGTCATCCGCAGCAGCCGATGGCCTGGATGAGCTATGGCCATTCGCTGAAGACGGTGGGGCGGCAGGCCGACAGTATCGCCGCCTACCGCCGGGCGCTGGCCGAGGCCCCGACGCTGGGCGAGGCCTGGTGGAGCCTGGCCAATCTGAAGACCGTGCGTTTCGACGCCGCCGATCTCGCAGCGATGGAAGCGGCGCTGACCAGGCCCGGCCTGTCGGACGAAGACCGCTTCCACCTGGAGTTCGCGCTGGGGAAGGCGCTGGAGGATCGGCAGCTTCATGACGCGTCGTTCCGCCACTATGCCCGGGGCAATGCGCTTCGCCGCGAAAGCCTGGACTATGATGCCGATGCGACCACGGCCAATCTGGAAGCGGCGAAGGCGCTGTATACGGCGGCGTTCTTCGCGGCCCGGGCCGGCATGGGCTGCCCGGCGCCCGATCCGATCTTCGTGGTCGGGCTGCCGCGCTCGGGCTCGACACTGATCGAGCAGATGCTGAGCTCGCACAGCCGGGTGGAAGGCACGATGGAGCTTCCCGACATCGTCGCGATGGCGCGGCGGCTGGGGGAGCGGCCGCAGGGCGCGGCAAAGTCCACCAGGCGCGGCCAGGGCGCCGCGGATGCCGGGGAGAGCCGGGCCCGCTTCGCCGAACGGGTCGCCTCGCTCGGCGCCGAAGAGCTTGCCGCGCTGGGGCAGGAATATCTCGACCGCACCCGGGTGCAGCGCAAGACCGACCGCCCGCTTTTCATCGACAAGATGCCGAACAATTTCCTGCACACAGGGCTCATTCACCTGATCCTGCCCAATGCGAAAATCATCGATGCCCGGCGTCACCCGATGGGCTGCTGCTTTTCCGGCTTCAAACAGCATTTCGCCCGCGGCCAGGCGTTCAGCTATGACCTCACCGACCTTGGCCGCTATTGGCGCGACTATGCCGGGCTGATGGCGCATTTTGATGCGGTGCTGCCCGGCCGCGTGCACCGGGTGATCTACGAACAGATGGTGGCGCACCCGGAGGCGGAGATCCGGGCGCTGCTGGCCCATTGCGGGCTTGAGTTCGAGCCGGCGTGTCTCGATTTCCACCGGACCGAACGCGCCGTCCGCACCGCGAGTTCGGAGCAGGTGCGAACGCCGCTCTACGCATCGGCTGTGGATCATTGGCAACACTATGAAAAATGGTTGGGCCCCTTGCGCGCTTCGCTCGGTTCCCTGCTGGACAGCTATCCCGAGGTGGCGCAAGCTTCGGCCCGCGCTTGATCGACAAAGGGCCGGTACAGGCCCGAACGGGACCCGGACGGGAACAGGCGGGGGATAAAGGGATCGTGATGACGAATTCGATTGAGACAACCGGCCGGTTCGCCGGTCGCGCGGCGTTGCTGCTGACGTCCGCGCTGGCGATGCCGATCGCAGCCCAGGCCCAGCCCGTAACGGCGGAGGTCGAGCAGGGCGTCGGCGAGATCATCGTCACCGCCACCAAGTCCAGCCAGAATCTGCAGGACGTGCCGATCTCGATCCAGGCGCTCGATACCGAGACGCTGTCGAACCTGCAGGTCCGCGCCTTCAACGATTATGTGCGCTTCCTGCCCTCGGTCACCTACCAGACCTCCGGGCCGGGCTCGGCGCGGGTCTATTTCCGCGGCGTCTCCTCGGGCGAGAACGCCAACCACTCCACGTCGCAACCCACGGTCGGGATCTACCTCGACGAGCAGCCGATCACCACGATCGCCGGCGCCGTCGATTTGCACATCTACGACATCGCCCGGGTGGAGGCGCTCGCCGGGCCGCAGGGCACGCTTTACGGCGCGTCCAGCATGGCGGGCACGATCCGCATCATCACCAACAAGCCAGACCCGACCGGCTTCTCGGCCGCGGTCGATGCCGAGGTCAACAATGTGACCGACGGCGGCTGGGGCGGCGTGCTGGAAGGCTATGTCAACGTTCCGCTGAACGATCGCATGGCACTGCGCGCGGTCGGCTGGTACAAGAAGGACGCGGGCTACATCGACAACATCCTGCAGACGCGCACCTTCCCGACGTCGGGCATCACCCAGACCACCGCGCCGTTCGTGAAGAAAGACTATAACGACGTCGAGACCTTCGGCGGGCGCCTGGCGCTCGGAATCGACCTCGATGACGACTGGACGATCACGCCCTCGATCATGGGGCAGAAGCAAAAGGCCAACGGGTTCTTCGGCGAGGAGACCGGGCTCGCCAAGCGCCAGGTCGCGCAATACAACCGCGAGACCGGGCGTGACGACTGGTGGCAGGCCGCGCTGACCGTGGAAGGCAAGATCGGCAACTGGGATCTGGTCTATTCCGGCGGCTATATGAAGCGCAAGGCGCCGACCGACAGCGACTATTCCGACTACGCCTATTTCTACGACAGTCTGTTCGGCTCGGGCGCCTACATCTACGACAATGCCGGCAATATCATCAGCCCGAACCAATATGTGTTGTCGCGCCCGCGCTTTTCCAAGCAGAGCCACGAGCTGCGCATCTCCTCGCCGCAGGACAGGCCGGTCCGCGCGATCGTCGGCCTGTTCTACCAGCGCCAGCAGAACGACATCGAAGAAAACTACATCATCGACAATATCGCCGACGCGATCACCGTGACCGGAACCGAAAGCAATATCTGGCTCACGAAGCAGAAACGCGTCGACCGGGATTATGCCGCGTTCGGCGAAGTCGCCTGGGATATCACGCCCCAGCTCACACTGACCGGCGGCGGGCGCGTCTATAAGTACAAGAATTCGCTGGTCGGCTTCTTCGGCTACTCGGCCGGGTTCAGCAGCCGTACCGGGGAGGCCGCCTGCTTCGGCCCGGCGGTGGTGCCGGGCAGCCCCTGCACCAATGTCGACAAGACCACTGAGGACACCGACTGGCTGCCGCGCGTGAACCTCACCTACAAGGTCACCGACGATGCATTGGTTTACGCCACCTTCTCGCGCGGGTTCCGGCCCGGCGGGGTGAACCGGCGCGGCGGGCTGCCGCCCTATCTGCCGGACCAGCTCGACAATTTCGAGCTCGGGTTCAAGACCAGCTGGGCCGACAACAGCGTGCGGTTCAACGGCGCCGTCTACCAGCTGAACTGGACCGATATCCAGTTCTCGGCACTGGGCGAGAACGGGCTCACGACCGTGACGAACGCCGGCGACGGTCGGATCCGCGGGTTCGAGTTCGACCTGACCTGGGTACCGGTGCCGGGGCTGACCCTGCAAGGAAGTGGCAGCTACAACGACGCGAAGCTGACGACCGACTTTTGCGCCTTCCCGAACCCCGACCGCGACTGCACGATCCCAGGGCCCGGGGACCGTGAGAACAGCGTGCTGGCCCCGGAGGGCACCCGCCTGCCCGACACCGCGAAGTTCAAGGGCAATGCGATCGCGCGCTACGACTTCGACCTCAACGAGACGATGCGGGCCCATGTGCAGGGTGCGGTCGTTTATGAAGGCGCACGCAACGGCGATCTCCGGGTGGCGACCCGCGGGATCGTCGGCGATTTCCCGGCCTATACCACGGTCGACCTCAGCGTCGGTGTGCAGACCGACGTCTGGTCGGCTGCGCTGTTCGCCACCAACCTGTTCGATTCGAACGGACGGACCTCGCGCAGCGTGCAATGCGGCGAAGATGTCTGCGGCGATCCCGACAACGTAACCACGCGCGGCGGCATCTTCTACAACTATACGATCCGCCCGCGCACGATCGGGCTGAAGCTGGGCCGCAAGTTCTGAGCCCGACGCACGAAGGGGCCGCCCCGGCGCGGCCCTTCGGCTTGTGGACCGCGACGGCGCTTGTGGTCGGCGGCATGATCGGGGCGGGGATCTTCGTGCTCCCGGCCCAGCTCGCCCCGTTCGGCTGGACGGGCGTGGCGGCCTGGGGGGTGGCGATTGCCGGCGCGATGCTCCTCGCCTGGCTGATCTCGCGGCTGGCCGCCGCCATGCCGCAGGCGACAGGACTGATCGCCATCCTGGGCGAGGTGCACGGGCCGCTTGCAGGCCTGTTGTTCGGCTGGAGCTACTGGGTCAGCGTGTGGTGCGCCAATGCCGTGATCGGGCTGACAGCGGCGCAGTATCTGGCACCGTTCCTGCCGGAGGCGTTCGCCACCAAGACCGGCACACCGCTGCTCGGGGTCGGTTTGATCTGGCTGATCACGCTTCTGAACCTGCAGGGCGCCCGCGCCGCCGGCCGCTTCCAGGTGGTGACAACCGTGCTGAAGCTGCTCCCGCTCCTCGCCGTGATCGCGATCGTGCTGACGTTCCTGGCCCGTGGCGGCGGGCAGTTCACGGTTTCACCGCACCCCGGCTACCGGCCCGGTGAACTCACCTCGGCGCTGACGCTTGCCTTCTACGCGCTGGTCGGGTTCGAGGCGGCAGGGGCCGCCGCCGGCCGGGTGCGCGATCCGGCGCGCAACGTCGTTCGAGCAACGCTTGCCGGCACCGCGCTCACCGGGCTCATCTACCTGATCGTCTGCACCGGCATCGT
>JANPJJ010000133.1:0-3076 GCA_031425455.1 Sandaracinobacter sp. | reverse complement strand
GCGGAGGCTGGCATCTCCCCGCTTGTCGCCGGCGGGACGGGGGGAGATGCCAGCCTTCGCTGGCATGACGCGGTTTTTTTAGGGTTGGGGTGCTTCCCGCCGCCTGTAGACCTCCACCGCATCCACCCCCAGAGGGCTTCGCGCCTCCGGGGCCCATCTTCCGTGGGCTTCTGCCAGACCGTCCAGGGGTAGCCCTTCCAGCCCGATTCCGTTGCCGATCAGGATCGGGGCGCGCAGGAGAATGAGGCGGTCGACGCGGTCGGCGGCGAGGAGCGCTGCGGCGAGCGTGCCGCCGCCCTCGCAGAGGATGCGGTTGACGCCGTGGGTGCAGGCGATCTCGTCGAGGGCATCGAGCGTCGGGATGGCGAGGAACCCTTTTGGGACCGGCCTCCCGGTGAGGACGGCGCGCAGCGGGTGCGGGGCGGTGTTGCCGGGCAGGCGGATGTCGAGCCGGGGCGCATCGGTGCGGAACGTGCCGCCGCCGACCAGGATCATGTCGGCGCGCGCGCGCAGCGCATGGGCGTAGGCGCGGGCGGGCTCGCCGCTGATCCACTGGCTGCGTCCGTCTGCCATGGCGAGGCGGCCGTCGAGCGAGAGCGCAAGCTTCAGGGTGAGTTCGGGGCGGCCCTTCGTCAGCCGGCCGGTCCAGCCGGCGAGTTCGCGGGCGGCTTCGGCATGGCAGATGTTTTCCGTGACCACGATCCCGGCTGCCTTCAGGCGCTCGATGCCCTGCCCGGCGGTGCGCAGGTCCGGGTCTTGGAGGGCGATGACGGCGCGGGCGATGCCGACCGCGATCAGAGCGTCGGTGCAGGGCGGGCCGCGGTCGCTGGCGTGGGCGCAGGGTTCCAGCGTGACATAGGCGGTGCTGCCGGTGGCGGCGGTGCCGGCCTCGGCCAGTGCCATGGCTTCGGCGTGGGGGCGGCCGCCGTCCTGCGTCCAGCCGCGGCCGACGATGCGGCCGTCGTTCGCGATCAGGCAGCCGACATTGGGGTTGGAGCCGGTGCGCCCGGCGCCGCGGCGGGCAAGCGCCAGCGCGGCGGCCATCAAGCGCGCGTCGTCAGCGTTCACCCCCCGGTTGTCGCCTGGCGGGCGGCGGCGCGTTCGGCTTCCAGCGCGCGGGCGCGGGCTTCGGCAGCGGCGACGGCCGCCCGGTTCGCCATCACTTCGGCGCGGAGCTTGTCCATCGCTTCTTCGCGCTCTTCGACCGCGTCCCCGGCGGTGCGGTCGCCGCGCCAGCTTTCGGCGTAGACGATGAACTCGGGCTTCTCGATGCCGGTGTCGGCGGCGACGTAGAAAGCGGTGATCAGCAGCGCGCCCATGCCGATGGCGCCCACGAGGCCCCAGGTCTGATGGCTGGGGTTGGCCTTCAGCCGCGCCCACCAGCTCTGCGGGGGCTCGTTCCAGCTGACGCCGTCCATGCCGGCGAGCTCGCGCTTCATCAGGAGGGCGCGCCGGCGCTGGTCGTCGTCGGCGCTCTTCTCGAGGTCCGCGAACGGCGTAGGGAGCTTCACTTCCTTGGGCTTTTTCAGCGGCATCGGAACCTCGGAAACTGCAACAAACCCGTGCCCCCGGCCGATGGCCGCAAGCCCGACCGGGCGCCGGCCGTCAGGCCGAACTCGATGCCCTTGCATCGAGCCCCGGGAACAATCCTACACCCGCATCGGCATCAGGACATAGAGCGCGGGGGAGGCGTCGTTCTCGCGGATCAGCGTGGGGGCAGCGGCATCTGCCATATGGACTTCCACCAGGTCGCCTTCAACCTGCCCCAGGATATCGAGCAGGTAGCGGCTGTTGAACCCGACGTCGAAGCCTGCGGCGGCATAGTCCGCCGGCACATCCTCGCTGGCGGTGCCGTTTTCCGGGCTGGTGACCGACAGGGTCACCCGGTCCCGGTCGAGGCTGAGCTTCACCGCGCGGGTCTTTTCCGACGCGATCGCCGTCACCCGGTCGACTCCTTCGGCGAGTGTCGCGGGGTCGATCTTCAGCAGCTTGTCGTTGGCGGTCGGGATCACCCGGCTGTAGTCCGGGAAGGTGCCGTCGATCAGCTTGGAGGTGAGGATGGCGGCGCCGATGCGGAAGCGGATCTTGGCCGCGCTCAGCGCGATCTCGACTTCGCCGTCGCGCTCGTCCAGCAGCTTGCGGACTTCGGCCACGCATTTGCGCGGGATGATGATGTCGGGCATCCCCTCGGCGCCGGCGGGCAGCGGGATTTCGACCCTGGCGAGCCGGTGGCCGTCTGTCGCCACCGCGCGAAGGGTTCCGGCGCCGGCCGGTGCATGGAAGAAGATGCCGTTCAGATAATATCGCGTTTCCTCGGTGGAGATGGCGAAGCGGGTCTTGTCGATCAGCGTTACCAGCGTCTCGCACGGGAGGGTGAAGCCGGTCGGGAGGTCGCTCTCGCCGATTACCGGGAAATCCTCACGCGGGAGGGTCTGCAGCTGGAAGCGGGCGCGGCCGGCGGTCACCGACATCTTCTGCGCCGCCGCTTCCAGCGTGACCTGCGCGCCATCCGGGATCTTGCGCACGATATCGAACAGCGTGTGGGCGGAAACCGTGGTGGCGCCGGCCATCTCCACGGTTGCGGGGGCTTCCTCCACCACCTGCAGGTCGAGGTCGGTCGCCATCAGCTTCATGGTGGTGCCGTCGGCCGACAGCAGCACGTTGGAAAGGATCGGGATCGTGTTGCGCCGCTCCACCACGGACTGCACATGCCCCAGCGCCTTCAGGAGGGTCGCGCGCTCGACGACTAGCTTCATGCAACGGGTTCCCCGGACTTGATCTGGCCTTCTCTATACAGAAGCCCCGGGGGCGGGGAAGCGGGGATTTGGGCGGGCGGGCGCGGGATTATCCGACCCGGAAGGCGATTTCGGCCGTGGCCTCCCCCGATCCGTCCAGGCTGAAGACCAGTCGCCAGAGGCCCGGGCGCGCATCGGCGGGGACCGTCACGGTCAGCACCAGCTTTTCGAAGTCGCGCGGCGCGATGCTGAGCTTTTTCGGCCGGAACTCCACCCGGGGGGCGGGGGCGTCGGCGCCGTCCAGGCTGGCGGCGAGCAGCCGGGGCACCAGGCCGGCCATG
>JANPJJ010000132.1:0-15717 GCA_031425455.1 Sandaracinobacter sp. | reverse complement strand
GAACACCGCGCGGATATCCTTTACCGGCAGCTCGTGCAGGAACATCGAGGAGAAAACCAGATCCTGGCTCGCACCGGGCAGCGGCACCCGGCACGCATCGGCCTGCACGAAATGCGCCTCCAGCCCCATCGACTGCGCCCTGGCATGGGCATAGCGAAGGCAGGGCGCGGAGACATCCAGGCCGGTCACCCGAGCCTCGGGGTAAACTCGTTTCCAGGGCAGGGTCTGATGACCGACCGAGCAGCCGAGATCGAGCACGGCCCCGGGCCGGAAGTCCGGATGGCGCAGGCCGAGCCACATCGCCACCGACCGCCCGATATCGTCCAGCGTCTCCCCCATCAGCCCGAACGAGAACACCGACAGCCCGTTTTCGTAAAGCGCGCCCGCCGCCAGGTCGCCGTCGCCGCCGTCCAGATGATAATTGCCCGGCATCAGATGCACATCGAGCGCCGTCACATTCTTCGGAAGCGCCAGATCCGGGTTCAGCGTCAGCGTCCCGACACCGCTCACCGAAAACCCCTCGAATCGGGCTTTCAGGCCGGCCCTTTCACGCTCGATCGTCGGGCGAACGCTTGCCCACACCATCTCCTGCGCCTTCACCCGCGCCGCCGAATAGAAGCGGAAATAGGGGTGCGGCTGCATCGCCTTCAGCACATCGCGGCCGCGGGCGTTTTCCGGCAGCCGGGGCGCAACCTCCGCCTCGAACCGCGCCTTCATGCTGGCCGCCATCGGGTTCAGCACATGGCTTCGCAGGCTGGAAACGAAGTCCTGCGCGGCAAGTTCGTCCCGCGTCGGGCTCAGCTTCAGGTCGTGACTGACGAACCGGGTCATGTGGGGCACCTCCGTCCGTACAGTAGCAACTGCCCCCTTGCGGACAAGTGTCTGCATCCACACGCACCAGTGGCGACAAGCCTCTGTGTCCGCCACGCACATAAAGACTTAAAGAAACTTGCAAGTCCCTATCGGTGAGGGTAAGGAGGCTGCATATTTCCCGCCATTTCAGGAGTGCCCCGTGGCCACCCAGCCGAAGCCCGCTTTCACCGATTTCGCCGTTGCCGACATGTCTCTCGCGGGCTGGGGCCGCAAGGAAATCGCCATCGCCGAAACCGAAATGCCTGGCTTGATGGCGCTTCGCGACGAGTTCGGCATCGACAAGCCGCTGAAAGGCGCGCGCGTTGCCGGCTGCCTTCACATGACGATCCAGACCGCGGTGCTGATCGAAACGCTGACCGCGCTCGGGGCCGACGTGCGCTGGGCGTCGTGCAACATCTACTCCACGCAGGATCATGCGGCGTCGGCCATCGCCGCGGCCGGCGTCCCCGTATTCGCGCACAAGGGCGAGTCGCTGCGGGAATATTGGCAGTTCGTCGATGCGATCTTCCAGTGGGGGGACACCACCGCCAACATGATCCTGGACGATGGCGGCGACGCCACCTTCTACATCCTGAAGGGGGCCAAGCTGGAAGCCGGCGAAGACCTGCCGGAGCCGTCGAACGAGGAGGAAGTCGAATTCTTCCGCATGATCCGTGAGCGCGCCGCTGCGACTCCCGGCTTCTTCCTGAAGACGCAGGCTGCGATCAAGGGCGTGTCCGAGGAAACTACCACCGGCGTCCACCGTCTCTATGAAGTCGCGGGCAAGGGCCATCTGCCGTTTCCCGCAATCAACGTGAACGACAGCGTCACCAAGTCCAAGTTCGACAATCTCTATGGCTGCAAGGAGTCGCTGGTCGACGGTATCAAGCGCGCGACCGACGTGATGATGGCCGGCAAGATCGCCTGTGTCGCCGGCTTCGGCGATGTCGGCAAGGGTTCTGCCGCATCGCTGCGCAGCCAGGGTGCCCGGGTGATGGTAACGGAGATCGACCCGATCTGCGCGCTGCAGGCCGCGATGGAAGGCTATCAAGTCGTCACCATGGAGGATGCAGCGCCGATCGCCGACATCTTCGTGACCGCCACCGGCAACGCCGACGTCATCACGCTCGATCATATGCGGGCGATGAAGGACCGGGCGATCGTGTGCAACATCGGTCACTTCGATGCCGAGATCCAGATCAACAGCCTCGCCAACTTCGTATGGGACGAAGTGAAGCCCCAGGTCGACGAAGTCGTCTTTCCGGACGGCAAGCGCCTGATCGTGCTCGCCAAAGGCCGCCTCGTGAACCTGGGCTGCGCGACAGGCCACCCCAGCTTCGTGATGAGCGCGAGCTTCACCAACCAGGTGCTGGCCCAGATCGAGCTGTGGGCGAACGGCGCCAGGTATGAGAACAAGGTCTATGTGCTGCCCAAGCACCTCGACGAGAAGGTAGCCGCGCTCCACCTCGACAAGCTCGGCGTGCGGCTGACCAAGCTGACCCCGCAGCAGGCGGGCTACATCGGCGTGCCCGAAGCCGGCCCGTTCAAGCCCGAGCATTACCGCTATTGAGGCTCCGGTGCGCCCTACAACCATAACTGTCATGCCAGCGCATGCTGGCATCTCCCATCGGATCGCCTGCGCAACGGGGGGAGATCCCAGGCTGCGCTGGGATGACCGCCTGTTCTGATCGAGCTGGCTACGAGCGTCGACGAAGCCGGGCTCCGGACCGTCGGAGCCCGTCTGGCGGTCGTGCTTCGCCCGGGCGACGTCGTCGCCCTCTCGGGCGAGCTCGGCGCCGGCAAGACCACGCTGGCCCGCGCCATCCTCCACGCGCTCGGCCACCGGGGCGAGGTCCCCAGCCCCACCTTCACGCTGGTGCAGACCTACCCCGATCTGGCCCCGTCCATCGCTCACGCTGACCTCTATCGCCTCGACAATCCGGCAGAAGCCGATACCCTCGATCTCGACGACTGGCTCACAGGCGGCGCCCTGCTGCTGGAATGGCCAGAGCGGCTCGGGACCCGCCTCTGGCCCGAAACCCTTTGGCTCCGGCTGGACGGCGCCGGCGGTCCCGACCGGCGCTTGACTTGGCGCGCATCCCCGGCTTGGGAAGGCCGATGGCCGCCCGCCTGACCCCGCGCTTTTCCGGATGAGCATTGCCCGATGACAGCCCGCCAATGACTCCGCGCAACGGGGCCGCCGCCTTTCTCGACGCCCATGGCTGGGGCGCGGCCGCGGTGCGCCCGCTGGCCGGCGACGCCAGCTTCCGTCGCTATTTTCGGGTCGAGGATCGCGGCCGCCGCGCGGTGCTGATGGATGCCCCCCCCGAACATGAAGACGTCCGCCCGTTTGTGCGCATCGCCGACCTGCTGGTGGGCGCGGGCTTTTCGGCGCCGCGCCTGATCGCGGGGGACCTGGCGCACGGCTTCCTCCTGATCGAGGATTTCGGCGACGCGCTGATGGGCCCGGTTCTCGCCGCCGATCCACGCCGCGAGGAGGAAATCTACGGCCGGGCGGTCCACCTGCTCGCCGAGCTGCACCGGCTGCCGCCCCCGCTCGAGCTGCAACCCTATGGTCGCGCTGCCCTGGCGCGCGAAGTGATGGTTTTTGCGGACTGGTACGCGAAGGCCGCCGGGATTGTCGTCGACGAGGCGGGCTATCTCGCCGCGTGGGATGCGGTCTGGGCCGATATCGTGCGCGAAACCGCAAGCCAGCCTGTCGTTACGCTGCGCGATTATCATGCCGACAATCTGATGCTGCTGCCGGATCGGCCCGGGGTGCAGGCGCTCGGCCTGCTCGATTTCCAGGACGCGCTCGCCGGCCACCGCGCCTATGATCTCGTCTCGCTGCTGCAGGACGCCCGACGCGATGTCCCGCCGCGCCTGGAAAAGGCGATGCTGGACGCCTTCGCGTCGGCGGGCGATATCGACGACCGCGAAGGCTTTCGCGCCGCCTATGAAGTGCTCGGCGCCCAGCGCAACGTGAAGATCCTCGGCGTGTTCGTGCGGCTGCGCGACCGCGACGGCCGCCGCGGCTATGTCGAGCGCCTGCCCCGCGTCTGGACCTATCTCGATCGCAACTTCGCCCACCCGGCGCTGGCCCCGGTGCGGGCCTGGTTCGAAGCCAATGTCCCCCTGTCGCTGAGGGCCGGCTGGTGCCGGTGAAACCCTCTACCAAGCTGCCGCCCAAAGCCGCCATGGTGCTCGCGGCCGGGCTCGGCCGCCGCATGCGCCCGCTGACGGCGACCCGCCCCAAGCCGCTGGTGGAAGTCGCAGGCCGCTCGCTGCTGGATCGCGCGCTCGACACGCTTCGTGCCGGCGGCGTCGGCGAAGTGGTGGTGAACGTCCACTATATGGCCGACCGGCTGGAGGCGCATCTGGCCGCCCGCCCGTCCGGCCTGCAGGTTCGGATTTCCGACGAGCGAGCCGAGCTCCTGGAAACCGGCGGCGGCATCACCCGGGCGCTGCCGCTGATCGGCGCCGACCCGTTCCTCGCCATCAACGCCGACAATATCTGGGTCGACGGCCCGGTCGGCGCCGCCCGGCTGCTGGCGGAGCGCTGGGACGCCGACGCGATGGACGCCCTGCTGCTCGTGGTGCCGCTGGCGCGCGCCAACTGCCACCGGGGTGCCGGCGATTTTCACATGGACCCCTGCGGCAAGCTCTCCCGCCGCAAGCCCGGCCGGATCGCCCCGTTCGTGTTCACGGGCCTGCAAATGCTGAAGAAGTCGCTGTTCGAGGGTGAGACCCCGACCCCCTTCTCGATGAACCGGCTGTGGGACCGTGCCGGCGCCGAGGGCCGGCTCTATGGCGTGGTGCACCAGGGGCTGTGGTTCGATGTCGGCACGGCGGCGGCCGTCAAGGAAACCGAGGCGCTCATTGGCCAGCTCTGAGGCGGCCAGCTCTGAGGCAGCCAGCTCTGGGGCGCCTTCGGCCCCTTCCGGCGCAGGTCGGGGCCCCACGCTCTTCACCCTCCCCGCCTGGCGCCCGTTCGTCGACGATCTCGCTGCAGGCCTTCTCGCCCGCTATCCCGACCCGCTCGATCTCGCCCGCGTGCTGGTGCTCCTCCCCACCCGTCGCGCCGGCCGCGCGCTCGGCGACGCCTTCGTCCGCCTGTCCGACGGCAACGCGCTGCTGCTGCCGCGAATGGCGCCTGCCGGCGACATCGACGGCGACGGCCCGATCGGGGACGGCGGGCCCGGCAGCCTGGTCGAAAGCGCCACCGCAGACCTTCCGCCCGAGTTTCCGTCCCGTGCCCGGCAGCTGCTGTTCGCAAGGATGCTCGCCGGAAGCGGCGGGCGCGCCGCGGCCGAGGCGCTGGCGCTGGCCGGCCAGCTCGGGGCGGCGCTGGACACGCTGGAGATCGAAGGCTGCCGCCTCGACGACGTGACCCGGGCAGCGGCGGATTCCGGCCTGCAAACGCACTGGGAAGTTAACACGAAGGTGCTGACGGACGTGCTCGGCGCCTGGCCCGCCGTGCTTGCCGCCAGGGGCCTGGTCGACGGGGCCGCGCGGCGCAACCGTCTGCTGGCGCTGCTGGCAGACCGCTGGCGCACGGCGCCGCCGTCGCACCCCGTCGTCATGGCCGGCTTCGCCAGCGCTCCCCCCGCGGTCGCTCGCCTCGCCCATGTCGTCGCCCGGCTGCCGCAGGGCGAGCTGCTGTTCCCGGGGCTCGATACCGCGCTGGCGGCCGAAACATGGTCGTTCATTGCCGGCGACGGGGAACCGGGCGCCGGGAACAACGGCGGTCTCGAAACCCACCCGCAGTTCGGCATGGCCCGGCTGCTCGCCACCGTCGGGGCCGCCCCCGCCGAAGTGCAGGAATGGCCGTACCGGGCCCCGGTCGGCGGCAGCCCGCCGGCCCGTGCCGCGCTTGCCGCACGCGCGATGCGCCCGGCCCAGCTCGGCTCCGGAAGCGAAGGCGGGCGCCAGCACCCCGCCCCGCCGGAAGCGCTGCAGGGCCTGCGCCTGGCCGAGGCCGCGTCGCCGGCCGAGGAAGCCCTGCTGATCGCGATCGCGCTGCGGCAGGTGGTGGAAGTGCCTGGCTGCACGGCGGCGCTGGTCACGCCGGACCGGGCGCTGGCACGGCGGGTCGCCGTCCAGTTGCAGCGCTTCGGGATCGACATCGACGACAGCGCCGGAACCCCGCTCGATGCCACAGCGCCCGGCAGCCTGCTGGTTGCGCTGGCCGCAGCCGCGGCAGAGGGCTTCGCCCCCGTTCCGCTGCTCGCTCTGCTGCAGCATCCGCTGGTGCAGGCGGGCGAGGGCCGGGTCGACTGGCTGAACCGGGTCCGCTCGCTCGACAGGGAGGCGCTTCGAGGACTTCGCCCGCCCCCCGGCCTTGCCGGGCTGGCGCCGCGCCTGTCGCGACACCCCGGGCTCAAGGACTGGTGGGACGCCGAGGTTCGGCCCGCGCTTGCCGCCATGGAGCCGGCGCCTGCAAATGCGCAAGGCCTGCTCGATGCGCTGCGCCGCTCGGCGGAGGCGCTGGCGGGACCCGCGCTATGGACGGGAGAGACGGGCCGGGCACTCGCCCTGCTGTTCGATGCGCTGGCGGAAAGCCGGGACGATCTCGCCGGGCTGCCGCTCGCACCGGAGGAAGCCGGCGCGTTCATGGCCGGGCTCATCGGCCCTGAAACCGTCCGCCCGCGCTGGCGCCGCCATCCCCAGCTCGCGATCTGGGGGCCGCTGGAGGCCCGGCTGCAATCGGCCGACCTCATGGTGCTCGGCGGCCTCAACGAGGGCAGTTGGCCCGGCACCCCCGCGCCCGATCCGTTTCTCGCGCCCGCCGTCCGCCGTCTGCTCGGGCTCCCCGGCCTGCCGCGCCGCACCGGGCTCCAGGCGCATGATTTCGCCACCGCGCTCGGCGCGCCCGAAGTGCTCGTCACCCGCGCCCTGCGGGAGGGCGGCGCGCCTGCGGTGCCCTCGCGCTTCTGGCACCGCCTGGTCGCGGCCGCCGGCGCCACCCCCGATTCGGGCCGCCTCACCCAGCCCGCCCCCGCGATGCTCGCCGCCGCCCGCGCGCTCGACAGTGGCCCGGTGTCGCCACCGATCCCGCGGCCCGAGCCCGCACCCCCGACCGCCGTCCGGCCGCGCGCGCTCCGGGTCACCGACGTTGCAATGCTGAAGGCCGATCCCTTCTCCTTCTATGCCCGCCGCGTGCTTGGCCTGAAGCCGCTCGACGCGCGCGATGCCGAGCCGACCGGCGGCGACCGGGGACAGGTGGTGCACGACATCCTCCAGCATTGGCTGCAAGGCGGCGCCGACCCGGCGCAGCTCGACACGATCATCGATCGGGAACTGGCAAGGCTCGGCGAGCGCCCAGACCTCGCCGCACTCTGGCGCCCGCGCGTCCTTCGCATGGTCGGCTATGTCGCGCAGCGCCTTGCCGAGGAGCCCGAATGGCGCCCGTTCGCGATGGAAGCCGGCGCCGAACTCGACTGGCACGGCATTCGCCTGAAAGGCCGCGCCGACCGCATCGACAGCCGCGACGGAAGCCTGCGCATCCTCGACTACAAGACCGGCGGGCTCCCCAGCGTCACCGACGTGCAGGAGCTGTGGCAGACGCAGCTCGGGCTGCTCGCCGCGATGCTGGCGCGCGGCGCCTTCCCCGGCATCGCCCCGGCCCCCGTCACCGCACTCGATTATTTGAAACTCAGCGGCGGGCGCGAGCCCGGCAGGCACCGCGCGGCGCTCGGCAAGGAGTCCGCCGCGCTCCTCCCCGGCCACATCGAAGACGCCTGGGCCGATTTCGAAAGCGTCGCGGCCCGGTATCTGCTTGGCGACGCCAGGTTCCGCGCCAAGGCCAACATCGTTCTCGGCCGGCGCTACTCGGATTACGATCATCTCGCCCGCGTCGCCGAATGGCTCGGCCGATGAGCGACCCTGCGAGCGACCCTGCGAGCGACCCTGCCGAAAGCCGTCCCTTCATCCGCACGCCGGGCCAGCTGCTCGCGGCCGATCCGGCGCGCCACGTCTGGGTCTCGGCCTCGGCCGGCACCGGCAAAACCCATGTGCTCACCGATCGGATGCTGCGGCTGCTGCTTGCCGGCAGCGCGCCGGACAACATTTTGGCGCTCACCTTCACCAAAGCCGCCGCGAACGAGATGCAGAACCGGCTGACCCGGCGGCTCGGCACGTGGCAGACGATGGACGACCCCGCGCTCGACGCCGAGCTGGCAGCCCTCGGGGTCGCGCCCGATCCTGCGCACCGCAGCCGGGCCCGGGCGCTGTTCGCGCTCGCGCTCGACGTGCCGGGGGGCTTGCGCGTGCAGACGCTGCACAGCTTCGCGCAGGGGCTGCTCGCGGCCTTTCCCATCGAGGCCGGCCTGCCGCCCGGCTTCCGCGCGCTGGACGAGCGCGACACCAGGCAGCTGCGCCGCCGCGCGCTGCACGAGGTCATCGCCGACGCGGTCTCGACCGGGGACAGCCGCTTCCTGGACGATCTCGCCGAGCTCGCCGTCCTGAAGGGCGAAAGCGGAATCGCCGGGGCGCTGGACCGGATGATCGCCCACGCCGACGGCATGCAGGCCCTTGCCGGCGGCCATGGCGCCGAAATCGCCGTCCGCCGCTGGCTGGGTGTGGGCGCAGACGAACAGCCGGGCGAGCGGCTGGCCGAGGCGCTGGCGCCCGGCAACCACGACGACGGGCGGCTCCGCGACTTTGCCGACGGCATGCGGGCGTGGAACACCGCAACGGGCATCAAGGCGGCCGACGACGCCGAGCGCTGGCTGGTGCTCGATGCCGCCGGGCGGGCAGCCGACTTTCACAGGATCGTCGCGCTTGTCTGCAAAGCCGACGGCGATTTCCGCAGCTTCAAGCACCCGGAGAAGACGTCGCCCGGCCTCATCCGACGTGCCGCCGACATCCATGCCGATATCGACCGGCTGCTCGATTTCGACCGGCGCATCGAATCCGCCGTCTTCGCGGCCCGGATGCTCCGCGCCGGGCAGCGCGTGGTCCAGCGCTATGCCGGCCTGAAGCGCGCCGCGGTCGCCATCGATTACGACGACATGATCGCCCGCACCGCGGACCTGCTCGGCCCGGCCGGCGTGCCCGGCTATGTCGCCTGGAAGCTCGACAGCCGCTTCGATCATGTGCTGGTGGACGAAGCGCAGGATACCAACGATCGGCAATGGGCGATCATCGGCCGCATCGTGGAGGATTTCTTCCCCGCGCCCGACAGCGATTCCGCCCGCCGCCGCAGCCTGTTCGTGGTCGGCGACCACAAGCAGGCGATCTACGGCTTCCAGGGCACGGACCCCCGCGTCTTCGAGCAGCAGGCGAGCCGGATCGAGCCCCACACCGTCGCCGGGGGCAATCCGCTGGCGCGGGTCGGGCTCGACCGCAGCTTCAGGTCGGGCCCGGCCGTGCTCGATCTCGTCAATGCCTTCCTGGTCGATGTCGGCGCGGCGGCGCTGGGCATGACGGACGACGTGCCCACCCACGAACCGCATCGCGCTTTGGCGCCGGGCGAAGTCGTGCTGTGGCCGCTCATCACGCCGGCCCCCGCAGACGATGATGCGACGGACGAGGAGAGCGGCCAGGAAGAGGAGGGTTCCGAGGCCGCCGACCGGCTGATGGCAGGCTGGCTCGCGGGCCAGGTGCGCGGCTGGCTGCACGGCCCCGATCGGCTCTGGCTCCCGGCGCACGGCCGCTACGCCGAGCCGGGCGACATCCTGATCCTGCTCAGGAAGCGCACCCGCCTGATGGGCGCGCTGGTCGGCCGTCTGCACGAAGCCGGCGTGGCCGTCGCCGGGGTGGATCGGCTGCTCCTCACCGAGCCCCTCGCCGTGCTTGACCTGCTCGCGCTGGTGCGGTTCGCGGTCCAGCCGGAAGACGACCTCACGCTCGCCTGCCTGTTGGTCTCGCCGCTGCTGGGGTGGGACCATGAGGAGATTCGAACGCTGAACGGCGGCCGGCCGGGTCTCTGGGCCGCGCTCGGGACTTCCACCGCCGAACCGGCGCGCGAGGCCAGGCAGTGGCTGGGCGCCGTGCTCGGCCTCGCCGACCGGGTGGGGCCCTATGCCTTTCTCGATCTCATCCTGTCCGGCCCGCTGCAGGGCCGCCGCCGCCTGCTGGCACGACTCGGCAGCACGGCGAACGATCCCGTGGACGAATTGCTCGCCCAGGCGCTCGCCTATGAAGCGCGCCACCCGCCGGCGCTGGCCGGCTTCCTCGCCTGGATCGAGGCCGAGGGCTCGGACGTAAAGCGCGACGCCGAAGCCGCGCAGGGCCGGGTGCGGCTGATGACGGTGCACGGCGCCAAGGGGCTGGAGGCGCCGGTCGTGGTGCTGGCCGACACCGGCCACAGCCGCCGTCGCAACCAGGACGGCTGCGTGACCGTCACGCTGGACGGGATCGCCCGGGTGCCGCTGTTCCACCCCGCGGCTCGGAAAAAGGCGCGTGCGGTGCAGCGCGAGATCGAGGCCCGCGACGCCCGCGAAGCCGAGGAGGATCTGCGCCTGCTGTATGTCGGACTTACCCGCGCTGCCGATCATCTGTTCATCGGCGGGGCGCTGGGCGGCACGGCAATGGCGAAGATCGGAACCGACAAGGATAGGAGTTGGCACAGCCGCGTGCGCAGCGCGTTGGGCCGCCTGGCCGGCGCCGAGACCCTGGACAGCGCCGACGGCCCGGTGCTGCGGCTGCGGCGCGGCGCCTGGACGCCTCCCGTGGAGCGACCTGCCGAGCTGAGCCCCGACCCGGCTAGCTTCCCGGTCCACCAGGTCGTCACCGGCCTCGCGCCCCCGCCCGGCAACCCGCCGCGCCCGCTCACGCCCTCCGCGCTCCCGGACGAGCCGCCCGAGGGGCCGGTTGCCGACGCGATGCGCGCAGCCGCCCGACGCGGCACGCTGATCCACCGCCTGTTCGAACGGCTGCCCGAAATCGCCTCCGCAGATCGCCGCCCGGCGGGGCTTGCCTGGTTGCGGGCGCAACAGGCCGAGCGCGCCGAGGCCCTGCTCGACGAAGTGCTCGCTGTGCTCGAAGCCCCCGAACATGCGGCGCTGTTTGGCCCGAATTCGCTCGCCGAGGCCCCGCTTGCGGGCCTTGTCGACGGCCGCACCATCGCCGGCACCGTCGACCGCCTGCTGGTCGAGCCCGACCGGGTGCTGGTGGTCGATTTCAAGACTGGCCTGAAAGTGCCGGCCGACGCGGCGTCGGTCGTCACGCCGCACAAGCGGCAGATGGCGGCCTATGCGGCCGTACTCGCTCGCGCCTTCCCCGGCCGCCGGATCGACGCCGCCCTGCTGTTCACGGCGGTCCCCAAGCTGATCTTGCTCGACGCAAAGGATCTCCAGGCGCGGGCGCTGCTTGATTGATGCCGGCCACGGGTTATGTGGGACAGGAAGGAGCAAGCCATGGCGACCGTCACTGTTACCGATGCCTCGTTCGAGGCCGATGTGCTGAAAAGCGATACCCCGGTCCTGGTGGATTTCTGGGCCGAATGGTGCGGCCCGTGCCGGATGATCGGCCCCGCGCTGGAGGAAATCGCCGACGAACTCGCCGGCCAGGTGACCATCGCCAAGGTCAATATCGACGACGATCCCGAATGGGCGTCGAAGTTCAACGTGCGGTCGATCCCGACGATGCTGATCTTCAAGGGCGGCGAGCTGGTCTCGACCAAGCTCGGCGCCGAACCCAAGTCCAGCCTGAAAAAATGGGTAGAAGCTAGCCTCTAACCTCGGTTCCTCAACCCGGCCGCACGATCTGCCCCAGCCGCGGGAAATGCACCGCCACCGTGCCGACGGCGGGGTGGTCGCGAAGCAGGCTGATGCGCCGGTCGGTCAGCACCGCCAGCCGGCCCGACACCGGATCGTCTTGCGTGCCTTCCTGCGACACCAGCACCGGCTGGCCCGCCGCGAACCCCTGGCCCTCGGCGACCACGCCCCGGATGGTCGGCTCGGCATTTTGCGCCGCCTCGATTGCGTCCCCGGGGCTCATCTCCAGCGGCCGGCCGTGGCCGATGCCGGCCACCCGCGCCGCCCAGGCGCCCAGCCGCGGCCGGCTGTCCGTCAGCTGCGAAAGGTCGCCGCCGGTCCGCACGCCCTGGAACCACAGCAGCTGGTAGTGGGCGAAGTCCCCCTGCCCGGCGGCAGGCCCGCCCAGAAAGGCCCGCCCGTCCGAAAGGGTCGCCTCCAGCAGCGCCAGATGCGCCTCGAACTGGGTCGCCAGGTGGGGCGCGGCAGCGCGGAACGCCTCCGGCTTCATGCCGAAGCGCTTTTCCCGGTCGGCCCAGAAGGCCTCCATTCCGTCAGCCGGAAGCCCGCCCATCGCGGCGCCCACCGCCCAGAAGAAGGTCGGCCCCTGTGCCTGTTGCGCGAGCAGCCGGTGGCCCTGCCCCAGCGGCGCGGGGAACAGCGACGGATCGGGGTGCAGCGTCTCCAGCGCATCCAGCCCGGCTGCCGTGTCGCAGAAGATGTCGGCGCCGATCTGCAGCACCGGAATTCGCGCATAGCCGCCCGTCAGCACGGCAAGGTCGGGCTTGGGCAGCACGACCGGCTGAACCACCGACCCCCATTCCACGCCCTTCAACCCCAGCGCCAGCCGGAGGACCTCGGCCCAGGGCGAAGTCGGATAATGGTGCAGGATGATCATGGGTTCAGCTCCGGTAGTCGGCGTTTATCGAGATATAGCCATGCGTCAGGTCGCAGGTCCAAACGGTCGCCCGCCCGTCGCCGAGCCCGAGCTCGACTGCGATGTCGATCTCGCTTCCGGCCAGGTGCGCCGCCACGGGCGCCTCGTCATAGCCGGGCACCACCATGCCTCGCGTCGCCACCTCCCTGCCGCCGAACCGGATCGACAGCCGGTCGCGGTCGGCGGGCTCGCCGGCCTTGCCTACCGCCATCACCACCCGCCCCCAATTGGCGTCACCGCCTGCGATGGCGGTCTTCACCAGTGGCGAGTTGGCGATGCTCATCGCGATCCGATGCGCGCTCGCGTCGCTCTCCGCCCCCGACACCCGCACTTCGATGAACTTCGTTGCGCCTTCGCCGTCGCGCACCACCAGCTGCGCCAGTTCGCGGCACAGGTCGTTGAGGGCAGCCGCGAAGGCGTCGGCGCCCGGATCGGCTGCATCTGCCAGTGTCGCGTTCCCCGCCGCCCCGGTCGCAAAGGCCAGCACCGTGTCCGACGTGGAGGTGTCGCCATCGACCGTGATGCAGGAAAATGTCGCTGCATTGGCGTCGGCCAGCATCGCCTGCAGCAGCGGCGCTGCGATTGCGGCGTCGGTCACGACATAGCCCAGCATCGTCGCGCTGGAAGCTGCCATGTCGGGCGCCACCATGCCCGAGCCCTTGATGAACCCCACCAGCCGCACCCGGGTGCCCGCCACCATCGCCTCGCGAACCGCCGCCTTGGGGAAAGTGTCGGTGGTGCCGATCGCATGGGTCGCGTCCAGCCAGCTCGCGCTCCCCAGCGCCGCGAAGGCGGCTTCCACCCCCGCCGTCGCCTTGTCGGCCGGCAGCGGCACGCCGATCACCCCGGTGGAACAGGCGAATATCTTTTCGGTCGGGCAGCCCAGCAGCCGCGCCGCTTCGGCCACTTGTTGCGCGCAGGCCTCCGCCCCGGCCAGTCCGGTGAAGGCGTTGCTGTTGCCGGCATTCACCACCAACCCGCGCGCGCCTCCCCCGGCCAGATGGCGCCGGCACAGCTCCACTTCGGGCGAAGGGCATCTGGAGCGCGTCGTCACCCCCGCCACCGTCGTCCCCTCGTCGAACGCCAGCAGCGTCACATCGGCGCGCGTCCATGCCTTGTATCCCGCCGTCGCCACGCCGATCCGGCAACCCGCGATCTCGGGCAGGGCAGGGAAGGGGCGGGCCAGGGGGGAGATCGTCATGATCGTTTGCATCTAACCGCAGCCGGCGCAGTGCGCGAGGGGGCAGTTTCATTGACGCGGGGCGCCCCCTTTCCTATGTCCGCTGCGTCAAGGCGACGGGATCCCGCCGCCGGTCCTGCTTTCGTGAAGGCTTCCCATGCTTGGCTTGAACAAGGTCGCCAAGGCCATCTTCGGCTCGTCGAACGAGCGCTATGTGAAGTCGCTGGCCCCCGCCGTCCGCCAGATCAACGCGCTGGAAGGCAAGTATGAGGCGTTGACCGACGACGAGCTGAAAGACCAGACTCGCCTGTTCCGGGAGCGGCTGGCCAATGGCGAGAAGCTCGACAGCCTGCTGCCCGATGCCTTCGCCACCGTCCGCGAGGCCTCCAAGCGCGTGCTCGGCATGCGCCACTTCGATGTCCAGCTGATCGGCGGCATGGTCCTGCACCGGGGCGAGATCGCCGAAATGCGCACCGGCGAGGGCAAGACGCTGGTGGCAACGCTGGCGGTCTATCTGAACGCGCTGGAGGGGAACGGCGTCCATGTCGTCACCGTCAACGATTATCTGGCCAAGCGCGACAGCGAATGGATGGGCCAGCTCTACACTTGGCTCGGCCTGTCGGTCGGCGTCATCATCCCCAACATCCACGATGTCGAGCGCCGCACTGCCTATCACGCCGACATCACCTACGGCACCAACAACGAGTTCGGCTTCGATTACCTGCGCGACAACATGAAGTACGAGCGCTCGCAGATGGTGCAGCGCAAGTTCAACCACGCCATCGTCGACGAGGTGGACTCGATCCTGATCGACGAAGCCCGAACCCCGCTCATCATCTCCGGCCCGACCGACGACAAGTCCGAGCTCTATATCGCCGTCGACAAGGTGGTGAAGACCTTCCGCCCCGAGCATTATGAAAAGGACGAGAAGGGCAAGTCGATCATCCTGACCGAGGAAGGCACCGAGTTCGCCGAGCGCGCGCTCGAAGCCGCCGGCCACCTCCAGGGCTCCAACCTCTACGATGCCGAAAACACCCAGGTCGTCCACCACCTGAACCAGGCGCTTCGTGCCGTGAAGATGTTCCGGCTGGATACCGACTATATCGTGCGCGACGACAAGATCGTCATCATCGACGAGTTCACCGGCCGCATGATGGACGGGCGCCGCTGGTCCGATGGGCTGCACCAGGCAGTCGAGGCCAAGGAGGGCGTCGACATCAAGCCGGAGAACCAGACGCTCGCCTCCATCACCTTCCAGAATTATTTCCGCCTCTATCCCAAGCTCTCGGGGATGACCGGCACCGCCGCCACCGAAGCGCCGGAATTCTACGACATCTACAAGCTGAACGTGGTGGAAATCCCCACCAACGTCGATGTCCGCCGCCAGGACGACCAGGACGAGTTCTACAAGAACGAGGCCGACAAGTTCGCCGCGATCGTGAAGACGATCAAGGAGAAGTCCGCGATCGGCCAGCCCTCGCTGGTCGGCACCGTTTCTATCGAAAAGTCCGAGGCGCTGTCGGGCTTCCTCACCAGGGAAGGCATCGAGCACAGCGTGCTGAACGCGCGCTACCACGAGCAGGAGGCCCATATCGTGGCGCAGGCCGGGCGCCTGGGCCGGGTCACCATCGCCACCAACATGGCCGGCCGCGGCACCGACATCCAGCTCGGCGGCAATATCGAGTTCCGGATCGAGGACGAGCTTTCGGGCGTGGCGCAAGGCCCCGAGCGCGAGGCGCGCATCTCTGCAATCAAGGCCGAGGTGATGGCCGAGCGCGAGAAGGTTCGCGAGGCGGGCGGCCTGTTCGTGCTGGGCACCGAACGCCACGAAAGCCGCCGGATCGACAACCAGCTGCGCGGCCGCTCCGGTCGGCAGGGCGACCCCGGCCTCAGCCGCTTCTACCTCAGCCTCGACGACGATTTGCTCAGGATTTTCGGCCAGCAGAACATGCTGACCCGGGTGATGAACTCCGGCCTCGAAGACGGCGAGGCGATCATCCACCCCTGGATTTCGAAGGCGATCGAGACCGCGCAGAAGAAGGTGGAAG
>JANPJJ010000131.1:0-10016 GCA_031425455.1 Sandaracinobacter sp. | reverse complement strand
CACGGTGATCGCCGGCCGCATGGCGCGCGCCTCCGACGAGATCAGCCATTGGGCCGAATACGACTATATCCTGGTCAACGACGATCCCGGGCAGTGCCTGTATGAAATCCGCTCCATCCTGGTCGCCGAGCGCTTGCGCCGCACCCGGCAGCGCGGGCTGGCCGACTTCGTCCGCGACCTGCTGGCGGGAGCGTAGGGGAACCCGGGGCCCACCTTGCGGTTTTCCCCAAACCGTCCAGACTGGCGCCGGACGCCTGGGGAACTGAAATGATGAAGATTGCGCTGAACTGCCTTGCCGCTACCGCGCTCCTGTTATCGGCCTCCGCGCGGGCGCAGGATCCGGAAAAGCAGAAGCCGATCGACAAGATCGGCGACACGGCGGAGAATATCGCCGAAAAGCCGTTGAAGGATCTCAATCTGGTAAAGGACGAGATACCGCCCAAGTTGCTGCTGGTGATGACGACACCCTACTCGCTGGCGGGCCTGAAGACATGCAAGCAGTTCAGTGCCGAGGTCGCCCAGTTGACCAATGTACTTGGGCCGGATGTAGACACCGTGAAGATAAAGAAGGGCGAAACCCCGGCCGAGTCGATGCTGGGTGTTGCGGAGTCGGCCGCCGGAAGCCTGGTCCCGTTCAGCGGCGTGATCCGAAGGCTATCGGGCGCGGACAAGGCGGCGGAGAGATCGAGGGCCGCCGTCCTCGCCGGCTCGCTGCGCCGCGCTTATCTGAAGGGCACCGCCCGGGCGAAGGGGTGCAGGGTCTGACCTAAAGTGATCGTCCTATGATCTCGCGCATGATCTCGGACGTGCCGCCATAGATGCGCTGCACCCGCGCGTCGCGCCACAGCCGGGCGATCGGATATTCGTTCATATAGCCGGCGCCGCCGTGCAGTTGCAGCGCGGCGTCGCAGATTTCCCATTGCAATTCGGTGTGCCACAGCTTGGCGGCGGCCCCCTCATAGGCGTCGAGCTCGCCGGCCATATGCTTTTTCAGGCAGACGTCCAGATGCGCCCAGCCGACCTGCAGCTTGGCTTTCAGGTCCGCGAGCACGAAGCGGGTGTTCTGGAAGTCGAGGATCGTCTTCCCGAACGCCTTGCGATCGCGCACGAAGTTCACCGCCTCGTCGAACGCGCGCTGGGCGCCCCCCATCGCGGAGACGGCAATGCCGAGCCGTTCCTGCGGCAGTTGCGACATCAGGTAGATGAAGCCCTTGTTCTCCTCGCCCAGGCAATTGGTGATGGGCACGCGCACCTCCTCGAAGAACATTTCGGAGGTGTCGGCCGAGTTCTGGCCCACCTTGTCGAGGTTACGCCCTTTGCTGAAACCCACCGTGCCGGCATCCACCAGGATCAGGCTGGTGCCCTTGGCGCCCTTGTCGGGGTCGGTCTTGGCGACCACGATCACCATGTCGGCATTCTGGCCGTTGGTGATGTAGGTCTTGGAGCCGTTGATCACATAATGATTGCCATCTCGCCTGGCGGTGGTGCGGATGCCCTGCAGGTCGGACCCGGCACCCGGCTCGGTCATCGCGATCGCGGTGATGCACTCGCCCGAGATCATTTTCGGCAGATATTTCGCCTTCTGCTCGTCGGAACCGTAGCTGACCACATATTCGGCGACGATATCGGATTGCAGCGTGATTCCGGCCGACGATCCGGCATAGGCCAGCTCTTCGTCGATGACGGCGTTATAGCCGAAGTCGAGGCCCAGGCCGCCATATTGCTCGGGCACGGTCGGGCAGAGCAGCCCGGCTTCGCCGCAGGCGCGCCAGAAGCCGCGATCGACCAGGCCTTCCTCTTCCCATCGGTCCAGATTGGGCTCAAGTTCCTTCGCGAAGAATTTGCGCACCTGGTCGCGGAAGGCTTCATGGTCTGCGTTGAAGGCGGTGCGGCGGCTGGTATCGATCATCGCTGTCTCCTGTCGGCACGGCGTGCCGCCCGCGCGCGAAGTCGGCAAGCTGCGACTCGGGGCAGGTGAACGCTGGCCGGACGAGAGGGCGCTACTGGCCCGCGACCGTCATCCCGTCGATCCGGATGGTGGGGGCATTGGTTGCCTGGCGGAATTCCAGATCGTCGGCAGGGATCAGCGCCCTGAACATCGCGAGCAGGTGCCCGGCAATGGTTGCCTCCGAAACGGGCTCGGCAAGCTCCCCGTCCCGGATCATGAACCCGCCCGCGCCACGGCTATAGTCCCCGGTCAGTCCATTCACACCCATACCAATAAGTTCAGTGATATAAAGGCCGACCTTTATGTCGGACATCAACTGATTGGGGCTGAGTGCCCCGGCTTCCATCCAGAGGTTGGATGACGACACCCCCGGCGGCCCGGCGCTGCCCCGGCTGGCGTGGCCGGTCGGTACCAGGCCCAACTGGCGCCCCGCCGCGCTTTCCACCAGCCATCCGGTCAGCCGCCCGCGCGCCACAATGTCGCGCGGGGCGGTCGGAAGCCCTTCGCCGTCGAACGCGCGAGACCGCAGGCCCCGCTGGCGGTGCGGATCGTCGCGGATCGTGATCCCCTCGGAAAACAGGCGTTCGCCGTCGCGGCCCAACAGGAAGCTCGTTTTGCGCGCGATCGCGCTGCCGCTGATCGCCCCCAGCAGATGGCCGATCAGGCTGGGGGAGACGCGGCGGTCAAACAGCACCGGCATCGGTGCGGTGGGCGCCTTCGCCGGGGACAGCCGCGCCGCCGCCCGTTCGCCCGCGCGTCGCCCGATGTCGGCCGGCGCCTCCAGGTCGGCCAGGTGCCGTGCCTGGTGCCAGTCATAATCGCGCTGCATCGCGCTGCCCTCGCCGGCGACCACCACTGCCGAGACCGAGGCGGACGTGCCGCGCGCTGCGCCACGAAAGCCGCCGGAGGTCGCCAGTGCCGACACGCTGAGCCCGGCGCTCGCCGATCCGCCTTCGCTGTTGGCGATGCGCGGCTGGGCGCGGGCCACATCCTCGGCCTCCTGCGCCATGGCCTGCAACCGGTCGGCGCCGACCCCCTCAACGGCCGTATCGAACAGATCGAAGTCCCGGAAAGGGCCGGCTGCCAGCATTTCGGCCGGCGCCAGACCGGCGAATTGGTCCGGGGTCGCCTCGGCCGCCATGGCCCTGGCCCGAGCCACGGCTTCGGCAAGGGCGGCGGGCGACAGGTCCGATACCGAGACCTGCGCCGAGCGCCGGCCCAGGAACAGCCGGAGGCCGATTTCCTCGCCTTCGGAACGGCCGATCTCTTCCAGCTTGCCCAGCCGCACCCCGATCCCGGTGGAGGCTTCGCCGAAATAGACCGCATCGGCAGCATCGGCGCCGGCTTTTGCGGCGAGGGACAGCAGGTGATCGAGGCGATCAAGCGCGGCGTCGGGGGTGAGCATCGCGCCGGTTTAGGCAAAGACCGCCGCGAGCGCCACCGGCAACACCAGCAACGCCCCCGTCAACTGGTTGGCGCGGAAACATGCCAGTGCGGTGGAGGTGTCGGAAGGCTCGAACCGCCGCACCTGCCATCCGAGGTGCAGCGCTGCGGGCGCCAGTCCGGCCAGCAGCAGCGGCGTGCCGGTCCAGCGCCACAGCGCGGCTGCCAGCAGCAGGATGGTGGCCCCGTAGAACAGCGCCACCCCGGCCTTCAGCCCGGCGCCCAGGCGCCGCGCCGAGCTCTTCACGCCGGCCAGCGCATCGTCCTCGATATCCTGCGCCGCGTAGATGCTGTCATACCCCAGCGTCCAGGCGATCGAGGCCGCATAGGCCAGCAGCATGACCCCGGCATCGGCGCGCAGCGACGGGTCCGCTGCGGCCCAGCCCACGGGAACGCCCCAGTTGAAGGTCAGCCCGAGCCACGCCTGCGGCCACCAGGTGATCCGCTTCATGAACGGATAGGCGGCGACCAGGCCCAGTGCCGCGAGCGCCACCAGCTGCGCCTGGCGGGGCAGGGTGAGAAGAACGGCGAGGCCGATCAGCGACAGCAGCACGAGGAAGCGCCAGGCCGCCGGCACGGAAACCGCGCCGCTCGCCAGCGGCCGCGCCGCCGTTCGCGCCACCTGCCGGTCGAGATCGCGGTCTACGATATCGTTGTAGACGCACCCCGCCGCGCGCATCGTAACCGCGCCAACCAAGAACAGCGGCCAGAGCGGCCACCACCCGGGAGGCGGCGCCAGGAACGCGCCGATCAGGCAGGGCCAGAACAGCAGCCACAGGCCCGCCGGCCGGTCGAACCGCGCCAGCCGGGCGTAAGGCGCGGCGCGATCCGGCAGGCGATCCACCCAGGTCGGCACGGCATCGGGCGTCATGCGGCCTGCTGTAGGGCGGTTCTGCCCGAAGGTGAAGGTTGACAGGGCCTAGGCACTGCCGGAGCATGCGCCATGCCGCTATCTGATTACGCCCGAAGCGATTTCACGGCCGGCCCACCAGGCCGAGATTGGACCCGTCCGGTGTTTCGCCGTGGCGCCGGGCCGGCCGTTATCGTCATTCACGAGATTCCCGGCCTGCACCCGCTGGTGGTGGCATTTGCAGACCGGCTGGTTGCGGCCGGGATGACGGTCTTCATGCCCAGCCTGTTCGGCACGCCGGGAAAGCCGCTGGGCAGCGGATACGCGCTTTTGACCATCGCCGGCGTGATCTGCATCCGCCGGGAATTCGCGATCTGGACCGGCGGGCGCACCAGCCCGTTCGTCGACTGGCTTCGCGCGCTGGCGCGGCACGCCCATGCCCAATGCGGCGGCCCCGGCGTGGGCGCGGTGGGCATGTGCTTCACCGGCGGCTTCGCACTCGCCATGGCAACCGACCCGTCGGTGGTGGCGCCCGTCCTCTCGCAGCCCTCGCTGCCGCTGCGCCGCAGCCAGGCCGGCGAGATCGACGTTTCGCCGGCCGATCTCGCCTGTGTACGGGGCCGCTTCGAGCGCGAGGACCTGACGGTGCTCGGTTTGCGCTATCGCAGCGACAAGCTGGTGCCCGACGCCCGCTTTGCCCGTTACAAGGCGGAGCTGGGCGACCGGTTCGAAGCGATCGAGCTGGACGATGCCGATGCCAGGCCGGGCACCGGCTTTGCGCCGCATTCGGTACTGACGATCCACCTGCCCGAGAGCGGACCGGGCAAGGAGGCGGAGGCGAGGACCATCGCGTTTTTTCGCAGGCGTTTGGGGCTGCCGTAGGGCGAGCCCTGCCAGAAACGGCGTGGGGGGGTCGGGTTCGGGACCTTCAGGCCGCGATCTGGAACGGCACGATCTCGCCCGACAGATAGAGCTGACGCGCTTTCACCCGGCTGAGCTTGCCCGACGAGGTGCGGGGCAGGGTGCGCGGCGGCACCAGCTCCACCACACAGTTCATGCCGGTGATCGCACGCACCTTGGTGCGAATGGCGTCGCGCAGCCGGGCGCGCTCGCCCTCGTCGGTGGTGCGGCATTGCACCAGCACGGCCGGGGCCTCTTCGCCCTGCGGCGTCGTGATCGAGAAGGCGGCGATGTCGCCCGCCTTGAAGCCCTCCAGTTGCTCGATCGCCCACTCGATATCCTGCGGCCAGTGGTTCTTGCCGTTCAGGATGATCATGTCCTTCGCCCGGCCCACGATGAAGATGTGGCCGTCCACCAGATAGCCCATGTCGCCGGTGTCGAGCCAGCCGTCGGGCGAAAGGCACGCCGCCGTGGCGTCGGGATCGCGGAAATAGCCCTGCATCACGCCGAGCCCGCGAACCATCACGCGGCCGATATGACGGTCGCCGAGCAGTTGCCCGTCGGGCCCGCGGATTTCGATGGTGAGCCCCTGGAGCGCCACGCCGCAATCGACGATCGCACGATAGCGAACAGGTTTCGCAGGATCTGAAGGAGCATCGGCAAAACCTTCCCCGGCAAGCCTTTTCTCATCTATCAGGTCGCAGACAATGCCTTGTCCGACCGGCGCCACGGAGACTGCCAGCGTTGCTTCGGCAAGGCCGTAGCTTGGCGTGAAGGCCTGGGCTCGAAAGCCGGCGGGCGCGAACGCATCGACGAAGGCCTGGCAGATATCGGGCCGGATCATGTCGGCGCCGTTGCCAGCAATGCGCCAGCGGCTGAGATCGAACCGGCCTGCGACGTCGGTCTGGGTGGAGACCCGCCGGGCGCAGATATCGTAGCCGAAGGTGGGCGAGTAGGAGAGGCTGTTGCCTTCGTTGCGGCTGATAAGGGTAAGCCACGACAGCGGGCGGCGGGCAAAATCGTCTGTGGCGAGGAAGTCCACCGAAATCTGCGCCGCCATCGGCGATAGGAACGTGCCCACAAGCCCCATGTCATGATACCAGGGCAGCCAGGAAATGCCCCGGTCGCCCGGCGCCATCTCCATAGAAAGCGCATGGCCGGTGAGGTTCGCCATCACGGCGCGATGCGTCACGGCGACACCATGGGGAAAACGGGTCGAGCCGCTGGAATATTGCAGATAGGCGATGGCATCGGGATCGGCGGCGGGAAGCGCCACGTCCGGCGCCGGCAGCGCCTCGAACGCCTCCCATCCCATTGCCTGCGTCAGGCCCGAGGCGGATTCGGCGAACATCGACAACAGGCTTTCCGGCCCCAGGACCAGGACCGGGGCGCAGCTTTGCAACTGGACGCGAATCTGTTCGACATAGGCTTGGCGCCCCCCGAACGATGTCGGCAGCGGCAGCGGCACGGGCAGCACCCCGGCATAGAGCGCAGCGTAGAAGGCGGCCGTGAACTCGGCGCTGGTCTCCGCGATCAGGGCCACGCGCTCTCCCGGCTTCACCCCATGCGCCACCAGTCGCCGGGCGGCTGCCTTCGCATCGCGCACGATGTCGGCATAGGGGTAAACCCGCACCAGATGTGCCTTGGCATCGTGGAAATTATAGCCGGTCGCCCCGGTGGCAGCATATTCCAGCGCATCGGTCAGCGTTTCGAACCGGCCGGTGACGAAGGGAATGCCCGACAGAAGCGGGGTCGGGTTCGGCGCCGGGTGGCGGGGAATGGTGGCAGCGTCGTCCACAGGCATCATTGCTGGCGTACCCTTATGATCCAGTCGGTGAGCCGGCGGGTACATTAACCCCACCATGGCCCGGCCGCAAATCCGATCCCGCCATGAAGGCGATGATGGTTCAAATGAGGCCGGAACTGTGGCAGCAAGGTGGCAATGGCCACCCCCCGACGCGAGCGAGAGCCCCGGAAACCCCCGCCGCCGCTCGATCCGGCCACCCTGGACGCCATTGCCGTGCGCTATGTAGAGCGATTTCAGACGACGCGCGCCCGCCTGCTGCGCCAGCTGCGGCTGAAGATCAGGCTGCGCGGCTGGGGCGAGGGATTGCCGCCGCCCGACCCGGAAGCGGTCGCCGACCGGATGGTGGCGCTGGGCTATGTGAACGATGCCGCCTTTGCCGAAGCGCGCAGCCGTGGCCTGGCCCGGCGCGGGATGGGCGAAGGCCGGGTCCGCGCCAGCCTGTCGGCCTATGGCGTCGGCGCCGACGACCAGGCGCCGGCACTGGAAGCCCTCGATCCGTTGCAGGCCGCGCTGGATTTCGCCCGGCGAAAGCGCCTCGGCCCGTTCGGACCGCCGCCCGAAGACCCCCGGGCTCGCGAACGACAGATGGGCATGATGGCGCGCGCCGGCCATCCCCCCGGCCTCGCCCGTGCCATCTTGCGCGCCCGAACCGAAGACGAGCTGCCTGAGCCGGAAAACTAGGACGTGAACTCATAGACAGGACCCTTCGACACCGCCTTCGGTGGCCCGGAGAGGCGAAATCAACGCCGCCAGCCGCTTTGCCGGGGGGCAAAGCCCCGGCTGCGGCGTCTGCCAACGCGGATTTCGCCTGTCCGGGCCATCACGAAGGGTCCTGTCTATAAGTTCACGTCCTAGCTTTGATGCCGCCCGAAGTCGGGCTCGGGCGTATCCTGCCCGGCTTCGATGATGGCGCGGCGGATGTCGCGCGACTGGCTGAAGCGCTGGAACAAGGCCTCGCCGTCGCCCCAGCGGATTGCGCGCTGCAAGGCGGCGAGGTCCTCGCTGACGCGGCCCAGCACTTCCAGCACCGCGTCCTTGTTGGTGAGGAACACGTCGCGCCACATCGTCGGGTCGGATGCAGCGATCCGGGTGAAATCCCGGAAGCCGCCGGCCGAATATTTGATCACTTCGCCCTGCGTCACGCCCTCCAGGTCGGCGGCGGTGCCGACGATCGAATAGGCGATCAGGTGCGGGATGTGGCTGGTGACGGCGAGCACCAGATCATGGTGGCGTGCCTCCATCTGCTCCACGCGCGAGCCGAGCCGGGTCCAGAATTCCACCAGCTGCGCGATTGCCGTTGCGTCGGTGCCTTCGCCCGGGGTCAGGATGCACCAGCGCCCCTCGAACAGCGTCGGAAACCCGGCATCCGGGCCCGATCGTTCGGTGCCGGCGACCGGGTGGGCCGGGATCAGGTGGACGCCCGCCGGCAATAACGGGCCGAGCTGGTCCAGCACGACCTGTTTGGCCGACCCGACATCCGACACGACTGCGCCGGGCGACAGGTCGGCTGCGATCTCCGCGCCGATGCCGGCGAAGGCGCCCAGCGGCACCGCCAGGATCACGAGGTCGGCATCGACGACCGCGGCTCCAGCGGTCTCCGCCACATCGTCGGCGAGGCCAAGCTCCATCACCCGGGCGCGCACGCCGGCGTCGAGATCGGTGACCACCAGCGCCACGGTCGGCATGCGTGCCCGGATCGCGCGCGCCAGCGACGAGCCGATCAGCCCCATGCCGAGGATGGCGACGCGCGAGAAGGGCAGCATCAGGCCGCCGCCGCCAGGTCATTCAGCGCTGCAACCAGGCCGGCGGTCTCGGTCTCGGTCCCGACCGAAATGCGGATGGCGTTCGGAAGGCCCTGGCCGGGAAGCCAGCGGGTGATATAGCCTCGCCCGACAAGACCCTGATACAGCGCCTCGGCGGCCAGCGGTCCCTCCGGCGGGCAGGCGACCAGCACGAAATTCGCTTCCGACGGCACGGCAACCAGCCCCTTGTTCCCCAGCCGCACGACGGCGTCGGTCAGCACCTGCCGCTGCGCTCGGTTGCGCGCCCGGCAGTCGGCCACGAAATCCTGGTCCGCGAGCGCTGCCTCGGCAGCCGCCAGCGCCGGCACGCCGATCGGGAACGGCGCCCGCACCCGGTTCAGCTCGTCGATGATCGCAGCCGGCCCGGTTGCCCAGCCCACGCGCAGGCCGCCCAGCCCATAGATTTTTGAGAACGTGCGCGTCACCACGACATTGGGCGCCGACCGCGCCAGCGCCAGGCCGCCGTCGGGATCGGGGGCCTCCAGATATTCGGCATAGGCCTGGTCCAGCACCAGCACGATGTCGTCGCGCAACCCTGCGTGCAACCGCGCCACCTCACCGGCGGGGATCATCGTCCCGGTTGGGTTGTTCGGATTGGCGAGGTAGACCACGCGTGTGTCGCTTCGCACCGTCGCCAGGAGGGCGTCCACGTCCGCGGTATAGCCGACATCGGGCGCCGCCAGCGGTTCGGCCCCGGCCCGCCGCGCCGCGATCGGATAGACCATGAAGCCGTGGCGCACATGTACCACGCTGTCGCCCGGCTTGCAGTAGATCAGCGGCAAGAGCTGCAGGATCTCGTCGGACCCGGTGCCGCACACCACTCGCGCCGGGTCCAGCCCGTGCAGCGCGGCGATCTTCTCGCGCAACGCTACGGCGGCACTGTCGGGATAGCGATGCACGCCGGTCGCCCGGGCCAGGGCCGCCAGCGCCTTCGGGCTTGCCCCCCAGGGGTTCTCGTTCGACGACAGCTTGACCGGCTTCGACGCGGCGTCGCCTGCCGAGCCGGGCACATAGGCCTGGATGGCGGAAATCCAGCTGTTGGGGACGGGTCCGGTCATCGGCTGCCCCTACGGGCATGCAGCGCCGCTTCGCAAGCCTTTGCACGCCATGGCATCGCTGCTAACGGCGGCGTCCCGTGCCAACCGCCGTCCCGCCTCGCCAATTGCGCTTGTCCGCAAACCTCCCGCTCGACAGCGGGCAGGCGCTGCCGGCCCCCACGATCGCCTACGAAACCGCCGGCGCGCTGAACGCCGACCGGAGCAACGC
>JANPJJ010000130.1:0-2056 GCA_031425455.1 Sandaracinobacter sp. | reverse complement strand
CGGCGGCAGGCAGGATGGTTCCGGTCCGCAGCTTTTCGACCAGATTGTAGAGGCCGGTCAGGGTGATGTCGGGATGCTCGGCTTGGACGATCTTGCGGGTCGCGTCGATTTCCTCGGCGATTTCAGCGATGGCGGCGCGCTGGGCGGGGGTGGGGTCGGGGAAGGGGAATGGGTCGAAGCAGGTGGATTTGGGATACACCGGGCGGTCTTCCAGCAAACTACCGGCTGCTAGCGACCATGCAACATGAATGCCTGACGAGAGAACGCCGAGCGTCGAAGCATCATCCATCGCAATCACAACCGACTTGTCGTCGCAAACTACTTCAGGTGCCAAAAACTGGAAAAGCCGGTGCTTGGACGTGTCCACGGTCGCAATGTATCGCGAAAGGCCTATCAGGGCTGGACGCAACTCCCGACGCGGCTCGCCAAAAATCCACCAATTTTCGCGATAAGTGGCGCGCCGATTCATGTCGCGTTCCGGTTTCACCGCGCTGTACAAATGTTGCCATACTTCGGGAAAACGCAAACGGACCGCCGTCTCTGACAAGCCAAATAGGTCAATGACGAACTTCTCTCCTGCCTCCTGAGGCGTTCGTTGAGTGAGGTCACGTCCATTGCGGTAAGGTCGGATGAAGGCATCTAGCCCTTCCCTGTGGCCCAAACCGAGCATAGCGGCATCGGCTCTTGTAATCGAAAAGCCCTTGCCGTGCAGTTTCACGCCATCGTGGCAAATTCCAGCGTTGGCTTTCAGCCTCCTTGCAGTCGTTACATCTGCGCCAAGCGACAGATCGGCATTGATGCGTCCCGTCGCCGTCGCCGTCACGATCACGGGCGCGTCGGTGTCCAGCCCGGCCTCGCTGACTACTTCTATCAAACACCCTTCGCCCACCCCCGTATCGGCGACCGTCATCGCGATCCGCACCGCCGCGCTGTCGCGGGTGGCCTTGGTCCATGGATGGTCGGCGATCGCCATGACAAGCGAAACCCTTCCTCTCCCGCAGGCGGGAGAGGGGACGAAAGATGGGCTTCGATGACGCGGCGGCTGAAGGTCTGGGTGATCGAATTGGTGGTGACGAAGCCGAAGCGGCGCAGGCGCGCATCGGGCCGGGTCAATGCCGAAGCCGCACGGTCCCACCATTGCATGACGAAATCGGCCGATGGCGGGACGGACGGATTGGCCTTCCACAATGCCTCGGCATAGTCGCCGCCGAGTTTCTCGCGCAAATCCTTGCCGCCGATGAAGGGCGGGTTCCCGACGATGAAATCGGCCTCGGGCCATAGCGCCGGACGCGGGTTGCTGAAATCGACTTCGCCATACTCGGTGCGCGCCAGCACCGCATCGTAGCCGCCGTGGCGGCCGAAGTTGATCGCACCCGTGCGTTGCAGCACGGGTTCGGGCACCGCCGCCGGGTCGTTGGCGATGCGCCAGCGGAGCCAGCCGATCCAGAGGACGAGTTCGGCGATGACGGCGGCGCGGGGGTTGAGTTCGAGGCCGAGGAACTGTTTGGGTTCGATTCCGGGACGGGCCGGGGCGCCGAGGTCGGCGAGGAGGGTGAGGACTTCGCCTTCGAGGCGGAGGAGGAGTTCCATCGAGACGTAGAGGAAATTGCCGGTGCCGCAGGCGGGATCGAGGATGCGGAGGGATTTGAGTTTCTGGTGGAAGGCGGCGGCGTTGGCGGCGAGGTCGGTTGGGGTTGGGCTTGGTGGGGCGGAGGAGGAAGGCCCACCCTCGACCCCTCCCGCAGGCGGGAGGGGAGAAGAAGAAGGGAGGGGAGAAGACGATATGGCGGCCCATTCGGCGCGCAGGGGTTCCATGATTGTCGCTTCGACGAGGCGTTCGACATAGGGGCGCGGGGTGTAATGGGCGCCGAGCTTGGCGCGTTCCTGAGGAGTCAGTGCCTGTTCGAGCAGGGTGCCGAAGATGGCGGGTTCGACGCGGCGCCAGTCGCATTTCGACGCCGCGAGCAGTTCCTTGACGCTGCGCCAGTCGAGTTCGAAGACCTTGTTGTTCTCGAACAGCCCGCCGTTGAACCAGCGCACGGTTTCGCCGACCGTC
>JANPJJ010000129.1:0-10102 GCA_031425455.1 Sandaracinobacter sp. | reverse complement strand
TTGGCCAGCAGTCGATGCTGTCGCGGATGATGAACAACGGGCTGGAGGAGGGCGAGGCGATCGTCCACCCCTGGATTTCGAAGGCGATCGAGACCGCGCAGAAGAAAGTGGAAGCGCGCAACTACGATATCCGGAAACAGCTGCTGCAGTACGACGATGTCATGAACGACCAGCGCAAGGTCGTCTATGAACAGCGCGCCGACATCATGGACGCCGAGAAGGTCTCCGACATCGTGCTGGAGTTCCGGCAGGACACGATCGCCGACATCGTCGAGCGTTTTTGCCCCCCCGGCGCCTACCCCGAGCAATGGGATGTGGAAGGGCTGCAGCAGGCCGTCACCACCGAGCTCAACCTCGATGTCCCTATCGCCGAATGGGTGAAGGAGGAAGCCGTCGACCAGGAGATTTTCGTCGATCGGCTGAACGGCCTGATGGACGAGAAGATGGCAGCCAAGCAGGCCGGCATCCCGGAAGATAATTGGCTGCAGGTCGAGAAGAACTTCATGCTGCAGAGCCTGGATCATTACTGGAAGGAGCATCTGGCAACGCTGGATGCGCTGCGCCAGGTGGTGCATCTGCGCGCCTACGCCCAGAAGCAGCCGCTGAACGAATATAAGGCCGAGGCCTTCCATCTGTTTGAGCGCATGCTGAAGCTGGTGCGCGAGGACGTGACCCGCATGCTCGCCTTCGCCGAGTTCCGCATGCCCGATCCGATGCAGCTCCCCGACCTTCCCGACTTCCTGAAACTGGCCCCCGGTGCGTCCGCCGGGCCTGGAAACTGGGGTGCGCCGGAACAGTCGCTTCCCAGCTTTGCAGCGCCGGCCTTCGCGTCCCCCGCCTTCGCTTCGATGCCGTCGGGCGGCGTGTTCGCCATGGGCGACCCGCTCTCCACCGACGAAGTCGATGCCGCCCGCGCGGTGGCGGCACAGTTCGGCCCGGATTTCGTGGCCGAAAACCCCGAAACCTGGCAGCGCACAGTGTCCCGCAACGCCCCATGCCCCTGCGGCTCCGGCCAGAAATACAAACACTGCCACGGGCTTGCTGCCTAAGGGCAGCAAGCCCGTTGTTGTTCTAGGTCCCTGCGGGCGCCGCCCCTTCGGGCGGCTTGCCACCTCCGCTTCGCTCCGGGCGCGCGGTCGCGGTTCAGCCAGAGGCTGACCTCCGGTTCGCGGTCGCCTAGGGCGACCGAGGTCAGAGCCCCAGCCGGTCCAGCCGGTCCCCGGCCAGCGCGATCAGCGCCACCCACACCCAGCTCAGCATCATCAGCGTGCCGCCGATCGGCGCGAACGCCGCCACCCAGCGCGGCGCCCCCAATGCCAGCAGGTCCAGCACGCCCGCAAACACCAGGCTCCCCGCCGCCAGCCCCCAGCAGGCCAGAAACACCGACCGCTTCGGCTTCCACGCGATCAGCGCGAACACCGCGGCCACATGCGGCAGCTGGAACAACACCCCCGTCATGATCCACTCCCGCGCCTGCGGGTCCTTGATGCCATGCGCCGCGAAGGTCCCGAAGGTCAGCGCCAGCATCGCATTGAACGCGGCAAGGGCGGGAAGCAGGCGGGGCATTTCCATCGTCAAGGCACTCCCGTCGTTCGCCGCCACCGTCGCCGCCACAGCACCGCCTCGCACAGCAGCAGCGGAACCGTCCAGGTGAGCCAGACAATCAGGGCGGCAGAACCTTCGAACAGCTCGCTCCGCTGCACCAGCCGGCACAGCACGAAGCTCCACACCAGCACATAGCTGCGGATCATCCAGTCGCGGTGGGCGGCGATCTGCCGCTGGGATCCTCTCCGCCAGCCCAGCGACGCACAGAGCATCCAGGCCAACGCCAGGAGGCTGGTGGAAAGCGCGATGGACGGCGATCCATGCGGATCGCGCCAGTTCACCGCCAGCGCCGCCAGTGCCGCCGTATAGCCGGCCCCCAGATAGGCACCGCCCAGGCGTCGGTGCCACGCGAACCCCCGGCGCGTCTGCCCGACATAAAGGTTCAGCGGCCCCGTCAGCAGCAGCACCGTGCCGGTCAGCGCGTGCAGCAATACCCACCCCCAATGATCGGAATGAACAGGCCGCACGGCACCCGTCAGCACCGGCACCACGACCAGGGCGAAGACAATCGCCGTCGTCCCCCCGGCCACGCCGAGCAGCACCCAGCCCAGCGCCGGCATTCGGGCCCCGACCGGCCGGACCACCCCGTTCCCCATCCCGGAACCATATGGCCCCGAACCGGACCCAACAAGCCCCCGGCGGACGCAACGCTGCTTGACCTGGCAGGCTCGACCTGGCGAACTGCTGGGATGAGGCGGGCATGGGTTCAGGAACGCGGCTCGGCTCTCGCAGCCGCCGATCCCGTGGCCGTCTTGGGTTTACTGGCCGCGCGCCTGCCGTTTCCGCTTGAACCTGCCCAGCGGGCTGCCTGGCAGTTCGAGATCGATCATCTGCAGGCAATCGGCGCAGATTTGCCCGACGCCGAAATCCTTCTGGAAATGGCAATCCCGCGCATGGGCCGCCGAGCCGACGCGGTGATCCTGCATGCCGGCCTTGTCTTCGTTCTGGAGTACAAGGTCGGCGCTACTGATTTTGCACGTCATGCCGTCGAGCAGGTCCATGGCTATGCGCTGGACCTGAAGAGCTTTCATGAGACCAGTCACGACAAGCGGATCATCCCCATGCTGGTGGCAACCCTGGCACCGCCGCAGTCGATCGGCCTGGGCTTTGCGCCCGATGGCGTGGCGAGGCCGCTCTGTCTCTCGGCTGCCGACGTGCTCCCGGCAGTTCGCCAGACGGCAGCAGCAAGCGGCGGCGCACCGTTCGATGCTGTTGACTGGGCTGCGGGTCCCTATCGGCCCACCCCGACCATCATCGAAGCGGCGCAGGCGTTGTTCCGCGGCCATTCCGTCGCCGAGATCTCCCGCTCCGAGGCGGGCGCTGAGAATCTCACGCGAACGGCCGACGCGATCAGGGCGGCCATCCATTCGGCGCAGGTCGATGGCAAGAAGGCGCTCTGCTTTGTCACGGGGGTCCCCGGCGCGGGGAAGACCCTGGCCGGCCTCAACATCGCTTGCGGCCGTATGGCCGAAGCTGTCGGCGAAGATGCCACCTTCCTATCGGGCAATGGCCCGTTGGTCGAGGTTCTTCGAGAGGCGCTGAAACGTGACCTGCGCCGGCGCCACAAGTCGCCCGATCCAGGGGACCCCGAGGAGCGCCATATCTTTGCGCGTTCACCAGACAAATTCATCCAGAATGTGCATCATTTTCGCGACCAGTATGCCGGCAACGATCAACGCCCGTCCGAACAGGTCGTGGTCTTTGATGAAGCACAGCGTGCCTGGAATCGTGAGGAAACCAGCCGGTTCATGCGCGAGAAGCGGGGGCTGGCAGGATTCGATCAGTCCGAGCCTCAACTTCTGCTGTCGGTCATGGACCGCCACCCGGACTGGTGTCTCGTCGTCTGCCTCGTGGGTGAGGGTCAGGAGATCAACCGCGGCGAAGCTGGGGTCGGCGCCTGGATCGAAGCGCTGTCAGTAGGGCCGCTGAGGCAATGGGCGGTGCACGCCTCTCCGCAATTGCTCAGCCGGGAGACAGGCCTCGCACCTCAGCTCAGGTGGCTGCTCGAACAACGGGCCGGGGTACTCGACCCAGCGCTCCACCTGGCCGTGTCGGTGCGCTCCTTCCGAGCCGAAACGGTGTCGACGTTCGTTGCCGCACTGCTGTCCAGCGATCCTGGCGCAGCGCAGGCTGCGCGTCCCAATCTGTCGCGATTCCCCATATTCCGAACCCGGTCACTCGCTGATGCGCGCGCTTGGGTCCGCGAACGCCGGCGAGCAGGAGAGCGTGCCGGAATGCTGGCATCTTCAAATGCGATCAGGCTCAAGCCCGAGGGGCTGCATGTGAAGGCGAAAGTCGACGTGGCGAGCTGGTTTTTGAACGAAGGCGCCGACATCCGTGCGTCGAACGCGCTCGAGGACGCTGCGACCGAGTTCGACGTTCAGGGCCTGGAGCTGGATTGGACCGTGGTCGCCTGGGACCTCAACCTGATGCGATCGGAGGGCAACTGGCGGCCGCGCCGCTTTCGCGGCACGGCATGGGAGGATGTGAACGACTTGGCACGCCGCGCCTATGTCTTGAACAGCTATCGTGTCCTGCTGACCCGCGCCCGGCAAGGCATGGCGATCTTCGTGCCGACGGGCGATACAAGCGACATCACAAGACCACCGGCAGCCTACGACGCCATCGACGATTGGCTCGCCGAATGCGGCATCGCCGAATTGTCGGCGGCTTCCGGAGGCTTCTGCGGGGTCCGCGCCGAGTTGCCAGGCAGTGCGGGCTGAGGCGACGGGACTGGCAATAGTCTGTAGTTGCGGGGACGACAGGAGCGCGGCAGGACTTGGGCGGAGGTGGCTCATGGCACTGGTTCAAGTCGAAATCGCCGACAGCATCGCAACCGTCACCCTGAACCGTCCCGAGGCGATGAACGCCTTGTCCAAGGCGCTTCGGGCCGAGTTGGCGGCGGCGATGCGGGCGCTCGACGCTGACGAGCGCGTCCGGGTCGTGATCCTGACCGGCGCCGGGGAGCGGGCCTTTACGGCGGGGCTCGATCTGAAGGAGCTGGGGTCGGACCCGGAGGCGATGGATGACGCCACCGGCGACAGTGCCGACGCCAATCCGGCGAAGGCGGTCGAGCAGTGCCGCAAACCCGTGATCGGCGCCATCAACGGGGTCGCCATCACCGGCGGGTTCGAGCTGGCGCTGGCCTGCGACGTGCTGATCGCGTCCGAAAACACGCGCTTCGCCGACACCCACGCCCGGGTCGGGATCATGCCGGGCTGGGGCCTGTCGCAGAAGCTCAGCCGGGCGATCGGCATCGGCCGGGCCAAGGAACTCAGCCTCAGCGGCAATTTCCTCGATGCCGCCACCGCCGAGCGCTGGGGGCTGGTGAACCGGGTGGTGCCGGCCACCGAACTGATGGCGGCGGCCCGCAGGCTCGCCGCCGACATGGCGACGATCGATCCGGCATTTTCCGCCGCCTACAAGCAGCTGATCGACGACGGGTTCGCCACCAGCTTCGGCGAAGGCCTGGCGCTGGAAACGGCGCGGTCCAGCGCCGCCAACCGGAAGGTGACGCCCGACGAGGTTGCAAGGCGGCGCAGCGAGGTTCAGGAACGGGGCCGACAACAATAAAGGGGTTCCGATCCGATGAAATCCGCGCTTCTCGCCGCCGCCCTCATGTTCGCGGCACCCGCGTTTGCCCAAACGGTATCTGCCCAAACGGTCGTCATCACCGCCGACCGCATGGTGGATGTGCTGACCGGCCGCATGGTCGACCAGCCCGCCATCACCGTCACCGACGGCCGCATCGTTTCAGTGGGCCGCCAGGGCGCCGTGGCGGTGCCCGCGGGCGCAACGCAGATCAACCTCGCCGGGCTCACGCTGGTGCCGGGCTTCATCGACATGCACACCCACATCACCTCGGACCCGACGCTGCCGCCGATGGAAGTGCTGCTGAAGACCGACGCCTACTGGACGCTGGTGGGGGCGCAGAATGCGAAGGCGATGCTGGATGTCGGGTTCACCACGATCCGCAACGTCGGCTCGGGCAATTTCGACGATGTGGCCGTGAAGCAGGCGATCGACGACGGCCGCATCATCGGCCCCAGGATCGTGCCGGCGGCCTATGCGCTCGGCGCCACCGGCGGCCACTGCGACGAAACCTTCTTCCCGCCAAGCTTCGAGCGCACCTCGCGCGGGGTTGCCGACGGCATCGACCCGCTTCGGGCCAAGGTGCGCGAAATCCGCAAATACGGCGCCGAAGTCATCAAGGTCTGCGCCACCGGCGGCGTGTTCAGCCGCAACACCGAACCCGGCCAGCAGCAACTGCGCGAGGAGGAGCTTCGCGCCATCGCCGACGAAGCCCATATGTGGGGCGTGAAGGTGGCTGCCCATGCCCATGGCGCGGCCGGGATCAACGCCGCCATCCGCGCCGGCATCGACACCATCGAACACGCAAGTTTCCTGGACGACGAGGGGATCAGGCTGGCCAAGGAACGCGGCACCTATCTCTCGATGGATATCTACAACACCGATTATACCCAGGCCGAAGGCAAGAAAAACGGCGTGCTGGAAGACAATCTGAGGAAAGACCGGGAGACCGCCGACGTGCAGCGCGAAGGCTTCCGCAAGGCAAATGCCGCCGGCGCCAAAATCGTGTTCGGCAGCGATGCCGGCGTGATGCCGCATGCGCTGGCGGTGAACCAGTTCGCCGTGATGGCCCGCTACGGAATGTCGCCGATCCAGGTGCTGCGGTCAGCTACCAGCACCGCGGCCCAGGCGCTGGGGCGGGAAAAGGATGTCGGCGCGATCGCAGTCGGCCGCCTTGCCGACATGGTGGCGGTCGCCGGGGATCCGCTGGCCGATGTCGCCCCGCTGGCAGCGGCCAGGGTTGTCGTGAAGGGCGGAGCCGTCGTCAGCGATCGACGCTAGCTGCGCGCATCGATGGTGCGCGTCAGGTCCGCCAGTCGCGTCATCTGCCGCTCGTGGAGGCGCTCCACCTTCTCGTGCAGATGGCGGATTTCCAGCTCTGCCTTCAGGTTCACCTGATAATCGTTCTTCGCGCGCATCCGGTCCTTCTCCTCCTGCCGGCGCTGGCTCATCATGATGATTGGCGCCTGGGTTGCCGCGATGGTGGAAAGGATCAGGTTCAGCAGGATGAACGGATAGGGGTCGAAGCTCGCCTTGCCCTGTGCGCTGCTCACCAGCATCCAGCTCGCCAGAAAGCCGGCGAACAGGATCAGGAACGTCCAGCTGCCACCGAAGCTCGCGATCAGGTCTGCCGCATGGTCGCCAAAGCTGCGGCGCGCATCATAGTCGGCCTCGATGTCGCCGGCGATCGTCTCCTCCGCGGCAATGCTGCGAGCAACCGAGGCATCCAGCTCGGACAGATTGCCATTCTCGTCGCGCAGCAGGGATTCGATGTGCCGAGAGCGGAACCGGTTCACCGTCGCCATCGAGACGAGTTCGTCTTCCGCCATGGCCGGGTGCTCGGCCCGGATCATTTCGGCGAGGCCCGGCCTCAGCATGTCGAGCGGGATATGCTCGCGCGAGCCCGGCCGGTGCGGCGAAGAGGGTGGGTAGTCGGGCTCGGCCATGGGACACTCCATCTTGTTCGGTGGGTCGGGCGTGAACCTTGCGCCGCCGGCTTGCAAGGAAACCCGCTGCGGCGCACCTGTTGACCTGCAACCCCTCTGCGGGTATGGGCCGCGCTCGCTTCCGGGCAGGGCACAGGCAGTTCCTGAAGAATGCACGGGCGGGCGAAACTTGGAACGACAGGCTGAGCCGTGCGCGTGGGGCCCCGGAAACGGAGCTGACACGCGCTTATGCCATGGGCCGGTTGCCGCGAGGCAGCCCGGTGCGGGCGGGTCAGTCCTGGAGTAGGCCGGCGCATCTTGCCCGGCCGAACAGCAGGAAGACAAGAACAACTCATGCCTACGATCAACCAGTTGATTCGCAAGGGCCGCGAGCCGCAGAAGGCCCGCAACAAGGTCCCCGCGATGGAAGCCTGCCCGCAGAAGCGCGGTGTGTGCACCCGGGTCTATACCACCACGCCGAAGAAGCCGAACTCGGCGCTGCGCAAGGTCGCCAAGATCCGGCTGACCAACGGCTTCGAAGTGATCGGTTATATCCCCGGCGAAGGCCACAATTTGCAGGAACACTCGGTGGTCCTGATTCGCGGCGGCCGCGTCAAGGATTTGCCCGGCGTGCGCTATCACGTGCTGCGCGGCGTGCTCGACACGCAGGGCGTGAAGAACCGCAAGCAATCGCGTTCGAAATATGGGGCGAAGCGGCCGAAGTGACCGAGCGCAGCGCAGAGTATTCCCCGCGAAGGCTGGGATCCCGCGCCGCCGTTACCTGCCGTTAGTCGAAACTGGGGCCCCGCCTTCGCGGGGTTGACAGTCAAGAGATCGAGGAAGTTCACATGTCACGTCGCCGTCGTCCCGAAAAGCGCGAAATCCTGCCCGATCCCCGGTTCGGCGATCAGACGCTCACCAAATTCATGAACCTCGTGATGTACGAGGGGAAGAAGTCTGTGGCGGAATCGATCGTCTATTCCGCGCTCGACACCGTTGAGCAGCGTGCCAAGCGCGATCCGATCGGCGTGTTCCACGATGCGCTGGCCAATGTGCGCCCGCTGGTCGAGGTGCGCTCGCGCCGGGTTGGCGGCGCGACCTACCAGGTGCCCGTTGAAGTGCGGCCGGAGCGGTCGCAGGCCCTGGCAATCCGCTGGCTGATCGCTTCGGCCCGCAACCGGCCGGAAAAGACCATGTCGGCAAGGCTTTCGGCCGAACTGATGGAGGCCGCCAACAACCGTGGCTCCGCCGTCAAGAAGCGTGAAGACACGCACAAGATGGCCGAAGCCAACCGCGCGTTCTCTCACTACCGCTGGTAGTAAAAACCTAGTTTCTGGAGCATATCCATGTCCCGCTCGCACCCGCTCAGCATGTATCGCAACATCGGCATCATGGCGCACATCGATGCCGGCAAGACGACCACGACCGAGCGGATTCTCTATTACACCGGCAAGTCCTACAAGATCGGCGAAGTGCATGAAGGCACTGCAACGATGGACTGGATGGAGCAGGAGCAGGAGCGCGGCATCACCATCACGTCGGCCGCGACGACCTGCTTCTGGAACGACCACCGCATCAACATTATTGACACGCCCGGCCACGTCGACTTCACCATCGAGGTCGAGCGTTCGCTCCGCGTGCTGGACGGCGCCATCACCTGCTTCGACGGCGTGGCGGGCGTGGAGCCGCAATCGGAAACGGTGTGGCGCCAGGCGGACAAGTACAAGGTGCCGCGGATGTGCTTCGTCAACAAGCTGGACCGCACCGGTGCCAATTTCGATCGCTGCGTGCAGATGATCAAGGACCGGCTGGGCGCCCGCCCGGCGGTGCTCTATCTTCCGATCGGCCTGGAAGGTGATTTCATCGGCCTTGTTGACCTGGTGGAGAACCGGGCGATCGTGTGGCTGGAGGAATCGCTCGGCGCGAAGTTCGAATACACCGAAATTCCCGAGCACCTGAAGGAAGCGGCAGCCGCCGCCCGTTCCGAGCTGATCGAGATCGCCGTCGAGCAGGACGACGCGGTGATGGAGACCTATCTGGAGGGCCAGGAGCCGGACGTGGCGACGCTGAAGGCCCTGATCCGCAAGGGCACGCTGGCGTTCGATTTCGTTCCCGTGCTGTGCGGATCGGCGTTCAAGAACAAGGGCGTGCAGCCGCTGCTGGACGCCGTGATCGATTATCTGCCCAGCCCGCTCGACATCCCGCCCGTCACCGGCATCGACCTGAAGGGCAACGAGGAGACCCGCGAAGCGAGCGACGACGCGCCATTCAGCGCGCTGGCGTTCAAGATCATGACCGACCCGTTCGTCGGCACGCTCACCTTTGCCCGCATCTATTCGGGCAAGATGGAAGCCGCGACCACCGTTCTCAACAGCGTGAAGGACAAGCGCGAGAAGATCGGCCGGATGCTGCTGATGCATGCCAACAACCGGGAAGACATCAAGGAAGCCTTCGCCGGCGACATCGTCGCACTGGTGGGCCTGAAGGACGTGACCACCGGTGACACGCTGTGCGCGCCGCTGAAGCCGATCATCCTGGAGCGGATGGAATTCCCGGACCCGGTTATCGAAGTCGCCGTCGAGCCCAAGACCAAGGCCGACCAGGAGAAGATGGGGATCGCGCTCAACCGGCTGGCCCAGGAAGACCCGAGCTTCCGCGTCACCTCGGACCAGGAATCCGGCCAGACCATCATCAAGGGGATGGGCGAGCTTCACCTGGAAATCCTGGTCGACCGCATGAAGCGCGAGTTCAAGGTGGAAGCCAATGTCGGCGCGCCGCAGGTGGCCTACCGCGAGTCGCTCGCCCGCAAGGTGGACGTGGACTACACCCACAAGAAGCAGTCGGGCGGCTCGGGCCAGTTCGGCCGCATCAAGTTTACGGTGGAGCCCGGCGAGCGCGGCTCGGGCGTGGTGTTCGTCGACAATGTGAAGGGCGGCAACGTCCCGAAGGAATATATCCCCTCGGTCGAGAAGGGCATCCGT
>JANPJJ010000128.1:0-1867 GCA_031425455.1 Sandaracinobacter sp. | reverse complement strand
GCGATGGTGAGGCCGGGTTGGCGTTCCAGTTCCCAGAGTTGTTTTTCCACGAAGCGGGGCACGTCCACCGTGGCGGGGAGGATGTGATATTGCACGTCGGGCCCGTCCAGGCCGGGGCGGGAGCGCCAATAGGCCTGGATATGGGCGGCGGACAGCGCCAGCAGGCCCTTGCGCGTGGCGGCGAACTTGGCGACTTCGGCCATCAGGCGCCAGCCGCGCGACAGTTCGTTGACGCTGACGGTGCCGCGTTTCAGCCGGTACTGCACCGAAACGACATAATGATCCTGCAGGTTGGTGCCGACGCCGGGCAGGGCGTGGCGCACCTCGATTCCGGCGGCCTTCAGGACGGCAGGATCACCGATTCCAGCGAGTTCAAGGAGCTGGGGCGAGTTGACCGCCCCGCCCGACAGGATGACTTCGCGCCGGGCGCGGGCGGTGACGGTGCGGCCGTCCTGGCGGTAGGTGACTCCGGTGGCGCGGGCGCCATCGAAGGTGAGGCCGGCGACGTGGGCCTCGGTTTCGATCCGCAGGTTGCGGCGGCCCATCGCCGGCTTCAGATAGGCTTGCGCCGCCGACCAGCGCAGGCCGTTCTTCACGGTCAGCTGGAAATAGCTGATCCCGTCCTGCGTCTCCCCGTTGCAGTCGTCGTTGAAGGGCAGCCCGGCCTCCACCCCGGCCTGGATCACCGCGTCGGAGACGGGGTGGTGCGCGGTCGCGTCGGAGACGTGAAGCGGGCCGTCCTGGCCGTGCAGCTCGTCCTTCAGCCGCTGGTTGCCTTCGGCGCGGCGGAAATAGGGCAGCACGTCTGCCGAACCCCAGCCGGTGGCGCCGAGCTGGGCCCAGTTGTCGTAGTCGGCCATCTGGCCGCGCACATAGAGCAGCCCGTTGATCGAGGACGAGCCGCCCAGCACCTTGCCGCGCGGCCAGACATGGGCGCGGTTGTTGGAACCGGGGTCTTCTTCGGTGCTGTAGAGCCAGTTCACCGACGGGTCCTTCAGCGTCTGGGCGTAGCCGACGGGAATGTGGATCATCGGGTTCCAGTCTTTCGGGCCGGCTTCCAGCACCAGCACGCTGTGCTTGCCCGAGGCGGTGAGCCGGTTGGCCAGCACGCAGCCGGCCGAGCCGGCGCCGACGATGATGTAATCGTAATCGTTCATATGCTCTCTCCCGGCGCCGACCTTGGCGCGGTTGGCGCGGCGGCTCAACCTGTTGCTTGTCAGGTGAGGCGGGCTATGCGGGGGGATGACGAATCGCGCCGACATCCTGCCGATCCCGCTGGGCCTGGTGGCCGACGACCTGGACGAGGCGGCACGCCGGTTCGGCGACAGCTTCCGCCGCACCGGGTTCGCCGTGGTTGAGGGGCACGGCATCGACGAAGGCGTCATCGACGCGGCGAACGCGGCCGCCAGGGCCTTCTTCGCGCTGCCCGACAGCGTGAAGCGGCGCTATCATCAGCCGGGCGGTGCCGGCCAGCGCGGCTATACGCCGTTCGGGGTGGAGACCGCGAAGGGGGCGGCGCTGTCGGACCTGAAGGAGTTCTGGCACGTTGCCCGCGACCTGCCGCCGGGGCACCGGTTCGAAGGGGTGATGGCGCCCAACATCTGGCCCGATGCCGAGGTGCCGGCGTTCCGGCCGGCGATGCAGGCGCTGTACGGCGCGCTCGAGCGGGCCGGCGGGCAGCTGCTGGCGGCGATCGCGCTGCATCTTGGGCGCGATCCGGCCTTCTTCGAGGCGGCGGTGCGCGACGGCAATTCGATCCTGCGCCTGCTGCACTATCCGCCCGTGCCACCCGAGGCACCTGCCGTGGGCGGCGGCGCGCCCGCGGCTATCAACGGCATTACTCTCCTGCTCCGGGCGCAGGAGGCCG
>JANPJJ010000127.1:0-5462 GCA_031425455.1 Sandaracinobacter sp. | reverse complement strand
CGCCGCCACCGCCGTAGCCGCCACCGCCGCCACGATCACCGCCGCCGTAGCCGCCGCCACCGCCACCGCCGTAGCTGGGGCGATCGCCGCCGAAGCCGCCACCGCCTCCACGGTCGCCGCCGAAGCCACCACCGCCATAGGGTTCGAACGTTTCTTCACCGAAACCATCGCGTTTGTCGCGGCCCCTGCCGCGCCGCCCTCTATCGAAACTCATCTGCCCGCATGCACCTTGCTGTCGCCCCCGTTTATAACGGCCCGGCGGGACCGGACGACGAATCCCGCCGCGCGACACGCACACCAACCCTTTGGAATCAGGGCCGGAGCAAGCGTTCGCGCGGCGGCTTATAGCGAGGAAAGGCCGGTGAGGCGAACGGAATCACGTCGCTTGCCATGCAGCACGGGGTCCTCCTGTGCCATTTCAGCCACATAGCCACCTTTCGTCCGGCGAGAGGGCTTCACCTTGCCAGCCGCCCGCCCCTTGGGCATTGCGCTCGTGAGGAACCTCGTCGCGAGGACTTCCGGTCCCTGCACCGGCGGCACGCGACGCTTCGAAGGATGGCCGGAAATGTTCCGCAAATTGACCGAGGCGCTTTACGCCAGCCCGCAGATCGGCCTCGACGAGGTCGCCGAAGCAAAGGCGATGGGCGTGGCTCTCATCGTCAACAACCGGCCCGAGGACGAGAGTGACGATCAGATCCCGGGCCCCGAGATCGAGGCGGCTGCCCGGGCGGCGGGGATTGAATACGTCGCGATCCCGGTGACTCACTCGGGCTTCAGCCATCCGCAGCTTGACGCTCTCAATGCCGCGCTGGATCGCGCCGGCGAGGCCCCCGTGCTGGCCTATTGCCGCAGCGGCACCCGCTCGACCCTGCTGTGGGCGCTGGCTCGCGCCAAGGCGGGGGAAAGCCCGGACGCGCTGGCACGGGCGGCTGCGCAAGCGGGCTACGATACCGGGCCGGTGCGTGCGATGATGGACGCGCTCGCCGGCGGCAAGGCCTGACTCCCAATGGATTGGGCGGTCCTGGGTGGTTCGCTGGTGGCCGTGCTCGCCACCGCCGGGCTGGTCGCCTGGCTGGGCCTTGGCCGGGACGCGCGGATCGCGGGCGACGAAGCGGCGCGGCTGGCCGAAGACCTGCTGCCCGGCTTTGCCGCACGCGAGGCGTTCGTCGATAGCGAGGGGCGCAGCGCGCTCGTCGCGGGGGCGGACGGCTCCTATGCGCTGCTCCGCCTGCACGGCGCGCACCCGGTCGCCCGCCACTTGCGCCCGCCGCTGGCGATCCGGCGCGATGGTGCCGATTTCATTATCGACACGGGCGAGCGTGCGTTCGGCCCCACCTCCATCGCTCATGACAAGCTGCTGACATTGATGTAAGCGCCAGGGCGACATGCCCGATCTGCCCGATCCCGTCACGCTGGCGATACCACTGTTCGTCCTGCTCATGCTGGTCGAGATCGTCGCCTATCGCCGTCGGGCCAGAGCCGGGACGGCTGGCTACGAAGCGCGCGATACCCTGACCTCGCTACTGCTCGGCCTGGGCAACACCGTCGCAGGCGCGCTGTTCGGCGGCATGGCGCTCGCACTGTTCGTCTGGGCCGGGCAGTTTCGCCTGTTCGAGATCGGCTATGCCTGGTGGGCGTGGCTCGCGGCCTTCGTGCTCGACGACCTGGCCTATTACTGGGTGCACCGCGCCGGCCACCGGATCCGCTGGTTCTGGGCGGCGCACGTGATCCATCACTCGAGCCAGCACTACAACCTATCGACCGCGCTGCGGCAGACCTGGACCGGCGCCTTCACGCTGGGCCTGCTGTTCAAGCTGCCGCTGCTGTTCGTCGGCTTTCCGCTGCCGATGCTGCTGTTCGTCGGCGGGCTGAACCTGATCTACCAGTTCTGGATTCACACCGAACTGGTCGGGCGAATGCCGCGCTGGTTCGAGGCGGTGATGAACACCCCATCGCACCACCGGGTCCATCACGCCACCAACGCCCGCTACCTCGATTCGAACTATGCCGGCGTGTTCATCGTCTGGGACAAGCTGTTCGGAACCTACGTTCCCGAAATCCGCCCCGACGAGCCTGACCACGAGCCGCTGCGCTATGGATTGGTGCGCCAGCTCGGCAGCTTCAATCCGGTCTGGGCGGCGTTCCATGAATGGGTCGGTATCGCCCGCGATCTGTGGAGCGCCCCGTGGGGCAGCAAGCTGGGCTACCTGCTGCGCGAGCCCGGCTGGAGCCACGATTCGAGCCGAGATACTTCGGCCACCATAAAAGCAAAGTGGGCGATGCGCCGCCCGAGTGGGTCGTACTTTGGGGGAACGGATGGCGGCCAATCAGTTTGATGTGATCGTGATCGGCGGGGGCAGCGCGGGCAGCGCCGCTGCCGCCCGACTTGCCGCCGATCCTGCGCTCAGCGTCTGCCTGATCGAGGCGGGCGGGCGCAACGACGACGCGATCGTGCGCACTCCCGGCCTTCTCCCGTTCATGCGCAAACGTAGCAACTGGGCCTTCGACACCGCACCGATGGAATCGCTCGGCGGACGTATCGGCTATCAGCCGCGCGGCCGCGGGCTGGGCGGTTCGAGTGCGATCAACGGCATGGTCTATATCCGCGGCAATCCTTGGGATTACGACAACTGGGCGGCGCTCGGCTGCACCGGCTGGGCGTGGGACGACGTCTTGCCGGTGTTCAAGCGCCAGGAAGGCAACGAACGCGGCAGCGACGCACTGCACGGTGCGGACGGTCCGCTCAATGTCGCCGACCAGCACGCACCGAGCCATGTCGGCGTCGCCTTCGTCGAAGCTGCCGAACAATTGCAGATCCCCCGCAACGACGATTTCAATGGTCCACGCCAGGAAGGGATGGGGCTGTACCAGGTCACGCAGAAGAACGGTCAGCGCTGGTCGGCGGCACGTGCGTTCCTCGATCCGCTGGCGGGCCGCAGCAACCTCACCGTGCTGACCGGGGCGCTAGTCGAGACGATCGTGGTCGAGCAGGGCCGCGCCACCGGCGTCGCGATCCGCCGGGGCCGCAGGCGCGAGGTCGTGCGTTCACGAGGGGGCGTTGTGCTCTCAGCGGGGGCCTTCGGCAGCCCGCAGGTTCTGATGCTGTCCGGAATCGGCCCCGCCGCGCACCTCGCCGAACACAACATACCGCTGGTCCGCGACGTTCCCGCCGTCGGTGCCGACCTGCAGGACCATTGCGATTACCTGGTGGGCTACGAGCTCGATGACCACACACTGTTCGGCGCGTCGCTGAGCGGCATGTGGTCGATGATCAAAGGGCTGGTCGAGCACCGCCGCCACGGCACCGGGATGCTGACCACCAATTTTGCCGAAAGCGGCGGGTTCGTCACGATCCGCCCCGATGCGCCTGCACCCGACATCCAGTATCACTTCATTCGCGCGATCATCCAGAACCACGGGCGCGACAAGGTGCGGGGCCACGGTTTCTCACTGCATGCCTGCGTGCTGCGCCCTGAAAGCCGCGGCTGGGTGAGGCTGCACAGCTCAGATCCTGCCGCGCCGCCTGCGATCAACCCCAACTTCCTGTCGGACGAGCGCGACATGGCGCTGCTGCGCGACGGGGCGCGGCTGATGCACCGGATCGCCGAGACCCCGCCGCTCTCGCAGCTAGGCGCGCGCGAGCGTTCGCCGGTCGACTATCACGACGATGCCGCGCTCGAGGCGCGCATTCGCGAGGTTTCCGATACGATCTATCATCCAGTGGGGACTTGCCGGATGGGTCCCAATGCCGATGACGTGGTCGATCCCACCCTTGCCGTGCGCGGTATAGGCGGACTTTAGGTCGCCGATGCCTCGATCATGCCGCGGCTGGTCAGCGGCAACACCAATGCGCCTTCGATCATGATCGGCGAACGCGCCGGCGACTTCGTGCGGAAAGCGCTCAAGGCCGCCTGAACTCCTTTACCGCAAGGAAATAAGGGCCGGAAAGCTTGTGCTTCCCGGCCCAGTCTATTCCGCAGGAGGAACATCGGATGGCGAAGGACCGGTGGTTCGCGGGAGAGGATACGCCTCCCGGCCCTTCGCCAAGTTCTTGAAAGGTTACATGTTGTAAGCGCGCTCGCCGTGCTCGTTGATGTCGAGGCCTTCGCTCTCGACTTCGGCGGAGGGACGCAGCCCGATCGTGTACTTGAGCGCCAGGAACAGGACCGCGGAGACGGTGCCGGTCCACAGCACCGTGGTGCCCACGGCCCAGATCTGGGTCATGACCTGGGTGCTCATGACGTATTCGCCGGCCTTGGCGACGGGAGCGGTATAGTCGATCCAGCCCTGACCACCGAGCGCCGGATCGGCGACGATGCCAGTCCCGATCGCACCGACGATGCCGCCGACCGCATGGACCCCGAAGACGTCAAGGCTGTCGTCGTATTTCAGCTTGTTCTTAACGGTGGTGACGAACAGGTAGCAGACGATGCTGGCGACCGCGCCGAGCAGGATCGCGGTCCCCGGGTGGGCGAAGCCCGCTGCGGGGGTGATCGCGACGAGCCCCGCGACGACGCCGGTGGCGGCCCCGAGCAAGGACGGCTTCTTGTGCATGATCTGCTCGATGATCGCCCAGGTCGCACCGGCCGCCGCGGTGGCGGTGAAGGTGTTGATGAAGGCGAGGGCACCGAAGGCATTGGCTTCCAGACCCGATCCGGCGTTGAAACCGAACCAGCCGATCCACAGCAGCGAGGCGCCGATCATGGTCATCACCAGGCTGTGCGGAGGCATGGCTTCGGTCTTGTAGCCGAGCCGCGGACCGACGATCAGGCAGCCGACCAGACCCGCGACCCCGGCGTTGATGTGCACCACGGTGCCACCGGCGAAGTCCAGAGCGCCCCAGCCCCACAGCAGACCCATGTCGGTCGGCGCGGCGTGGAGGAAGTCGGGGCCCGCCCAGTACCAGACCATGTGCGCGATCGGGAAGTAGGCCAGCGTCATCCAGAGCACGACGAAGATGATCAGCGGGGTGAACTTGATGCGTTCCGCGAAGGCCCCAACGATCAGTGCCGGCGTGATGCAGGCGAAGGTCATCTGGAAGATCACGAAGACATATTCGGGCAGGTAGACCCCGTTCGAGAACGTCGCCGCGAAAGTGGTCGGATCCACCCCGGCGAGGAAGGCCTTGTCGAACCCGCCGACGATGGCCGGGAACGGCGTTCCGGTCGAGGTGAAGGTCATCGAATAGCCCCACGCAAACCACACCAGCGCGGCCACGCAGACGATCGTCAGCACCTGCATCAGCACCGACAGCATGTTCTTGGCGCGCACCAGCCCGCCATAGAACAGCGCCAGCGCCGGAACGCTCATCAGCAGGACCAGCGCCGAGGCGACCAGCATCCAGGCAACGTCGCCCTTGTTGACCATCTCGGCGGTCGGCACAAAGGCGGCGGCGACATCCGGTGCAGCGGCAACCGCAGCTTCCGCGGCCGGGCTCGGTCCAGCGGCCGGAGCCGCAGCGG
>JANPJJ010000126.1:0-1765 GCA_031425455.1 Sandaracinobacter sp. | reverse complement strand
TTCCGCAAGCCGGCGCAATTGCCTGGGGGCCCACCAATGGCCCCAAAGCTGTCGTTTTCTCGGATTTCCGGTGCAGTTATTGCAGCCAGCTTTCGACTGTTCTTCGAACAATAGGCGCGCGGGTGGAAGAGCGTCCGATTTCGGTGCTCGGCAGCCGATCTTTGAGTGAAGCCGTCTATTGCTCGAAGAGCCAGGTCTCGGCGCTGCACGCCGCCTATGCCGGCGAGACCCCGCAGAGCCCGAAGTGTGACACCTCGGGTCTCGACGCCAACGAGGCCTTTGCCCGCACGCACGGCTTCAATGGAACGCCGGTCGTCGTCCGCGCCGACGGCGCTGTTCTTGAAGGCTTCCGACCGGCACCTGTCCTTGCTGCCTGGCTCCGCGGGGACCCCGCTGCATGACCCACATCATCCTCGCGGCGGCGGGCGTCGGCATCGTCATTCGGCCCTTCTGGGTCATCACCGCCGCCGTAATCGCGGCCTGTTTCGACGTCATTTTCTCTGGGAGGTACTGGTGAACCGCTCCATATTGGCCCCGTCGCTCATCGTGCTTGCGCTGTCGCTCAGCGGCTGTGTTACCGGTGGCAACATCAAGGGTGACTTTCAGTGTTCGGCGCCTGGTGGCACCTGCGCCCCGATGTCGACGATCGATGCGGCAGCGATTTCAGGCATCGGCTCGTTTCGCTCGATCGGCGAGCCCGGTATCGAGGGCCAGAGTGTCCCGCGCGGCATTGCCGGACCCGTCCTTGCCGATGGCACGGCACCGGCGCGCACTTCCGACCGGGTGCTTCGTGTCGTCTTCCCGGCGCATATCGATGCCGAGGGCATCTACCGCGAGCAGTCGGCCGCGCACGCCGTTGTTGAAAACGGCGCCTGGGCCGAGGCGCTTGGCGGGAAGCCCGCCAATCCGCGAGGTGTACCTGCACTACGCGCTGCTGGCGTTGTTCCCGCCGCGCAGCCGGCATCATCTGCGCTCGCTACACTCGACGAGATCGTTGCATCTCGGGCAGCTCAAACCACGCCCAAGGCCACCGAATCCGCCCCGAACGCCGCAGCTTCACCCACGTCTCAAGTTTCCGGGCCTGTCGCATCGCGTTGGACATCACCGATCTCGTTGGCAGAGGCGGCGTCGGGACTGTCCGCTCCGCGCGTCCGTAATCTCGATCCCCGCGCGCCGTCGGAAAACTTCGATACGCCCGACGTGATCGCGGCGCGGGCAATGGCTTCAAAGCCGGCATCCGATACGCCGGCGCGACGTGTCGCGCCTGCGCAGGCAGCAACCCTGGTGGCACGAGCGCCGATCGATGCACCAGCGTCGTCGGCAGTCTCGCCAGCAGCGCTGTATGGCTCTCGACCTGTTCGCTGGAAGGGCAAGACCTATCGGCTTCCCTACAACAATCCGCAGTCGTCGGCGTCCGCATCAGCCACAGCTAGCTCCGTCCAGCCCGACCACACCGCCGATCTCAACAAGGCCTCGCTCGCGCGCGCCAGCCAATCTTCAGCTGCTACAGCCAAGACTCCTGTCCAGCCTGTCTATGCAATCACCAGCGACCCGCAAGTCGCCCAGGAGCGCGTGAAGGCCATGGCAACCCCGGTCATGATCGGCGCCATCGAAAACGGACGCGACGCCGCCAAGGCCGCAGCCCCGGCGGGGTTTGCCTTGCCGCTCGGCAGCCTGAGGGATGCTCCGAAGTGAAGTGGCTCAACAAAATCGCCAGCATGTTGACGGGCGACGAGACCAGCCCCGATGCCCCGCGTCCGGTCAT
>JANPJJ010000125.1:0-16160 GCA_031425455.1 Sandaracinobacter sp. | reverse complement strand
CCGCCGGCCAGCAGCCGCTGGCGCAGCCGCTCGCGGTGGCCGGATTTCTGCTCGGCGTCGTCCAGCGGCCGGCTCAGGCGGCGTAAGGCGGGCGGTCGAACCCGCCGGGGGAGAGCGTGAAGATTTCGCAGCCCGTCTCGGTGATGCCGATGCTATGTTCGAATTGCGCCGACAGGGATCGGTCCCGCGTCACGGCCGTCCAGCCATCGTCCAGGATCTTGGCGTCGGGCCGGCCCAGATTTACCATCGGCTCGATCGTGAAGAACATGCCCGGCCGTTGCATCGGCCCTTCGCCGGCTTTCCCGGCATGGACGATGTTCGGCGGCATGTGGAAGCGGCGCCCCAGCCCATGGCCGCAGAAGTCGCGAACGACGGACGCCCGGTTCTTCTCGGCGTGGCGCTGGATCGCCTCGCCGATATGGCCGACGGTGTTGCCCGGCTTCGCCGCCTCGATCCCCAGCTGCAGGCATTCCCAGGTCAGGTCCACAAGCCGGCGCGCCTTGATCGGCGGGTCGCCTGCGAAATACATTCGGCTGGTGTCGCCATGCCAGCCGTTCAGCACCACCGTCACATCGATGTTGACGATGTCGCCGGCCTGCAGCGGCTTGGGGCCTGGAATGCCGTGGCAGATCACATGGTTGATGCTGGTGCAGAGCGCGTGTGAATAGCCGCGGTAGAAGATCGTCGCCGAAACGCCGCCGTTCGCCACGACGAAATCATAGGCGAGCCGATCCAGTGCGAGCGTGCTGATGCCGGCCTTCACATGGGGCACCAGCATGTCGAGCACCCGGGCCGCCAGCTGCCCGGCGGCGCGCATGCCCTCGAACCCGGCCGCATCGTGCAGCGTGATCGTGCGGTCGTCGAGGTCGGTGTCGGTATCGGTCATGGCGGCGGGCCTTCTCTCGGCCATGGATTTAGGCCGGGGATGAAGCTAGGGCAATGGCATGGGTGACGATGTGATTGTTGAGAAGGTCTGGACGGCGGCGCTGGTGGTGATCGGCGACGAAATCCTGTCGGGACGGACGCAGGACGCGAACATCGCCTATCTGGCACGCTGGCTGAACATCCAGGGCATCCGGCTGAAGGAAGCGCGAGTGGTGGCCGATGACATGGCGGCGATCGGGGCGGCTGTGAACGCCTGCCTGGAGGCGCACGACTATGTTTTCACGACAGGCGGAATCGGGCCCACCCACGACGATATCACGGTGGACGCCGTGGCCGCTGCGCTGGGGGTGCAGGTGGTGCTGCACCCGCAGGCGGTGGAGCTCTTGAACCGCATCTACGGCGACCGGATCACCGACGCCCGGCTCCGGATGGCGCGGGTGCCCGAAGGCGCCGAGCTGCTGGACAACCCCGAAACGGGCGCGCCGGGCATCCGGCTGGGGCGGTTGTTCATCATGGCGGGCGTGCCCAAGATCACGCAGGGAATGCTGCGTGGGCTGGACGGGAAGCTGGCCGGCGGGCGACCGGTGCTGTCCCGCGCCGTGGGCGCATGGACTCCCGAAAGCACGGTCGCCGACCTGCTGGCCAAGCTGCAGAAGGCGCATGAAGGCGTGCAGGTGGGCAGCTACCCGTTCTGGCGCGACGGCAAGGGCGGAGCGAATTTCGTGCTTCGTTCGGTGGATGAAGCGAAGCTGGCGGCAGCGGCGGGCGAGCTGAAGGGCGCTTTGGAAGCGCAGGGGATTGCTGCGCAGGAGGGCGAGATATGAACGTTTTTCCGGAGGGGAGCCAATGAATATCATCCGGGGCATCCTGATCGCGTTGCTGGTGGCGGGGCTCACCCTGTTCTCGGTTGCGAACAGCCAGTTCGTCACGATCGACCTGGGCTTCCAGACGTTCAACATCTGGCTGCCGCTGCTGGTGCTGCTGGCGTTTACTTTGGGATTCCTGCCGGTCTGGCTTCGGCTGTCGGCGGACCGGATGATCCTGAAGCGGCGGACCGGCAAGCTGGAGGCGTCGCTGGCGAAGGCGGAGGGCGACCTGGCGCAGGCCCGGGTGGAACTGCTTCGGCCGCCGGCGGCCGCGCCGTTGGCGCCGTCGCCGCCGCCCCAGACGGTGCCTCATCCAGCGCCACCCCCCGGGACCTGAGGGTTGGCAAACCCGATCTTCGTCGGCCTGGACACGCCCGACCTCGGCCATGCCGAGGCGATGGCGCGCAAGGTGGCGCCGCACGTCGGCGGGCTGAAGCTCGGCCTCGAATTCTTCATGGCGAACGGCCCGGAGGGTGTGCGCCGGATGGGGGCGCTGGGGCTGCCGATCTTCCTGGATGTGAAGCTGCACGACATTCCGAACACCGTGGCGGGCGCGCTGAAATCGCTGGCGGGGCTGGACCTTGCCATGGTGAATGTTCACGCCAGCGGGGGCCTGGCAATGATGCAGGCGGCGCGGGGCGCATGCCCGGAGACCACGAAGCTGATCGCGGTGACCGTGCTGACCAGCCTGGACGAAGCCGATCTGTCGGCCACGGGGGTGTTCGGCAACCCGGCGGCACAGGTGCATCGGCTGGCGGTGCTGGTACGCGAGGCCGGGCTGGACGGGGTGGTCTGTTCCGCGCACGAAGCTGCGCCCCTGAAGGCGGAGTGGCCGGACGGGCTGTTCGTGGTGCCCGGCATCCGCCCGGCCGGGGTAGACCCGGGGGATCAGAAGCGGGTGATGACGCCGGCGGCGGCGCTGGCGGCGGGCGCAGGCGTGCTGGTGATCGGGCGGCCGATAACGGCGGCAGCAGACCCGGCGGCAGCGGCGGCGGCCATCGCCGCCAGCCTTTGACTTGAGAGTGCGCGTAAAGATTTGCGGGGTCGGCACGCCCGATGCCCTGGTGGCGGCGCTGTCCGCCGGGGCGGACGCTGTGGGTCTCGTCTTTTTTCCGCCCAGCCCGCGGGCGATCGGCCCCGAGCTGGCCGCCGGGCTTGCGGCGCGGGCGCCGCATCTTTTGAAGGTCGGCCTGTTCGTGGATGCCGACGACGAGCTGCTGGACAAGGCGGTTGCCGCGGGCCGGCTGGGAGCGATCCAGCTGCAAGGGAGCGAGTCGCCGGCCCGCGTTGCGGCGCTGAAGGCCCGCTTCGGGCTTCCGCTGTGGAAGGCTGTGGGCGTGAAGGCCGCTGACGACATCCGCCGTGCCGAGCGCGACTATGGCATGGCCGATGCGCTGTTGCTGGACGCGAAGCCGCCGCCGGGCGCGACGCTGCCAGGGGGCAATGGCCTCAGGTTCGACTGGCGCATCCTGGCCGAGGCGCCACCGGCAATGCCCTGGGTGCTGGCAGGCGGCCTCACGCCCGAGACGGTGGCAGACGCGATTCGGCGCACCGGCGCGTCGTTCGTCGATGTGTCTTCGGGTGTGGAGCATGCGCCGGGCGTCAAGAATGTTGCAAAGATCGCTGCTTTCGTGGAAGCCGCGCGCCGTGCTTGATCTTCTGGACCCCGCCGCCACCTCGAACGCCTCGCTTCGCGCCGGGCCCGATCCCAATGGCCATTTCGGTGCCTTCGGCGGTCGCTATGTGGCCGAAACGCTGATGCCGCTGATCCTGGAGCTGGAGCGGGAGTATCGCCGCGCCCAGGCCGACCCGGCATTTCGCGCCGAGCTCGATTATCTGCTGAAACATTATGTCGGCCGACCGAGCCCGATGTATTTCGCCGAGAAGCTGACCGCGAAACTCGCCCAGGCGGCGGTGGAACAGGGCCGCCCCGGGGGCGGCGCGAAAATCTATCTGAAGCGAGACGAGCTGAACCACACCGGCGCGCACAAGATCAACAACTGCATCGGCCAGATCCTGCTGGCGCGGCGCATGGGGAAAACCCGGATCATCGCCGAGACCGGCGCTGGCCAGCATGGCGTGGCAACCGCCACGGTGGCGGCCCGCTTCGGCCTGCCCTGCACGATCTTCATGGGCGCGCGCGATGTTGAGCGGCAGTCCCCCAATGTGTTCCGGATGAAGCTGCTGGGCGCTGAGGTGCGGCCGGTGACGTCGGGTTCGCAGACGCTGAAGGACGCCATGAACGAGGCGCTGCGCGACTGGGTGACCAACGTGGGCGACACTTTCTACATCATCGGCACGGCGGCCGGACCGCACCCCTATCCCGAGCTGGTGCGAGACTTCCAGAGCGTGATCGGCACCGAAGCCAAGGAACAGCTGATGGAGGCGGAAGGGCGGCTTCCCGATGTGGCCGTTGCTGCCGTCGGCGGCGGGTCCAACGCCATCGGGCTGTTCCACCAGTGTCTGGACGATCCGGTCGAGCTGGTTGGCATCGAGGCGGCCGGGCACGGGCTGCAATCGGGCGAACATGCCGCCAGCCTGACCGGCGGCCGGCCGGGCGTGCTGCACGGCAACAAGACTTATCTGCTGCAGGACGAGGACGGGCAGATCAGCGACGCGCACTCGATCTCGGCGGGCCTCGACTATCCCGGCATCGGCCCGGAACATGCCTGGCTGCACTCGATCGGCCGTGTGAAATATGAAAGCATCACCGACGACGAGGCGCTGGCCGCCTTCCAGATGCTGTGCTGCGAGGAAGGGATCATCCCCGCGCTGGAGCCGGCGCATGCGCTGGCCTATGTGATGAAGCGAGCACCGCAGATGGCGGCCGACCGTATTCTCCTGATGACTCTGTGCGGCCGCGGCGACAAGGACATCTTCACGGTGGCCCAGGCGCGAGGCGTGGTACTTTGACCGACCGGCTGGCAGCTCGCTTTGCCGCCTGCCGGGGCCGCGCGGCGCTGGTGACCTTCGTGTGCGGCGGCGATCCCGCGCCCGAGCTGACGGCAGCGGTGCTGGCCGGGCTGGTGCGCGGCGGCGCCGACATCATCGAAGTGGGCATGCCCTTCACCGACCCGATGGCGGACGGCCCTGCAATCCAGGCCGGCAACATCCGGGCGCTGGCGGCGGGCATCACGCTCAGGAAGCTGCTGGCCATCGTCGCCGAGTTCCGGGCATCCGACGCCGACACGCCGCTGGTGCTGATGGGCTATGTGAACCCGGTGTTGGCCTATGGGGCGGACGCCTTTGCAGCCGATGCCCGCGCCGCCGGGCTGGACGGAGTGATCCTCGTCGATCTGCCGCCCGAGGAAGCCGGCGAGCTGTTGCCGGCGCTGTCGGCTGCCGGCCTGCACCTGGTGCGGCTTGCAACACCGACCACGGACGCCGCCCGGCTTCCTGCGGTGCTCGAGGGCGCCTCGGGATTTCTTTATTATGTCGCCGTTGCCGGGATCACCGGGCAGAACAGCGCGGACGCCGGCGATATCGCGGCTGCGGTTGCCCGGCTGAAGGCGGCGACCTCGCTTCCGGTGGCAGTCGGGTTTGGCATTAGAACGCCGGCGCAGGCGCAGGCGATCGCGCGCCATGCCGACGCCGTCGTGGTAGGGTCGGCCATCGTCGAGCTGGTGGGCGCGGCGCATGCCCGCAAGTCGAACGACATTCCGGGCGAGGTGGAGGCGTTCGTCGCCGGGCTGGCAGACGCCGTGCGGTCCGCTCGATTGGAGAGGGCCGCATGAGCTGGATCACCAGGTCGCGCCAGCGGCTGACCAACTTCGTGACCCGTCGGGAGACGCCGGACAATCTGTGGACCAAGTGCCGCAATTGCAATGCGATGCTCTATACCCGCGAGTTCGAGGCCAATCTGTCCGTTTGCCCGGAATGCGGCCACCATGAGCGGATCGGCGCCCCGGCGCGGTTTGCCATGCTGTTCGACGAGGGCGTGTTCAGCCGCATTGCCGTGACCATGCCGGCCGACGATCCGCTGAAGTTCCGCGATCAGAAACGCTATCCCGATCGGCTGAAGGCGGCGCGTGCCGCCACGGGGGAGCCGGACGCGCTGCTGATTGCCAAGGGCCGGATCCGGGGCCGCGACGCCGTGGTCGGGGTGCAGGATTTCGCTTTCATGGGTGGCTCGATGGGAATCGGCGTCGGCTCGGCTTTCGTCACCGGCGCCCGCGCCGCGATCGAAGCCCGGGTGCCGTTCGTGATGTTCACGGCGGCCGGCGGCGCGCGCATGCAGGAAGGCATCCTGTCGCTGATGCAGATGCCCGCGACCACGGTTGCCATCCAGGAGCTGAAGGAAGCCCGGCTGCCCTATATCGTGGTGTTGACCGACCCGACCACCGGGGGCGTGACCGCAAGCTATGCGATGCTGGGCGACATCCATATCGCCGAGCCCGGCGCCCTGATCGGGTTCGCCGGCGCCCGGGTGATCGAATCCACCATCCGCGAGAAGCTGCCGCCCGGGTTCCAGCGTGCCGAATATCTCTTGGAACATGGCATGATCGACATGGTGGTGAAGCGCGCCGACCTCGCCGACACGCTGGGGCGCCTGATTGGGCTGTTGATGAAACAATGATCCGGAAATGACGGCGAAACAGATCGATTTCGCCCGTTCCGACAATCCCGTGCTGGACCGGCTGCTTCGCGCCGCCGGGCAGCAGCGGGTGGCGGGCGTGGATCTCTCGCTCGACCGGATCGAGCGCCTGCTGAAGCGAATGGCAAGCCCGCACCTGAAGCTGCCGCCGGTGTTCCATGTGGCGGGGACCAACGGCAAGGGATCGACCTGCGCGTTCCTGCGCGCGGGCCTCGAGGCCGCCGGGCACCGGGTTCATGTGTTCACGTCACCGCATCTGGTTCGCGTGAACGAGCGTATCCGGCTGGCGGGAACGCTGGTTTCCGACGAGGAGTTCGCCGAGGCGATCGCCGAGACGCTGCGCTTCAACGCCGGGCAGCCGATCTCCTTCTTCGAGGTGCTGACGGCGGCTGCCTTTCTGCTGTTTGCGGCCACCCCGGCCGATGCGGTCGTGCTGGAAGTCGGGCTCGGCGGCCGGCTGGACTCCACCAATGTGATCCCGAAACCCGCCGTGACGGGGATCGCCCAGCTTGCGCTGGATCATGTCGCAATCCTGGGTCCGACGTTGCGCCACATCGCCGGCGAGAAGGCGGGGATCGCGCGGCGCGGCGTGCCGCTCGTCACGCAGAAATATCCTGCGGCAATCGCCTCGGCCGTGGCCGAAGTGGCCGTGCCCCGGGGCGCGAAGCTGATGCCGCGCGGCGAGGCCTGGGACGCGGCGGTCTATGAAAGCCAGCTCGCGTTCCGCCGGTTCGGCGATGAGGAGCCGCTGAAGCTGCCGCTGCCGAAGCTGCCGGGCGCCCATCAGATCGACAACGCCGCGCTCGCCGTCGCGATGCTTCGTGCGCAGGACGAGCTTGCGGTTCCCGATGCCGCACTTCGCGGCGCGATGGGCTGGGCGCAGTGGCCGGGCCGGTTGCAGCGGCTCGCCGCCGGGCCGCTCGCGGCGGCGCTGCCCGCGGGTTCGGAGCTGATGGTGGACGGCGGGCACAACCCCGCCGCCGGCAAGGCGCTGGCGCAGTTCGCCGCGGGGGCGACCCCCGTGCTGCCGCTGCACCTGGTGGTCGGGATGCTGCCGACCAAGGACCATGGGGGGTTCCTGCGGGCGTTCCCGCGCGGTACGCGGATGACGATGGTGCCGGTGGATGGGCATGAGAGTGTGGGCCCTTCCGATCTGGCAAGTGTTGCGAACGGATTGGGGATGGTGGCTGACGAGGCGCCTGGCTTGATGGCCGCGCTGGGCGCAGTGCCGGCGCCGAGCCGGGTGCTGGTAACGGGCTCGCTCCACCTGGCTGGCGAGGCGCTGAAGCTGAGCGGGACGGTTCCGGGTTAGACCTTCGCTTCCCAGTCGGGCCTTCGCCGGGATGACGTGATCTCTGAGTTCGGGAGGCTAAATCCAGCCCATATGGTCGGCCAGGATGTGCGTCCCGAGCCCGATCAACGCGAGGCCGCCGACAAACTCCACTGCCGAGCCGAGCCGGGCGCCGGCGGCCCGGCCGATGAGGAGACCCAGCGTCGCAAGCGCGAACGTGGTCGCTCCGATCGACAGCGCGACGATCCAGATATTGGCGCCGATCAGCGCCAGCGAGACGCCGATCGCCGCGGCATCGACGCTGGTACCGATCGCCGTCATCACCAGGCCGACCGCCCCGGCCCGGCCGGTGGGCAGGTCGGGCACGGCGGCCGGGTCGCGGGTCACCGCCTCCAGGATCATCTTGCCGCCCACCGCGAGCAGCAGGCCGAACGCGATCCAATGATCGAACGCCTCGACATAGGCGCTGGCCGCGCGCCCCAGCGCCCAGCCGAGGATCGGGGTCAGCGCCTCGATCGTGCCGAACACCAGGCCCGATTTCAGCGCCTGCGGCAGCGACGGCCGGTGCACGGCCCCGCGCGCGATGGCCGCGGCAAACGCATCGGCCGACATGCTGAGCGACAGGAGGAGAATGGCGAGCGGGGTCAAGACGGTTCCTGAAAGGCCGCAGTTTCGCGACGGCGGCCGTTGCTCTAGGACCGGGGGGATGGCCCGTCCACAGCTTCGTTACGTCTGCCAGTCCTGCGGGAGCGTGAGCCCCAAATGGCAGGGCCAGTGCCCTGATTGCGGCGAATGGAACAGCTTGCAGCAGGAGGCGGCGCCGGCCGCAACTCCGTTTGCGCAAAAGCACAGCCTGAAGGCGGGCGGCCGCGTGCTGGAGATGCAGCCGCTGGATGCCGTGATCGAGCTGCCGACCCGGCTGGCGACGGGCTTCGGCGAGCTGGACCGCGCCCTGGGGGGCGGAATGGTGCCGGGATCGGCGATCCTGATCGGCGGCGACCCGGGAATCGGGAAATCCACGCTGCTGCTGCAGACGGCCGGGCGCATGGCCCGGGCCGGCCATGCGGTCTCCTATGTGTCGGGCGAGGAATCGGCCGATCAGGTGCGGCTCCGCGCGCGGCGGCTGGGGCTGGCGGACGCGCCGGAAAAGCTGGCGGCGGCGACGTCGGTGCGCGACATCCTGACGACGATGTCGGCTGGCGTGCCGCCGGCGATGCTGGTGATCGACAGCATCCAGACCATGCATTCCGATCAGCTGGAGGGGGCACCCGGCACGGTGAGCCAGGTGCGTGCAGCGTCGCTGGAGCTGATTTCCTGGGCCAAGCAATCCGGCACCGCGCTGATATTGGTGGGCCATGTCACCAAGGACGGGCAGATCGCGGGCCCGCGCGTGCTGGAGCATATGGTGGATGCCGTGCTCTATTTCGAAGGCGACGGGGCGCACCAGTATCGGGTGCTTCGGGCCGTGAAGAACCGGTTCGGCGGCACCGACGAGATCGGTGTGTTCGCCATGGAATCCGACGGGCTGGCAGAGGTGCCGAACCCCTCCAGCCTGTTCCTGACGCAGCGCGAAACCCCGGTTGCCGGCGCCGTCGTCTTTCCGGCGCTGGAAGGGACCCGCCCGGTGCTGGTGGAGCTGCAGGCGCTTACCGTACGGCTTCCCTCCGGTGCGACGCCGCGCCGTGCCGTTGTCGGGTGGGACAGCGGCCGGCTGGCGATGCTGTTGGCCGTGCTGGAGGCGCGGGCCGGGCTCGGCTTCGGCAGTTCGGAGGTCTATCTGAACGTCGCCGGCGGTCTGCGCGTGGTAGACCCGGCAGCCGACCTGGCGGTGGCGGCGGCGCTGGTCTCCGCGCTGCTCGATGTGCCGGTGCCGGGGGACTGCCTGGCCTTCGGGGAGCTTGCCCTGTCGGGCGAGGTGCGACCTAGCGCGCACGCCAATCTGCGGCTGAAGGAGGCGGAGAAGCTGGGCTTCGGTCGCGCGCTTGCGCCGCCGGGGACGAAGGGGGTGGGGCGGCTTCATGTCACGCCGGTGCCAAGCGTCGCGGCGCTCGTTGACCGGCTCAAGTCGAAGGCCTAGCAGCCCGCCATGAGCTTTTTGGACAGCCTCAACGGTTTCGACTGGATCGTGATCGTGCTTGTGGGCCTGCTGGCGATCGGCGGGCTGATGCGCGGATTCACCCACGAGGCGCTGAGCCTGGCCGGCTGGGTCGGCGCGGCCGTTGTGGTGCGGCTGTTCCACGAGCAGGCAACCGGCTGGCTGGTACCGAAGGTGGGGGGCGAAGCGCCGGCAGCGATCGTCGCCTTCCTGCTGCTGTTTTTCGGGACGGTGATCGTCGCGCGGATGATCGCCGGCGCCATCGGCGGGGCGGCAAAGCGAAGCGTGCTTGGGCCGATGGACCGGCTGCTCGGGCTCGGCTTCGGGGCGCTGAAGGGGGTGATTCTCGCTTCGGTGCTATTCCTGCTCACGCAGTTCGCGACCGGCCTGTTCGATCCCGACAAGACCCCCCCCGACTGGCTCTTGAAGAGCAAATCGGCGCCGTTGCTGGCGCTCAGCGCCAATGCGATGGTGGGCTGGGTGCAGGACATCCAGCAGGAGGCCGAGATGGGGCCGCCGCTCGGCACCATCCCCGGGTTGGGGCTGCCGCCGGGCCATCCGCCGCTGGAAGAGCCGTTCGGCGCTGCGCCGGCCGGAGACGAGGGCGGTTATTCGCCCGCGGACCGCGAAGCGCTGGACAAGCTGCTGGACGAGGGGGCGGCGAAGGGCGAACAGGTCAGCATCTGATGCTGAAGCTCTACGACACGATGCGCCGGGAAAAGGTCGAGGTGCGCGTGCCCGAGCCCGGCAGGCCGCTGACGATGTATGTCTGCGGGCCCACGGTCTATGGCCGGGCACATATCGGCAATGCCCGGCCCGCGGTGGTGTTCGATATGCTCTACCGGTTGCTCCGGCACCTCCATGGCCCGGAAAATGTCCGCTACGCCCGCAACATCACCGACATCGACGACAAGATCCTGGCGAAGGCGGTTGCGGAGAATGTCGCGCCCAGCGCGATCGCGGCCCGCTATGAGGCGCATTATTTCGAGGACATGACGGCGCTCGGGTGCCTGACGCCCGATTTCAACCCGCGCGCGACCGAGCATGTGGAGGGAGACCAGGGCATGATCGCGATGATCGCGGCCCTGATCGCTCGCGGCTTCGCCTACCAGGCGCAAGGCCATGTGCTGTTCGAGGTGTCGACGTTCGACGGCTATGGGAAGCTGTCGCGCCGACCCATGGACGAGATGATCGCCGGCGCCCGGGTGGAAGTGGCGCCGTGGAAACGCAGCCCCGGCGATTTCGTGCTGTGGAAGCCGAGCCGCGAAGACCAGCCGGGGTGGCCGTCGCCCTGGGGCCGCGGCCGACCAGGCTGGCATATCGAGTGCAGCGCGATGATCCGCACCGTGCTCGAGACCGACACGATCGACATCCACGGCGGCGGGCTGGACCTGCAGTTTCCGCACCACGAGAACGAGCGGGCGCAAAGCTGCTGCGTCCACGACGGCGCCGAGCTGTCGCGCATCTGGATGCACAACGGCTTCCTGACGATGGGCGACACCAAGATGTCGAAGTCGCTGGGCAATATCGTGACACCGAGGGAGCTGCTGGACGCCGGCTGGCCGGGCAAAGTGCTGCGACTGGCACTACTGAGCGCGCATTATCGGCAGCCGTTGATGTGGACCGACGAACTGCTGGCGCAGAGCAAGGCGCGCTACGAGAGCTGGCAAAGATCGGGCGATGTGGACATGCCGTTACGCGATGATCCAGCGCATCCGGATGCCGAGCTTTCGCAGCTGATGGACGACCTCAATACCCCGGCCTCGTTGGCAGGGTTGGCCACACTGAGATCGTCGCGGTCGTGGCAGGCCCTGAACGACACGCTCGCGTTTTTCTCGCTCGGCGGGCTCGGGATCTCTCCGGGCACACTCGATACAATGCAAACGTCTAAGTTCGAAGCCGAGTTGGCCCGCTACAAGGCGGCACGATCAGCGAAGGACTGGAGGACGGCCGACAGCATTCGCGACGAACTTGCAGCGAGGGGCGTTGCAGTGACCGTCGGAAAGGACGGCACTGTGGCCGTCCGCTCCACACACACATAAGCTGACGCAGCAATAGCCAAATCAACCTACAACAATCACGTCATCCAAGGAGATGAACATCCCCACTCTCGGCGAACGGGCGCTCTTGCTGCGCATCCTCGGCGCGGGCGTGATCCTGCTCCTCTTGCTCTGGTCCCTGCTGGTGCCGCCCGCCCGGGCCGAGGCCATCCCGGCTTCCGACCTGATGCTGCGCGCCGACACACCCGAGCTTCGGTTCCGCTGGACCGCGCCGCCCGAGGCGGTGCTGGAGTCGTTGCTGTTCGCCGCGATGCGCGCCGAGGCCGAGCGCGAGCTGGCGAAGGAGCAGGCCGCCGCGTCCCGAGACGCGTCCCAGGCGGCGAAGGCGAAATTCCCGTTCCGCCCCTATCTCTGGTCGCAGCGCTGGTCCGCCGAGGCGGAGACGCCGACGCTGCTGGCTCTCAGTGTCGAGGCCAGCGGCTATACCGGGGGAGCGCACGGCAATCTGGGCTATGGTGCCCGGCTGTTCGATCGTGCGAGGCAGAGGCCGATCTTTTTCGCCGACCTGTTCACCGATCCGACGGCAGCCTTTGCGGCGCTGACGCCGGCCTGGTGCGCGGCGCTCGATGCCGAGCGGGCCATTCGCCGCGGCGACCAGGTGAACAGCATGTTCGCCGATTGCCCGCCGCTTGCCGAACGGACGCTGGTGCCGGTGGGCGAGGGCAGCATCCACAGCTTTCGCGTGCTGGTCGAGCCCTATGTCGCGGGCCCCTGGTCCGAAGGGAGCTATATCGTCACGCTCGATCCCGCGCCCGCGCTGCCTTTTCTAAAGCCGGACTATCGCGCGACCTTTGCCAAGCCCTGAGCCCCTGCCTATATCGGGTGGCATGGAGACGCCGCTCTACAATGCCGAGATTCTCCGACTTGCGGCCTCTATTCCCCACGCGACCAGATTGACCGCCCCCCAGGCCAGCGCCCGGCGCAGCTCGCCGGTGTGTGGCAGCCGGGTGACCGCGGAGGTAGTGGTGGATGCCGACGGGCGCATCGTGGATTTCGGGCAGGAGGTGCGCGCCTGCGCGTTGGGGCAGGCCTCTGCCGCAATTCTGGGCGGCGGAGTGCTGGGCGAGACCGGCGTGTCGCTGGCGCAGGCGCATGCTCTGCTCGCGGCCTGGCTGAAGGGCAGCGGCCCGCTTCCGGATGCGCTGGCCGTGCGGTTTCCCCGGCTGGGGCTGTTCGAGCCGGCGCGGGCCCATCCGGCGCGCCATGCCTCCATCCTGCTTTCGTTCGAGGCGGCGGCTGCCGCCGCAGCCGAGGCTGCCGCACTGACTCCGGCGGGCTAGGCCGGTGGCGGGGGCGACCGACGGCACCCTGCTGCGCGAAGCGGTCGTGTTCCTGGCGGCGGCCGCGATTATGGTCCCGCTGTTCAGCCGGTTCAAGCTGGGGGCCGTGCTCGGCTATCTGACGGCGGGCATGCTGATCGGGCCCTACGGCCTGGGCCTCATCACCGAGACCGAGGATATCCTGAAGTTCGGCGAATATGGCATCGTGCTGCTGCTGTTCGTGATCGGGCTGGAGCTGCAGCCGAGCCGGCTGTGGGCGATGCGGCGCGACATTTTCGGGCTGGGCACACTCCAGGTGGTGATCTGCGGACTTGCGCTGACCGGCGTGCTGCTGGTCCTCACCAGCCTGTCCTGGCAGGCTGCATTGGTGGTGGGCCTGCCGCTCGCCCTGAGCTCCACTGCGCTCGTCGTGCAATATCTCCAGGAAAAGGGCGAGCTGAACACGCCCGAGGGCGACCGCACCTTCTCCATCCTGCTCTTGCAGGACCTCGCGATCGTGCCGCTGCTGATCGTGGTGGCGGCCCTGTCGCGCGTGCCCGATCCGGAGGCGCCCGAGGGTGTGATGCTGGTCATCTATTCGCTGGTGGCGATTACCGGGCTGGTGCTGGTGGGGCGGCTGATCCTGAACCCCGCGCTGAAGCTGTTCGGCCAGGTCGGCAGCCGCGACATCTTCGTCATTGCGGCATTGCTCACCGTGCTCGGCGCGGCGCTCCTGATGCAGAGCTTCGGGCTCTCGATGGCGCTGGGGGCGTTCGTTGCAGGCGTGATGCTTGCCGACAGTCCCTATCGGCATGAACTCGAAGCCGACATCGAGCCATTCCGCGGCCTGTTGCTGGGCCTGTTCTTCCTGGCGGTCGGCATGGGCCTGAACCTCCGCGTGGTGGTCGACAATCCGGGCCAGGTGCTGATGCTGGTGACCGCGCTCGTGGTGGTGAAGACAGTGCTCATCGCCGCTCTTGCACGGGCCTTCGGAACGCCGTGGCGCGATGCCTGGCCGATGGGGCTGCTGCTCTCGGAAGGCGGCGAGTTCGCCTTCGTGCTGCTGGCAGCGGCGGTCGCCGGCCTGCTGATCCGACCCGAGGCGGCGTCGTTGTTCACCGCCGTTGTCACGCTTTCCATGGCGGTGGCGCTCGTGCTGTCGATCCTGTGGCGCCGCTTCGCGCCGCCGCCGCCCGCTGCCAGCACCGATGGCATGGAGGGGCCCGAGGCCGCCGGCCCCGGCACCGTGATCGTGCTGGGCTATGGCAGGTTCGGACAGATCGTGACGCAACTGCTGCACGCCCGCGGCGTCGACGTGGTGCTGATCGACACCAAGCCCGATCAGATCGAGCAATCCCGCACCTTCGGTTGGAAGGTCTATTACGGCGACGGCTTCCGCCCGGACGTGCTCCGAGCGGCCGGCGCGCGCGATGCCCAGCTGCTGGTGGTGACGACCGGCGGCGGGTCCTGGGCGCCGGAGCGTCTGGATGCGGTACGCCAGGCCTTTCCCCACCTGCGGATCGTGGTCCGCGCCCACGATCGCACGCACTATATGCGGCTCGTCGCCGCCGACATCGACCTTGCAGTGCGCGAGCTGTTCCACAGCGCGATCGAGGTCGGCCGGATTGCGCTGGCAGAGCTCGGAACCCCCGTCGATACGATCGATGCCATCACCGAGGAATATGTCCGGCGCGATCGTGAACGGCTCGCGCTGCAAGTGGCCTCGGGTGATATCATGGCCGGGCGAGACACTATTTTCCGCCCGGGCCATGGCTGGACGCCGTCGAGCCCGGACACGTCGCTGGGCGAGATCCCGCCGGTCCGAATGGGGGTGTGAGAGCGACCCGTCGTCGGGAAGCCGACATCGAGGCGCTCTGCCTTCTATTCGATCATGCTGCCTGCAAAACGGGCAGAAACCTGGCGCGCACCTTCGTGCTGCCCCGGCGCGGTTGGTTGGCACGGCCTTTGCTGTGGGAAGGGGAGTGCGAGTTGCGCGAGGGTCTCGGGCCTTGCGCGCAACGCGCGATGCGCCGAATGTGGAGCGCCGAGTAAGATGCGCCGGAACGCCGGTCGAGGGAGTAGAGCAGCAACCATGAAAAAGGTCGAAGCGATCATCAAGCCCTTCAAGCTCGATGAAGTGAAAGAGGCGCTGCACGAAATCGGCGTGTCCGGCATCACGGTTACCGAGGCAAAGGGCTTCGGTCGGCAGAAGGGTCACACCGAGCTTTATCGGGGCGCCGAGTATATCGTCGATTTCCTGCCCAAAGTGCGGCTGGAAGTGGTGGTGGACGACGGCCAGGTCGATCGAGTCGTGGAAGCCATCGCGACGGCCGCCCGCACGGGGCGCATCGGCGATGGCAAGATCTTCGTCTCCACGATCGAGCGCGCGATCCGCATCCGCACCGGCGAGACCGATCTCGACGCGATCTAGACTGTTTTTTACAAGCCGCGAATTCCGGCGAGGCCGCTTCCCAGAACTACCACACGAGCGAGGACCAGATGGCAAACAAGCCGAGCGACATCCTGAAGATGATCAAGGACAAGGAGATCGAGTGGGTCGACCTCCGCTTCACCGATCCCAAGGGCAAGTGGCAGCACCTGACGATGGCCAGGCGGGTCATCGATGAGGACAATCTGGACGAGGGCTTCATGTTCGACGGCTCGTCGATCGCCGGCTGGAAGGTGATCAACGAGAGCGACATGATCCTGAAGCCCGACCTGGATGCAGTCTATGTCGATCCGTTCAGCGCGACGCCGATGCTGGTGATCTTCTGCGACATCGTCGAGCCCGCGACCGGCGAACTCTATGGCCGCGATCCCCGCTCCACCGCCAAGCGCGCCGAGGCCTATCTGAAAGGCACCGGCATCGGCGACACCGTCTATGTCGGACCCGAAGCCGAATTCTTCATCTTCGACGATGTGAAGTTCGGCACCACCTACAACAGCAGCTTCTACAGCCTGGACGATATCGAGCTGCCGACCAACACGGGCCGCACCTACGAAGAAGGCAATCTGGGCCACCGGCCGCGCGCGAAGGGCGGCTATTTTCCGGTCGCCCCGGTGGACTCGGCTACCGATATCCGCGCCGAGATGGTGCAGACCATGCTGGA
>JANPJJ010000124.1:0-19149 GCA_031425455.1 Sandaracinobacter sp. | reverse complement strand
GGCATGATGCTGGCGTTCGGCATGGTCTCGGCGATTCTCTCGGCGCGGGGCACCGGCAAGGGTCAGGTGATCGACTGCGCGATGACCGAGGGCGCCGCCGTGCTGATGGGCATGATCTGGGGCTTTCGGGAACTGGGCATGTGGAAGGATGAGCGCGGGGTGAACCTGCTCGACACCGGTGCGCATTTCTATGACACGTTCGAATGCGCCGACGGCCGCTATGTCTCAGTAGGTTCGATCGAGCCGCAATTCTATGCCGAGCTCAGGCGGCTGACAGGGCTGGACGCCGACCCGGAGTTCGACGCCCAGATGGAGGCCGCGAAATGGCCGGCGCTGAAGGCAAAGCTCACGGCATTGTTCCTGACGCAGACGCGCGACCACTGGTGCGAACGGATGGAAATGACCGACGTCTGCTTCGCACCGGTGCTGTCAATGGCGGAGGCGCCCGCGCACCCGCACAATCGCGCGCGCGGTGCCTTTGCCGAGGTGGGCGGGATGATGCAGCCAATGCCTGCGCCGCGCTATTCGGGAACGCCGACCGCCGTGCCGGTGCCAGCCCAGGCGGCGGACCTGGCCATCCTCCTGGGAAGGCCGCCTGCGACGGGTCGATCCTCTGCCGCTGATTGACGACAGGTGCCTCGCATGCCCTAATCGGGCGATGGGCGCTGTTCGAATCTTCAGCTGGATGGCCGCGTTCCTCCTGTCATCGCCCCTGGTCGCCCAATCCGAGCTTACGTTGCCCGAGCTGGAATATCAGGCCGATCGGCACGACGACCCCGAAAGCCCTGAGGAAGAAGCAGCGCAATATGAAGTGACGCCGCGGCCGTGGAGCATTGCTCCGTTCATTCCGCTGAACTGGCGTTCGAACCTTGCGCTTGCGCCCAGGGCCCTGCGCAGCGGTCTTGCGTTCGAGCCCGAGGCGACGCTGGGGCGCAACTGGTCGCTCGGGCCGGCGCGGCTGGTGACCGAAGCGAACGCCTTTGTGTCCGCAATTCCGTCCGATGGCGCGCGAAGCAGCAGCGGCTGGTGGCTGAAGGGCGAGATCAACGCCCGCACCCCTTCGCAGGGCGCCGCGCCCTATGCCAGCTACGAGCCGCTGAGCCTCTACGACGGGCTGTTCGGGGGCCATATCCTGACCTTCCACACGATCACGGCGGGCCTTCGCCGCAGCTGGGGCCCGACCAATCTGAACCTGTTCCTGCGCCGGAGGGATTCCACCCTCGATGCGCTCGATCGCACGTTGCTCGGCGCCCAGCTGTCGCACAGCGAACCGCTGGGGGAGCGCCTCACCTTCAACATCCGCGCCGACGCCGAGGTGCGCCGCTACGATCGCCAGGGCGATGTCCGACGGCGCGACCTGTTCATGCGCGCCCGGGCGCGGCTGTTCGTTCCGCTGTCCAACGCTGCCGACCTGGTGCTGACGGCCGATGTCCAGCGCAACCGGTCCAGCGAGCGGGACTTCCGGACAACGCAGGTGGTGATCGGCCCCGCGCTGTCGGCACGCTTCGGGCTTTGAGCCTTGCCTGCCCCTTGACTCGGTGGCCGTCGCCCGCAACCGGGTACCATGCCACGCGCTGCCTTCGCCACCGATCCCGACAGGTCGCGCGGACGGCTGTTCGCAGAGGCTGAAAGCCCGCTGCGGACGGCGTTCGCGCGCGATCGCGACCGGCTGATCCACAGCACTGCATTTCGCCGCCTGCGCTCCAAGACGCAGGTGTTCGTGGCGCCCGATGGCGATCATTTCCGGGTCCGGCTCACCCACAGCCTCGAAGTCGCGCAGATCGCGCGCACGGTCGCCCGGGTGCTGGCGCTGAACGAGGATCTCGCCGAAGTGGTCGCGCTCGGCCATGATCTTGGTCATCCGCCGTTCGGCCACTCCGGCGAGGACGCGCTCACCCGGGCAATGGCGCCGTTCGGCGGATTCGACCATAATGGCCACGCCGTCCGGATCCTCACCCGGCTGGAAAGCCGAACTCCGGCCTACGACGGGTTGAACCCCAGCTGGGAAGTGCTGGAAGGGCTCGCCAAGCACAACGGCCCGGTGCTGTCTCCAGGATGGGCGCTGGCCGCACAGGAGGCGGCCTGGCCGCTCGAACTGCACTGCTGGCCCGGGCTGGAAGCGCAGGTGGCCGCGCTCGCCGACGACATCGCCTATAACGCGCACGATCTGGACGACGGACTTCGCGCCGGCCTGCTCGACCTTGAGTCGGTTTGCGCCGCCGTGCCGCTGGTGGAGACGCTTTGGCGAGAGGTGAAGCTGCGCTGGCCGGGCGAGGCGCGGCTGGCGCGGCTGGTGCCGCACCTGATCCGCGACCTGATCGGGGCCATGGTCGAAAGCCTCCTCGCCGAAACCGGGCTGCGGCTGGCCGAACGGTTGCCCGGCGACGTGGACGACATCCGCGCGGCGGGCCACGCGCTCGTTGCCTTCTCCCCGGCCATGCTGCTGGCAATCGGTCCGCTACGGGTGCACCTGATGTCGGCGATGTACACCCATCCCTCGGTGGCGCGCTTGCGGCGCCCTGCCGAGCAGGTAGTGGGCGACCTGTTCTCGGCGCTGCATGCAGACCCGGCGCAGCTGCCCGCTGAGTGGCGAGGCAGGTTGGAGGGCGAGGGCGAGCCCTGGCGCGCGCGGATCATCGGGGACTATGTGGCGGGCATGACAGACCGTTTCGCCATCAACGAGCATCGCCGTCTGACCGGCCGCAATGTAATGCCCGACGAAACCCTGTTCTAACAGGCTGCGGCTCTGAGAGAGTTCGGCGCCTTGCGGGTCGGGCTCATCGGCTGGCGGGGACCGCCTTCATCAGCAGCGCCAAAGACCGGTTGAGCGCCGCCTGGGCGGGGCGGGCGCCGGCGTACCGGCCCAGCCGAACCACGACCAGATCGTGCGACGGAACGATGATCACATATTGGCCGCCTGCACCGGCCATGAAATAGGAGTCCTTCGGCACCGGCATCCCGCCGTCGCCGTTGACCCAGAACAAGCCGCCATAGATCGGGCGCCCGTCTGCCGCCCAGGCCGGCGCGACCGAGCGGACGAAGCCGGTGTAGCCCTGGGGCAGCAGGCGCCGGCCCTGCCACATGCCATCCTGCAGATAGAGATTGCCCAGCCGCGCCCAGTCGCGCCCGGTCATCAGATCATAGCCCTGTGTCAGGAAATTGCCGGTCGCGTCGGTTTCCAGCACCGCCGAGCGGATGCCGATCCGATCGAACAGGGCGGTCTGCGGGAAGGTCAAGTAATCGCCGCCGCCGGCCTCCACGGCCTGGCGCACCAACAGGCTCGCCAGCACGGGATCGGTGTTGCGATAGCGGCCGATGGTGCCGGGCAGCCACTCCTGCGGGCGGGTGCGGGCATAAGCGAACGCGTCGTTGCCGGTGTAGAAGTACCAATGGTCTGGATAGCGCCCGTCATAGACATAGTCGGGGTCCTGCTCGGCACGGATGCGGAGCCCGCTGGACATCTGCAGGATATCGCGGATGCGGATGTCGCGCCGGGCGTCGCCCTGCCACTCGGCGATCGGGGCTTTCTGCTCCAGGCTGTAGCTCCCCCGTTCGATCAACACGCCCATCAGCGTCGCGATGATGCTCTTGCCCATGGACCAGCCTTCGAGCGGCATGGCGGCATTGGCAGTCGCGCCGTAGCGCTCGCCGACGATCTGCCCTTTCCAGGTGACCACATAAGCCTGCGTCAGCGCGTCGTCCGGCGCGAAGGCGGCGTCGACCGCCCGCTTCACGGCAGCGGCGTCGAGCCCGGGGGACGGTGCCGACAGCAGGTCGCCCATCGGCCATGGCGTGGTCGCAGCCGGCGGCAGGTTGCGCGGCACGGATCTAGGCGCGAACCCTATGCCGTTCTCCCCCTCGGGCAGGCTCACGCAACCCTGATCGCCATAGTGGCGCGCCACCCGCGTCAGGCCTTCGCGGGTGGTCACGCGCACCTCCCGCCGGGCCTTGTCCACCACAGGCGGCAGCGACTGCGTCCGGTGTGCAACGGCCGCGAGCGCGTTGGCATCGCCCAGGGTCGCCCGGGCGAAATCGGGGTCCATCCCGCTCACGAACACCGCCGTGCACATGAGCTTGGCATAGGCCAGCGTGAAGTGGCTGATCGGCAGGCCGGGTGGCGGTACCCATTCGCCCGGCAGCCTCGCCGCATCGGCCCGGGCTAGCATCAGCGCCTGATCGGCGGCGGCATCCTGTGCCGCCCCGGGCGCCGCCGCCAGCAGCAGCGCTACCTGAAGCGCGCGCATCGTACCCTGCATGATCTTCTCCCCCCGAATCCACCCTAAGCATGCGTTGCCGGCGGTCAAGCTGCCCTGCCGATCTGCCGTTTGTCAGCGCGGCCGCCGCACCGGCGCCCGTGCCAGCCGCCAGCGCCCATCCGGCCGGACAGCGGCGCAGACCGTACCCAGCGAACTCGTGCCGCCCGCCGCCAGCTTGCCCAGCAGCCGAGCGACGGACGGCCCGTCGGCTTCGACTCCGAACGTCGCCAGCCCCCGCAGCAGGAGCCGACGCCGAAGCTCGGGCGGCAGCCCCTCCGGGTCCAGCAGCAGGCCGGAGTCGGTCATCTGCCGGCGCGACTGCCACGCCCGCTCGGCCGCCCAGCCCAGCGCATCCTCCACGTCGGCCAGATGCGCCGCGCACGCGGCAAGTCGCTCGGGATCGAGCAGGGGCTCGCGGGCAAGCAGCGCGCGGATCCCGGTCCGGTCGTAACGGCTGTCGCGGTTGCCCGGATCGTCGGCAGGTGTCCAGTCGGGCGGAAGCAGCTCGCGAAGGGCCCCGCGGCGCCAGCCGAGCAGGGGCCGCAGCACGCGAACCCGCTCGATCTCGGCTGCGGTGCGAATGCCGGCGAGCCCGGCGACACCGCTGCCGCGAGCCAGCCGCATCAGGATCGTTTCGGCCTGGTCGTCGGCATGGTGCGCAGTGAGCAGGTAGCGAATGTCGTTGTCCGCCATCCATCGCGCCATCGCGGCATAGCGGGCGCGTCGGGCCTCGGCCTGCACATTGGCCCGGGCAAGAGGCGCGTCCAGGCGCAGCGTGGCCTGCGGCAGGCCGATCCCGGCGGCGAGCTGCGCCACGGTCTCGCATTCGGCCGCCGCCTCCGCCCGCAGCCCATGATCGACGCTCAGCACCTGCACCCGGCCGGGAAATGCCTCGGCCGCAAGCCACATCAGCGCCAGCGAATCGCCACCGCCCGATACGGCAACTGCAAGCCGGGTATCGGCCGCGAACCCCGAGCCCGCCAGGCGCGCGGTTTCGGCGGCGAACGTCCGGAGGATAACCGCCCGGACGGTAAACGCCCGGACGGCAAGCTCGTCCGTCTCAGCCGCCGCAGCGGGCGTCGGCACGGGCGGCGGCGGCATCGGTGGCAACCTGCCCGGTCAGGCGGTCGGGGTAGGCGGTGCGGAGCTGGTCCAGCGCCTGGCAGGCGGCCTTGGGCTGGTTCATCTGCGTCAGTGATTTCCCCAGCCAGAGCAGGCTGTTGTGGGCTCGTTCGCCGCGCGGGAACTTCTGGTAGCCGGCGAGAAAGGCTTTGGCAGCCTCGGGCGCCTTGCCCTGCGCCAGCAACGATCGCCCGGCCCAGAACTGGGCGTTGGACGCGCGGGGATGCCTCGGGTTGGCGGTCGCGAAATCGTTCAGGGCCTTTGCTGCGCCGGCAAAATCCCCGGCCGTATAGAGGGCGTAGCCGGCCCGATATTGCGCTTCCGCAGCGTCGCCCGGCGAAGCCGTGGACGCGTTCGGGGCCGGGGACGCGTTCGGGACCGGAGAGGGGGCTGGCAGGCTCGTCGGCGGGGGGGCAGGCCGCACGGCCGTCGCGCTGCCGGGTGGCGGTGCCACGAACGATGCAGGTGGTGGAGCCGGGGTCGCGGCCCCGGGCCCGGCCGTCACCGGCCCTTTGCCTTCCAGTGCATCAAGCCGGAACTCCGCATCGCCGCGCAGCTTCGCCATTGCGCTCTCCAGCTGGCGCATCTGGAACTGCAATTGCTCGACTTGCCCGGTCAGCTGGCGCTGCTGCGTCTCCAGCGTGGTGACACGCTGGGTCAGGTCGACCAGGGGCGAGACGGCAGGGCTGCCCGGCAGCGGGACGGCCGGCGCCGGCTCGGCGGTGACTTCCGGCGCGAAAAAGCGCTTGTCCCCGCCGGGAAACACCTGCCGCTGCACTGCACGCATCTGGCTTTCCAGCGTTCCGACGCGCTTGTCGATCTGCGCGACCTGCGCCTGCGAGGCGGCAACCACCTGTGCGGCTACAGGAACCGTGCCGAAGAGCAGGGCCGTACATAGAACCAAACGGGACATCATCGGTGCAAACGCCTTCGCAGGTTTCAGCTGCGCTCGTTCAACGCGAAAACGGCTTTCGGCAAGCTGAATCAGCCGGCCGGTGGCGGCGGTGCGGCAGCCGGCGGCGCGCCCGGATTGGTGCTCAGGCTTGCGGTCGGGGCAAGCCCGCCCGCCGCCGGCACCGGCCGGGCCAGAAGGTCCTCGGGCTTCAGCGACACGTTGCGCACCTGTTCGGCCGGTCCGCCGAGCGGCGGCACGGCGCGGGTCCCGACCTTCACGTCCAGCGCCCCCGCGCGGCCGGTGCGAAGCGTCCAGGCGCGGCCGGGCGGCAATATCATGGTCTGACCGGCCGCCATTGTGCCCATGAAGAAGCTTTCGGAGCCATCGGCGATGCGAAGCCAGACCTCTTCCTTCGCCATGATCGTCACCGCTGCCGCCGGATCGACAGGGGCATCGATGGAGGCATCGACGGGCGCTGCGCCCGGCGTGACCTCCACAGCGCCAGGAGGCGCGGGGAGGACGGCCGAAGCGTCGACAGGCGTCTCGGGCGAAGCCGGCTGCGGCGGGGTCAGCCAGCCGGCGCCCCAGGCCCAGAACAAGGCAAGCGCCAGCACGAGCGCCGCAGTCGCCAGCACCACCACCCGCCGGGAGGGCAGGCGCTGCTCCTCCAGCGGCTGGAGATCGACCATGGTCGGCACCGGGTCGCCTTTCTGTGATTCCCGGCGATAGCGTTCGGCAGCGGCCGCCGGATCCATCCCGACGGTCCGGGCGAAGGCCTTCACGAACCCCAGTGAATAGGTGAGCGCGGGAAGCTTGTCGTGGGCGTCGGCCTCGATCGCGCCCAGGATGCCGGGGCGAACCTTGGTCCGCGCCGCCACATCCTCCAGCGTCAGCCCGGCGGCCTCCCGGGCACGTCGCAGCGCATCGCCGATCGTCTGCGGCGGCGGCGGCGCGGCCGCACCGCGCTTCTTGCCGGTGGGCTCCACCGGCGGGCTGTCTTCGAGGGGCACGCCGTTCGCGTCGTCCACAAAAATGTCCTCTTGCGCGTCGCAGGTTGCCGGGGTGTCCGCCCCGCCCGGCCCCGGCACTCGGCTGTGGATTGGCCCGCGCCCCCTTGAAAGTCAACCGGATCGGCCGGGCCAAAGACGCGGGGATGCCGGGGCCCTGCTGCGCTTGTTGCATCGCAGCAGATGCGCTATGGGCGCGCCCTTCCTCCCGCACACGGATTCCCCCAGATGCTTCTGCGCAATGTGGCGATCATCGCCCACGTCGACCATGGCAAGACCACCCTCGTGGACCAGCTGTTCCGCCAGTCGGGCACGTTCCGCGACAACCAGCGCGTCGCCGAGCGCGCCATGGATTCGAACGACCTGGAGCGCGAGCGCGGAATCACCAGCCTGGCCAAATGCACCTCGGTGGAATGGGTCAGTCCGTCCGGAGAGCATACTCGCATCAACATCGTCGACACGCCCGGCCACGCCGATTTCGGCGGCGAGGTGGAGCGTATTCTTTCGATGGTGGACGGCGTGATCCTGCTGGTGGACGCCGCCGAAGGGGCGATGCCGCAGACCAAGTTCGTGACCTCCAAGGCGCTGGCGCTTGGCTTGCGCCCGATCGTCGTCGTCAACAAGATCGACCGGCCCGACGGCCGCCCGCAGGAAGTGCTGGACGAGGTGTTCGACCTGTTCGTGGCGCTCGGCGCTTCGGACGAGCAGCTCGATTTCCCGGTGCTGTTCGCGTCGGGGCGCAACGGCTATGCCGGGCCGGACGCCGAGGTACGCTCGGGCGATCTGTCGCCGCTGTTCGAAACCATCCTCAGCCATGTGCGCGCGCCGACCGCCGATCCGGACGCCGCCTTCTCGATGCTGGTGTCGCTGCTGGATCGCGACCAGTTCCTCGGCCGCGTGCTGACCGGGCGGATCCAGACCGGCACGCTGAAGCTGAACATGCCGATCCGGGCGATCGACCCGACGGGCGCGACTGTCGAGGACGGCCGTGCTACCAAGATCCTGGCCTTCCGGGGCCTCGAACGCGTGCCGGTCGACGAGGCCCAGGCAGGCGACATCATCTCGATCGCCGGCCTTCAGGTGGCGACCGTCGCCAACACCATCGCCGATATCTCGGTCACGCAGGCGATTCCGGCCCAGCCGATCGACCCGCCGACCCTGTCGATGCGCTTTTCGGTGAACGACAGCCCGTTCGCCGGCAAGGAAGGTTCCAAGGTGACGAGCCGGATGATCCGCGACCGGCTGCTGCGGGAATCCGAGGGCAATGTCGCGATCCAGATCACCGAAAGCGAGGAGAAGGACAGCTTCGACGTCGCCGGGCGCGGCGAATTGCAGCTGGGCGTGCTGATCGAAACGATGCGGCGCGAAGGCTTCGAGCTGTCGATCGGTCGCCCGCGGGTGATCTTCCGCACCGACGATGCCAACAACCGTACCGAGCCCTATGAAACCGTCGTGATCGACGTCGACGAGGCCTGGTCGGGCACCGTTGTCGAGAAGATGGCGATGCGCAAGGCCGAGATGACCGACATGCGCCCGTCGGGCGGCGGCAAGGTTCGGCTTACCTTCTCGGCGCCGTCGCGCGGCCTCATCGGCTATCATGGCGAGTTCCTGTCGGACACGCGCGGCACCGGCATCATGAACCGCCTGTTCGACAAATACGGTCCCTGGAAGGGCCCGATCGCCGGCCGGCAGAACGGCGTGCTGATCTCCACCGAAACCGGGGAGGCCGTCGGCTATGCGCTGGGCTATCTCGAAGGGCGTGGCGAGCTGATGGTGGTGCCCGGCGAGGCGGTTTATACTGGGATGGTCGTGGGCGAAAATGCGAAGTCCGACGATCTCGAGGTCAACCCGCTGAAGTCGAAGCAACTCACCAACTTCCGCGCCAGCGGCAAGGACGACGCGCTTCGGCTGTCTCCGCCCAAGCGGCTGACGCTGGAGCAGGCGATCGCCTATATCGACGAGGACGAGCTGGTCGAGGTGACTCCACGCAGCATCCGGATTCGCAAGCGCTACCTCGATCCGAACGAGCGCAAGCGCAACTCCCGCGCGCTGAAAGCAGGGTGAGCTTCCCGCCCTCGCCCCTGATGGCGCGGGCGATGGAGCTTGCGCGGGCTGCGGCGGCCGTCGGCGAGGTGCCAGTCGGCGCTGTCCTCACCGGGCCGGGCGGCGAGGTGCTGGCCGAAGGCCATAATCTCACGAAAACCCGCCCGGACCCGACCGCGCACGCCGAGATGCTGGTGCTGCGCGACGCAGCGCTGGTGCTCCGCTCGGAACGGCTGACGGGCTGCACCTTGTGGGTCACGCTGGAGCCCTGTGCAATGTGCGCTGCCGCCATCGCCGAAGCGCGGCTCGCGCGGCTGGTCTATGCTGCCTCCGATCCGAAGGGCGGCGGTGTCGAGCATGGGCCGCGTGTCTTCGCGCACAGCCGGCACAGGCCCGAGATCGTGGCCGGTGTGGGCGAGGCCGAAGCCGCCACGCTGCTCCGCGACTTCTTCTCGGCGCGGCGCTAGGTCGGGTCGAACGCCAGCGCCACGCCGTTGATGCAATAGCGCAAGCCCGTCGGCGGCGGGCCATCCGGGAATACATGGCCCATATGACTGCCACAGTTGGCGCAGTGGACTTCGGTGCGCACCATCCCGTGGCTGATATCGCGGGTCACGCCGAGCGCCCCTTCCAGCGGCGCGTCGAAGCTCGGCCAGCCGGTGCCGCTTTCGAACTTGGTGCCGCCTTCGAACAGGGGCTGGCCGCAGCCGGCGCAGCGGAAGGTGCCCGGCCGCTTTTCCCGCAGCAGCCCGCAGCTGCCCGGCCGCTCGGTGCCGTGGTGGCGCATCACCTGATACTGCTCCGGCGTCAGCCTCGTGCGCCATTCGGCATCGCTGAGGGTGAACGGATAATCGACCACGGTCGTCATGCGGCAAGATCCTCTGCCAGGAAGTTCGTCACCGCCTCCAGCGGCACATCTTTTGCAACATAGGTATCGCCGATCCCTCGTGCCAGGATGAAGGGCAACCCGTCGGTCGTCCGCTTCTTGTCGTGCGCCATATGTGCCACCAGCCGTGCCGCAGCGTCGGGCGCGATCCCGGCCTGCCGCGGCCAGGCCATCATGCCGGCCGATTCCAGGTGCTGCGTCAGCCGCAGGGCATCGACTGCCGGGCACAGCCCGCGCGCGGCCGAAAAGCGGAACGCCTGTGCCATTCCGATGCCCACCGCCTCGCCGTGCAGCAGTCGGTCGGAAAAACCCGTCTCCGCCTCCAGCGCGTGCCCGAACGTATGGCCCAGGTTCAGCAGCGCCCGGATGTCGTCGGTCTCACGCTCGTCGGCGGCCACGATTGCGGCCTTGGCGCGGCAGCTCTGCGCCACGGCATGGGCCAGCGCCGGGCCGTTGCCCGCCAGCAGCTGTGCCGCATTGGCCTCGCACCAGGCATAGAAGGCCGGGTCCGAGATCAGGCCGTATTTCACGATTTCGGCATAGCCCGCCTTCATTTCGCGCGGCGGCAGCGTCTGCAGCAGGTCCAGATCGGCCCACACTGCGACAGGCTGGTGAAACGCGCCGACCAGATTCTTGCCCGCCGCAGTGTTGATCCCGGTCTTGCCGCCCACCGAGCTGTCCACCATCGCCAGCAAGGTGGTCGGCACCTGCACGAAGCGCATTCCCCGCTTCAGGATGGCGGCGGCAAAGCCCGTCAGGTCCCCGATGACACCGCCGCCCAGCGCGATCACGATGTCCGACCGTGTGACTTCCAGCGCCAGCAGCCGGTCCACCAGCCCGGCCAGTTGCGCGAAACTCTTGGTCGCCTCGCCGGGCGGCAGGACGATCGGGAGCACCTCGAACCCTGCCAACCCGTCCGCCAGCCGCGCGAGGTGCAGTGCCGCCACCGTCTCGTCGGCCACCACGGCCACCCGTCGCGCCGGCGTAAGCGCCGAAAGGCGGGCGCCGGCCCCTGCCAGCACGCCGGCGCCGATCGCGATGGCATAGCTGCGAGCGCCGAGCCCGACGGTCACTTCGATCATGGAGCCGTCCCTTGGCGGTCCTGTGCCGCCAGGGCATGCAGGATCGCCTCCACCGTCGTATCGTGCGGCCCGTTCGCCGACACCACATGAATGGGCGCTTCGGCATAGGCCGGGCCGCGCTGCGCCAGCAGGTCGGCCAGCACCACGCGCGGGTCCTTGCCGGTCAGTAGCGGGCGGTGGTTGCGCCGCACCACCCGGCTCACCAGCGTGTCGATCGACGCATCCAGCCAGATGGCCGTGCCCCGGGCCAGGATCAACGCCCGGGTTTCGGCGTCGGCGAAGGCACCGCCCCCGGTCGCGATCACACAGGGGCGGGACTTGCCGTTCGCGCCCTCGATCAGCCGCGCGATCACCCGTCGTTCGCCGTCGCGGAAATGCGGTTCGCCAAAGCGGGCGAAGATTTCCGACACCTGCATCGATGCGGCCGCCTCGATCTCGGCATCGGCATCGACGAACGGCCAGCCCAGCCGCGCCGCCAGCCGTTTGCCGACGGTGGATTTGCCCGAACCCATCAGCCCGACCAGCACGATCGGCCGGCGCCGCCATCCGGGCCGCAGCCCGGCCGCCGGTTCGGGCCGCAGCCCGGCAGCCGCCGGTTCGGGCAGGGCGTCCGGGAGGGCCCTGGCGGGCGCTTCGGGGGGGGCTTCCACAGGCTTCACGGCCGCCGCTATAGGGTCGGCATGCCGAGGCTTGCAATTCCCCGTACCGTAGCGCTTGCCGTGCTGCTGCTGGCGCCCGCGACGCTGGTGGCGCAACAAGCCGCGCCGCCCGCTGGCGGTGCGCCCAAGTCGCTGCTGCCTGACGACCTGCCGGCCCCGCCGGAGAACGCACCCGGTGCGGTCGAAGGCCCCGTACAGCTGGAGCCCGAGCTTCCCGGGGCGTCGCTGTCCGGCTTCGATCCCGCCGAGGAGATGCTGGAGGAAGCCGAGCTGCCCGAGCCCGAGGAGACGGAACAGCCCGATCCGCTGGCGGCACTCGCCGGCCCCATCGGACAGCCCGAGCTGATCGGCACGCTGACGCCGGCGACCGGGGGCTATGGGGCGGACCTGTTCGCCGGATCGGACGCGCGCTTCCTCGCCACGCTCTTGAACCGGCTGGACGGGCCGCTCGCCAGCCGCTGGGCCCAGATCCTGCTGCAGCGTGCGCTGCTCTCCCGCGCCACGGCGCCCGTTGCGGTCAACCCGGCCGACTGGGTCGCGGCGCGCGGCGCGGCCCTCGCCGCGATGGGCTCCGGCACCGATGCGCACCGGCTGGTCTCCGCCGTTGCGATCGATCGCTACACGCCGCAGCTGTTCGCGGTCGCGGCGCAGGCCGCGCTGGCCGCCGCCGACCCGATGGCGCTGTGCCCGCTGTCGCCGATCGCGCGCCCGCTCGTCGAAACGCCCACCTGGACATTGATCGATGCGATGTGCCTCGCCGTGCTGGGCGACGAAGTCGGCGCGTCGGGCATTTTCGACCGGCTGCGGCGGCGCGGCGACGTGCGCGGATTCGATATCGGGCTCGCCGAACGAATCGGCTCGGCCACCGGCGCCGGCCGCCGCGGTGCCAATCCGGAATGGAGCGAGGTCGACAGCCTTTCGGCCTGGCGGCTCGGTCTCGCAGCGGCGGCCGGGCTGGAGGTGCCGGAGGAATTGCTGGCGAAGGCCACCCCGGCGCAGCAGGCCTGGGCGGTTCGATTGCCGGGCCAGTCGATCGCGCGGCGCGCCGGGCTGGCGCCCGCGGCGGCCGCAACCGGCGCCGTCAGCAGCGCCGAGCTGAACCGGATCTTCGCCGCAGAGGCCGCCACGCTGGACCCGGCACAGGCCGGCGCAAGCCCGGGCGGGCAGCTGCGCACCGCCCAGATCGCGGCAGATCCCGCCGAGGGCCTGAAGGCCATGAAGGCGCTGTGGGGCCGCGCCGCGTCTGGAACGGCGGCACATTATGGCTGGCAGCTGGCGACGGCGCCGGCCGCGGCCCGGCTTCGCCCGTCCGCTGCGCTGGCCGGGGATGCCCCCGACATCGCGGCAAGCCTGGTCGCCGCCGGGATCATCGGGCCTGCCAGCCGCTGGTGGGCGGCTGCCGCCGATGCAGACGCCGGGGTGCGGTCCCGGCTGTGGGCGCAGCTGGTCGCAGTCGCCCCCAATGTGCCGGTCCAGGCGGGGCTGTTCGGCGACTGGGCCGACACTGTTTCCGAGCACCGCGCCGAGCTGCTGGCGGCAGGGCTCGCAGGCCTCGGGCGAGGGGAGGTCGGCCCCGAGATCGTGCCCATCAGCAACGACTGGACCCGCGCTTTGGAACGGGCCGTTGCGGCGCGCCGCGCGGGCGACGTGATGGTGCTGGCGGCGACCGGGCTTCAAGGCAGCTGGTCCGACGTGCCGCCGGATTATCTGCGCCGCATCGCCGCCGCGCTGGTTGCGGTCGGCCATGGTGCCGAAGCGCGGCTGATCGTGGCCGAAGCCGCCAACCGGGGCTGACAAGGCCTCGCGTCACCGACAGTCTCTCCCTCCGGCACAGCCGCAAGCGCGACTGCGCGCCGGCCGTCAGGCCGCACTCACAAAAGCGGGTATCCCGAGAAGGCCTTGGTCCGGTGCATCGCGACCGAGGAGGAGACGCGCTCGATCTGCCACGGGCCCGAAGTCCACTCGGCGGTCAGGTCCCGCCACTCCGCCATGTCGGTGACGATCACCTTCACCAGATAGTCGCTCTTGCCCGATATCTCGGCCGCTTCCAGCACCCGAGGATCGCCCGCGAACAGCTTTTCAGCGTTGCGGAAATCCTCCGGCAGGTGGCGCTTCAGCGTGACTTCGCCATAGATCAGCAGCGACGCGCGCAGCTTCTCGATGGCGATGTGCGCGCCATAGCCCGTGATGATGCCGACCTGCTCCAGCCGGCGCACCCGCGCCAGACACGCCGAGGGGCTCAGCGCCACCTTGTCGGCGAGGGCCGCATTGGTGATCCGGCCGTCCTGCTGCAGAACGGCCAGAATTTTGGCGTCCAGGCGATCGATGCTGTCCATGGGTCTCCGCGCCGCAGATCCTGCGGTTTCTTCCGCAGACTATCGTTACACCGAAGCCGCGACTTCGGGCAAGAAGCGGATATGTCCTCGATCGATCTCAGCGAATGGCAGGTTCGCCCGGCCCTTGTCTCCGACATCGAGGGGTTCGCGGCGCTGGCGGCACTCACCGGCGGCGGCTTCACCAACCTTCCCAATGATCGGGGGTCGCTGCTGCAGCGGCTGGAGCGATCGGAGGCGAGCTTTGCTGCCGACATCTCCGAGCCCGACGACGAGAATTATATCCTGGTGCTGGCCCATGGGCCGACGGGGCGCATCGGCGGCACGGCCTGCCTGTTTTCCCGCGTGGGGATCGGCTGGCCCTTCTATTCCTACAAGGTCGCGACGCTCAGCATGCACTCCCGGGAGCTCGGGCGGACGTTCCGTAACGGCGTGCTGCACCTGGTGAACGACTTCGACGGCGCCAGCGAAGTCGGCGGCCTGTTTCTCCATCCCGAGCTTCGTACCGGAGGGCTGGGGCGGCTGCTGGCGCGCAGCCGCTATCTGTTCATCGCCCGCCACCGCGCCCGCTTCGGCGACCGTGTGTTCGCCGAGCTGCGCGGCTGGCTCCGCCCGGACGGCAGCTCGCCCTTCTGGGACGGGCTTGCCGGCCGCTTCTTCGGAATGAGCTTCCAGGAAGCCGATGCTTTCAACGCGATCAAGGGCAACCAGTTCATTGCCGATCTGATGCCGAAATACCCGGTCTATGTATCGCTGCTGTCCGACGAAGCGCGCGCTGCGATCGGCGCCCCGCACGACGCCGGCCGCGCCGCCTATAACATGCTGCTGGCCGAGGGCTTCGCCTACAATGGCTATGTCGACATCTTCGACGGCGGGCCCACCGTCGATGCGAAGGTCGCCCACATCCGCAGCATCCGCGAGGCACGGAATGCCCGCGTGATGGGCACTGCGGACGACGGGGAGGCCGGCGCCACCCGGCTGGTCGCCGGCGGCACTCTGGCGGGCTTCACGGCGGCCGCGCTGCCGCTGCGGCAGGCCGACGACGGCGTGCTGCTCCCGGTGACTGCGTCGTTCGCTCCCGGCCCCTTCACCTCAGGCGAAGAGATTCTCCATGCCCCTTTCTGACTTGCTGCAAAGCCGCCGCCCCTATGACGCAACCCTGTTGTGGGAAGGTGCAATCGCAACGGACGCCGACGTTGCCGCAGCCGTCGGTCGGGCGCGAAGTGCGCAGCCGCAATGGGCACTCGCTTCGCTCGATGCCCGGCTGGCCGTGGTTCGCGCGTTCAAGGCGGCGGTAGAGGCCGAGGCCGAGCCGTTCGCCCGGCTGATCGCCGAGGAAACCGGGAAGCCGTTCTGGGAAGCGAAGACCGAAGTCGCCAGCGTCGCTGCCAAGGTCGACATCTCGATCACCGCCCATGCCGAGCGCACCGGCAGCCGCGAGGCGCCGCTGAAGGCCGACCCGGCCGGGGCGATGCAGGTGCTCCGCCACAAGCCGCACGGCGTGCTCGCTGTGCTGGGCCCCTACAATTTCCCGGCGCACCTCCCCAACGGCCATATCGTGCCCGCTCTGATCGCGGGCAATGCACTGGTCTTCAAGCCCTCCGAACAAACCCCGGCCACGGGCGCGTTCATGGCCGGGCTGTGGGCGAAGGCCGGCCTTCCCGATGGTGTGCTCCAGATCGTGCAGGGCGCCGCCGCCACCGGCCGGGCGCTTGCCGCCGCCGACACCGACGGGCTGCTGTTCACCGGCTCCGCCCCCACCGGCGCGGCGCTGGCGCGGCAATATGCCGACCGGCCGGGCCAAATTCTCGCGCTGGAGATGGGCGGCAACAATCCGCTCGTCGTCTGGAACCTCGATCCGGCGCATCTGGAAGCCGCCGCCCGTATCGTGGTGCAGTCCGCCTTCTTCTCCGCCGGGCAGCGCTGCACCTGCGCCCGGCGCCTCATCGTGGAGGAGGGATCGCACGAAGCCCTGCTCGACGCCGTGACAGCGCTTGCCGACCGGCTGGTCATCGACCAACCCTTTGCAGACCCGGCGCCGTTCATGGGCCCGGTGATCGACAACCGCGCTGCAGACCATCTGCTGGCCGGCGCCGAGGCCATGGGCGGCAAGACGATCCGTCCGCTGCTTCGGCTCCACGAAGGGCTACCGTTCCTGACGCCCGGGATCGTCGACACAACGGGGCTGCCGCTGCCCGACGAAGAGCTCTTCGGCCCGTTCCTGCAAGTGACCCGGGTTGCGGATTTCGACGCTGCGATCGCCGCCGCCAACGCCACCCGCTTCGGCCTTTCGGCGGCACTCGTCGGGGGCGACCGGGCCCTGTACGATCGTTTCTGGGCGGCCAGCCGCGCCGGCGTCGTCAACTGGAACCGGCCCACCAACGGCGCTGCCTCCAATGCGCCGTTCGGGGGTGTCGGGCGCTCGGGCAACCACCGCCCCTCGGCCTATTATGCCGCCGATTATTGCGCCTGGCCGGTCGCCTCGGTCGAGGCCGACACACCGTTCCTAACCTTCGCCGCAGGGGTTCGCTGATGCCCGAGCTGAACCTCGACGGCCTGGTCGGGCCGAGCCACAACTACGCCGGCCTCAGTCTCGGGAATATTGCTGCGACCAGCAATGCCGGCGCCACCAGTGCGCCGCGCAAGGCCGCGCTGCAGGGCCTCGCCAAGATGCGGCTGATGTTATCGCTCGGCCTGCCGCAGGGCCTGCTGCTGCCGCACCGCCGGCCGAGTGCCGGGTTCCTGCGCAGCCTTGGGTTCGTCGGCACCGAAAGCGAGGTGCTCGCCGCCGCCGGACAGGACGATCCTGCGCTGCTCGCCGCCGCCGCCTCGGCAAGCTCGATGTGGACCGCCAATGCCGCCACCGTCAGCCCTGGTGCCGACACCAGCGATGGCCGCACCCATCTCACCGTCGCCAATCTGGTGACGATGCCGCACCGGTCGCAGGAATGGCCCGAGACGATGGCCCAGCTGAAGCTCGCCTTTGCCGATCCGGCGCACTTTGCAGTGCACTGGCCCGTCGCGCCGGCGTTCGGCGACGAGGGCGCCGCCAATCACATGCGCTTCGCCGCGACCCATGAAGGGCCCGGCGTGGAGGCGTTCGTCTATGGTGAAAGCCGAGGCGGCCGCTATCCGGCGCGGCAGCATCCGCGCGCCTCGCAGGCGGTCGCGCGGACCCACGGCATCCCCGACCCAATGTTCGTGGCGCAGGCCGATCGCGCGATCCAGGCTGGTGCGTTCCACAACGATGTCGTCGCGGTCGCCAACGCCACGCTGTTGTTCGCCCATGAGGAAGCCTTCGAGGATCGGACGGGAACCCTGGCCGCGCTGGCCGCTCGCGTGCCCGGCTTCACCCTGGTCGAGGCGCCCGCGTCCGATGTGCCATTGGCCGACGCGATCGCTTCCTATGTATTCAACGCCGCGCTGGTCTCGGTGGCGGACGGCATGGCCCTGATCCTGCCGAAGGAATCGCAAGAGACGCCGAGCGTGTGGGGCTGGCTGCAGCGCGTGCAGCAGGCGGCGGACAACCCGATCTGCCACCTGCATGTGCTGGACCTGCGCGAATCGATGCGGAACGGCGGCGGTCCCGCCTGCCTCAGGCTTCGAGTCGCGCTGAGCGATGCGGCGCTGGCCGCCGTCGATCCGCGCTTCCTGGTGGACGAGCCGAAGCTCGACCGGTTGGAGCGCCTGGTGGAACGGCACTGGCCCGAAGCGATTGCGGCCGCCGACGTGGGCAACCCCGCGCTCTGGGCCGACTGCCACACGGCGCATGCGGCACTGCTCACAGAACTGGAAATTGCACCGGCCGAACTGGGCTATTGATCGAGCTGACCCCTCATCAGCGGTTCGCCGCAGGCACCCACAGCGGATCGCCGACCTCGCGATTGGCGTGTCGCGCCAGCACGAACAGATGGTCCGACAGCCGATTGAGATAGCGGATCGCCAGCGGGTTGATCGGCGCCTCGGCAGCGGCTGCCACGGCCTCGCGTTCGGCCCGGCGCACGATGGTGCGCGCCACATGCACATGCGCCGCCAGCATCGACCCGCCGGGCAGGATGAAGCTGTTCAGCGGCTCGAGCTCTGCATTCATCGCATCGATCTCGGATTCCAGCCGATCGATCTGCGACTGCACGATGCGCAATGGTTCCCACTCGGGCCTGGTTCCGCCCGGCAGGAAGTCGTCGCCCGGGGTCGCCAAATCGGCGCCGACGTCGAACAGGTCGTTCTGGATCCGCGCGATCATCGCCCGGTAGGGCGCCTCGGCATGCAGCCCGGCGATACCCAGCACGCTCATCGCCTCGTCGGTGGTGCCATAAGCCGCCACCCGCGCCGCGTCCTTCCTGAGCCGCGATCCGTCCACCAGCCCGGTGGTGCCGTCGTCGCCGGTGCGTGTGTAGATCCGGTTCAGCTTGACCATCGGTTTCCCCGCCTCAATGCCCCGGCCTCAATTGCCGAGACCCCGTCCGCCCAGGATGAAAAGGATGATGACCAGCACGATCGTCAGCGCCTGGAAGGTGACACGCAGCGACATGAATTTGTTGGACTGCTGCCCGCTGATGTCCTTCCCGCTGGCCATGGTGATGACGCCGCGCACCAGCACATAGCCGGTGGCAAGTGCAGCGAGCACGATGAGGACGATGAGGGCTGTGTTCATGAACCGGTCCTTACCAGCGTGCAGGGTGGCACGCATCCTATGAAATGGTGATCGACGGCCTCCGTTCAGAGGGGTCTTGATGTCGCGGGCGCGCACCCCGCCGCAGCCCCGGCGTCCACTGCTTTCAATCCTGCCGGGGAATCATGGCTGCACAGGCACATGAACATCCGCGCCGCGCATGGGCAATCTCCGCAGCATTTCCAGAACATCGT
>JANPJJ010000123.1:0-15432 GCA_031425455.1 Sandaracinobacter sp. | reverse complement strand
GCAAAAGCCCGCCGAACCCGTCCGACGGCGCGGCTTGGCCGCGCTCTTTCTTCCTGCCTTTTGCGATCAAGCGGACTCGGCGGCGTTGCTGCCGGCCGCACCCGAGAGAAGAGATAGCCGTTGGCAAAGCCGCCGAGGCCGCCAGAACTGCAGTGAAGGCAGAGAGCGCGGCAAGCCGCGCCGTCGGTCCTGTCGGTTGTCGGCGTGCGACAACAGCAGGCCGGCCGGACTTGCGGCGAGTCTGTGAGTTCGTGCTCCGCACTAATCACAGCCGCCTTCAGTCTTCCCCGAATTTGCTCTCCACCAGCTCCACCAGCGCCGCAAGGGCATCCCCGGCTTGCGGCCCCTCGGCAGCCACGTCGATGCTGTCGCCGTTGGCGGCGGCCAGCATCATCAGGCCCATGATCGAGGTGCCGAGCACGTCGGAGCCGTCCTTGGACACGGTGACGGTTGCGTCGTACTGGCTGGCGAGCGTGACGAACTTGGCACTGGCGCGGGCGTGCAGCCCGCGCTTGTTGGTGATGGCGAGGGTAACCGGCCCTGCTCTCAAGCCGCTTCGCCCAACAGCCGGCTGGCGACGCTGATATATTTGCGGCCGGCTTCCTGCGCCATGTCGACTGCCTCGCTGACGGTCTTGGCCTTGCGCACGCTGGCAAGCTTGATCAGCATCGGCAGGTTGATGCCGGCGATCACTTCCAGGTTCGGGCGGCCCAGGAGCGAGATGGCGAGGTTGGAGGGGGTGCCGCCGAACATGTCGGTGAGGAGGATCACGCCGGCGCCCTGGTCGACCTCGGCGGCAGCGCGGGCGATTTCGGCGCGTTTCTCCTCCATGTCGTCCTGGGCCTCGATGCAGACCGCCAGGCATTGTGCCTGCGGGCCGACCACATGCTCCATGGCGGCGATGAACTCAGCCGCAAGACGGCCGTGAGTCACCAGTACCAACCCGATCATTCCGTTCCTTTCATGTCGCCGCAGCGGGGGACCCCATGTCTCCCGCCGCCGGCGCTCCATCGTCCGGCGCATCTTCGTCAGCAACACCGCCGCCCGGCCCGATCGCCTGGTCGCGGTGCACCACCGCGTTGATCCAGCCGGCAGCCGTCAGCGTCTCGCCGGCGGCTTCTGCGACCGCCACCGATCGATGACGCCCGCCGGTGCAGCCGAATGCCACTGTCAGATAAGCGCGTCCTTCGCGCGCATAGCCGGGCAGAAGCAGGGTTAGAAGCCCCATGATCGCCGAAAAGGCGGTGGGATAGGCGGGATCGCCCTCTACATGGGCGCGGACCCCCGTATCCAGGCCGGTAAGCGGACGCAATTCGGGCACCCAGTGCGGGTTTTTCAGGAACCGCATGTCGAACACCAGGTCAGCGTCGCGCGGGATGCCGCGGGCGTAGCCGAAGCTCATCAGCGTGAGGGTCAGCGCGCGCCGGCCCTGAGACCCGAAGCGGGTCGCGACGGCCCGGCGCAGGTCGTTGGTGCTGAACTCCGTGGTGTCGATCACCACGTCGGCGACGCGGCGCAGCGGCTCCAGCATCTCCTGCTCGAGCGCGATGCCGTCACCGACCGGGCGGTCGGCCGCCAGCGGGTGACGGCGACGGGTTTCGGAGAAGCGGCGGACCAGCTCATGCCCGTCGCACTCGACATAGAGCAGGCGAATGGTGCGCCCGGCCGATGCGTGCGCCGCAATTGCATCCAGCACCTGTTCGGGGTGGAAGGCGCGGGTGCGGATGTCGATCCCGATGGCGAGCCTGGCTCCGCCCGGCGCTGCCACCAGGGGGGCGAGCAGCGAGAGCGGAAGATTGTCGACCGCCTCGTAGCCCAGGTCTTCCAGTACCTTCAGCGCCGTCGACTTGCCGGCGCCCGACAGGCCGGTGACGATCAGCACCGGCGGCGGCGGCTCGTCTACGGGGGTGTCACGAAGCGGCATGGCGGGTGTCTATACGGCCCGAAGCGCCGCCGCCACCGCAAGTTCGACCTTCAACGGCGTGGAGGCGTCGAACGGGCGCAGCGCAAGGCACGGAAGCGAGAGGCCTGCAATCAGTCGGGTTTGTGGCTCGGGGAGTCGCGGCGGCTCCTCGGTAGAACTGCCGGCGAGATCGATGGCGAGAAGGGCCGCTGCCGTTCGGCAGAAGGGCAGCCGGACGAGACCGACGCCCCGTACTTCGAGCAGACCGGCGATGGTGGCCGGAGGAGACAGCAGCAGCCGGCCGTCGACAACAGGCGCCAGCACCCGGTCGTCGGCGATCAGGATGGCTCCGCGGTCGATCAGGCGAAGTGCCAGGTCGGACTTGCCAATGCCCGGGGGCCCGAGCAGCAGGACCCCGGCTCCCCCGACGGCGATTGCAGTAGCGTGCAGCGTTTCGGGCATCCGTCAGAGCGCGGGCAGCGTGACGACGAAGACCGCGCCGTCGCGGCCGTCCGGGCGGTCCTCCACGCGGATCTGGCCGTCCAGCGCCTCCACGATGGCGCGCGCGATCGACAGCCCGAGGCCGCTGTGCTGGCCGTAATTCTCGTGGCCCGGCCGCTCGGAATAGAAGCGCTCGAAGATGGCATCGCGCGCTTCCACGGGAACGCCGGGGCCCTGGTCCGCGACCCGCAGTTCGACCTGGTCCGGCCGGGCAACGACGATCTCGACGGTGCCATCCGGTGGCGAGAAGCTGATCGCGTTGTCGATCAGATTGTTCACGACCTGGGCCAGCCGGTCGGCATCGGCGGCGACCAGAACGGTGCCGTCCGGCGGGAGCGTCGGCCTGACGGTGACGCCGCCGCCGAGCGGCCCGGCAGCCGTGAGCGCGGCTGCCAGCGCGCCGACCAGCTGGCCCAGGTCCACAGGGTGCAGGCGCGCGCGCGACAGCTCGGCGTCGAGCCGGGACGCGGCGGAGATGTCGGAGATCAGCCGGTCGATGCGGCGCACATCATCCTCGATCACGCCGAACAGCTGGGCGCGGCCGGCTTCGTTTTTGACGCTGCCGAGCGCCTCCACCGCACTGCGCAGGCTGGCGAGCGGGTTCTTCAGCTCGTGCGCGACATCGGCGGCGAAGCTCTCGGTCGCGTCGATGCGCTGGCGGAGCGCGGCCGTCATGTCGGCGAGTGCGCGGGCGAGGCCGCCGATTTCATCCCGGCGGTGCGGCAGGCGCGGCACTACCACGTCGCGGGCCCGGCCCAGGCGGACGCGGTGGGCCGCGAGCGCGAGCTGGCGCAGCGGGACGACGACGGTGCGCGCGAGATAGAGGCTGAGTGCCAGGCTGAAGCCGAGCACGATCAGGAAGACCAGGAACGAAGTCAGCCGTTCGCGCCGGACGAGGTCGATGACGTCGGGCGTGTCGACGGTGAGAAGGACGATGGGGTGCGGCTTCTCGTCGGGGAGCAGGACCGGCACTGCCGCCTGCAGAACCACGAGCCGGTCGTCGGTCTGGCGGGCGCGCGTGACCGACTTGCCCGTGCCCGCGGCTGTTTCGGCTTCGGGCCAGGCAGCGCGGCTGTCGGTCGGCGGCTCCTCCAGCGGTGCGAGCTCGGCCTGGCCGGTGAGAAAGTCGATGATTCGATCGATGAGGACCGCGCTTTCGCGGCGGAAGCCTGCCGTTGTCGGGTCCTGAAGTTCGAAGCGTGTGGTGGCGAGGTTCGACCAGTTGTCGGCGATCCGCCTGCCGCTGCTGTCATACAGCCGGATGCGGGTTCCGCGCGGGCTGGAAATGTCGAGGATGGCCGCCGCCCCGCTTTGCAGGCCCTGATTTTCCAGGAACTGCCCGATGATTTCGCCCTGCCGCAGCAGCTCCTGCTCGCGGGTTTCGAGCAGCCGGGCGCGGAAGCCCTCGATGTAGAAGAGCGCGCCGGCGAGCGCGAGCAACGCCACAAGGTTGACGATCAGGATCCGCGTGACGAGCGACGACCAGCCGGAGAAACGCGGAGCGCCAGGGCGGCGGAGGCCTGCCCTAGGCGGCGCGCGCAAGGGCGCGTTCAAGCGCTAATCCTCCTGATCGAAGCGGTAGCCGACTCCGTACAGCGTCTCGATTGCGCCGAAGGTCGGGTCCGCGGCGCGGAACTTCTTGCGGAGCCGCTTGATGTGACTGTCGATGGTCCGGTCGTCGACATAACTGTCGTGCGCATAGGCAACGTCCATCAGCTGGTCGCGAGATTTAACGAAGCCGGGCCGCTGCGCCAGCGCATCCAGGATCAGGAATTCGGTGACCGTCAACGCCACATCGCGGCCGCCCCATCGCACGCGGTGCCGGGCAGGGTCCATCTCCAGCTTGCCGCGGACGATCGGCTCGGACGGCGCTTCGTCCCCGTCGCGCACGCCGCGCCGGCTCGCGGTGCGACGCAGGACGGCACGGATGCGCTCGATCAGGAGCCGCTGGGAAAAGGGCTTGCCGATATAGTCGTCGGCGCCCATCGCCAGGCCCAGCGCCTCGTCGATCTCAGTATCCTTGGACGTCAGGAAAATCAGCGGCAGGTCCGATTTCTCGCGCAGGCGGCGCAGCATCTCCATGCCGTCCATGCGCGGCATCTTGATGTCGACCACGGCAAGATCGGGCGGGTTCTCCAGGCAGCCTTTCAGGCCAGCGGCGCCGTCGGCATAGACGCGAGTGGTGAAGCCCTCCGCCTGCAGCGCCAGGCTGACGGACGTAAGGATGTTGCGGTCGTCGTCGACGAGCGCGATGGTGGTCGGTGCGTCGCCGGGCATGCTGCCGGGGCCCTTATGCTGCACGGCTTGTCATGCGCACGGTGTATAGCTGCTAACGTCGCTTCAACCAAAGCGAGATGTTGCGGGAGCTTCACAACCCCTCGCCGGTTATATAGGGGTCAGGCGCATACGTATGCGGTGGCCGCATGGCTTACCGCTGCACTCATGTTATCGAAAGGGAGTTTCACCGTGGCAACAGCCAGCTCGCCGGGCCTCGGTGCCCCTCTTCGCATCATGGGAGCAGACTTCATCGGGTCCGACACATCGGTGCACCGCAACCTTGGGACCGGCGCCCTTGTCGAGCTGGCGATAAAGCGTGGCGAAGGCATGCTGTCGAAGGACGGTGCGCTCGTCGTGGCCACCGGTGCTCACACCGGCCGGTCGGCGAACGACAAGTTCACAGTGAAGGATGCCGAGACCGCCGAAACGGTCTGGTGGGGCAAATCCAACAAGCCGATGGAACCGGCGCATTTCGCGGCGCTGAAGGAGGATTTCCTCTCCGCGCTCGCGGAAAAGGACATATTGTTCGAGCAGGAGCTGTTCGGGGGATCGCAGCCCGAATATCGGGTGAAGGTCCGTGTGGTGACGGAGTTTGCCTGGCATTCGCTGTTCATCCGCACGCTGCTGGTGCGCCCGACCGCAGCCGAGCTGGTCGGGTTCGAGGCCGACTATACCATCATCGACCTGCCGAGCTTCCGCGCCGACCCGGCGCGCCACGGCACCCGGTCGGAAACGGTGGTGGCAGTGAATTTCACCGAAAAGCTGATCCTGATCGGCGGCACGCGTTACGCGGGTGAAATGAAGAAGTCGGTGTTCGGCATCCTGAACTATCTGCTGCCGACGATGGGCGTGATGCCGATGCACTGTTCGGCCAATATCGGGCCCAAGGGCGACACCGCCGTGTTCTTCGGGCTTTCCGGCACCGGCAAGACGACACTGTCGGCCGATGCGTCGCGTACGCTGATCGGCGACGACGAGCATGGCTGGTCCGACACAGCGGTCTTCAACTTTGAGGGCGGCTGCTATGCCAAGATGATCCGCCTGTCGCCGACCGCCGAGCCCGAAATCTTTGCGACGACCAAGCGCTTCGGCACTGTGCTGGAAAATGTGGTGATCGATCCCGACACGCGCGAGATCGACCTGGACGACAACCGGCTGGCCGAGAACAGCCGGGGATCCTACCCGATTGAGTTCATTCCCAACGCCAGCACCGAGAATCTGGGGCCGGTGCCCAAGAACATCATCATGCTGACGGCAGACGCGTTCGGCATCCTGCCGCCCATCGCGAAGCTGACGCCGGACCAGGCGATGTATCACTTTCTGTCAGGCTATACCGCGCGGGTGGCCGGCACCGAGATCGGCGTGACCGAACCCGACGCCACCTTCTCCACCTGCTTCGGGGCCCCGTTCATGCCGCGGCATCCTTCCGTGTATGGCAATCTGTTGAAAGAACGGATCGCCAAAGGCGATGTCGACTGCTGGCTGGTGAACACCGGCTGGACCGGCGGGCAATATGGCACCGGCAGCCGCATGCCGATAAAGGTGACACGCGCGCTGCTGAACGCCGCGCTGGACGGCAGCCTGAAGAATGCCGAGTTCCGCCGGGATCCGTTCTTCGGTTTTGCAGTGCCGGTGGATGTGCCCGGCGTGGATGCGACCATATTGGACCCGCGCGCGACCTGGCCCGACCCGGCCGCCTATGACGAGAAGGCGCGGGCGCTGGTCGGCATGTTCGTCGAAAATTTCGCCCAGTTCGAAGCCCATGTGGAACAAGGCGTTCGCGAGGCGGCCCCCAGGGCTGCATGACGGGCAACCCCCTGCCGAGATGGGCCTATCGGTTCGACAATTACACCCGGCCGCATGGGCTGTTGCGCGAAGCCATCGACAAATACCGGGCCGAGGGTTTGTCGCAGCCCGAACAGGAAGGCACGATCCAGCGTGTCGAGGTCTGCTGGGAACTCGCCCGGAAACTGCTCGCGGACGAGCTCGCGAACAGGGGGCCGATATCCAGCCGGCACGCCGGGTCGATCGAACTTGTCGGCACGTTCGGCTTGCGCGCGACCGGCAAGGCGCGCCCGGCGTCGGACCTCGATCTGGTTGTGTACGGCCCGATCGGCGACCAAGCGACAGACCGGCTGCGTTCGGAATTCGAGGAATCGCCGATGAGCATAGCGGTAGACATCGTGGCATATGACCGCATCGAGACTGCGCGCCTGAAGCAGCATATCGATGCCGTGATGCAGCCGCTTTTCGATCCGGACCCGTTGCGGCCATCCGCATGAGCAGGATCCGCGCCTATGCCGCGCCCGCGCCGCAGTTCTGATTGGGGATTCCCGCGCTGGCGCCCTTACGAGGCCGGCGGTCGGGTGCCCGAAGCGCAGCGGCTGTGCGACCGCGAAGGGTGCCGCGAACCGGGCAACTGCCCTGCCCCCAAGGCGCCGAACCGGCCGGACCGCTGGTATTTCTGCGAAGCGCATGCCGCCGAGTACAACCGGCAGTGGAACTATTTCGATGCGTTGAGCGAGGAAGAGGCGGCCGCGCAGGAGGAACAGGAAACGCGTGGCGCCAGATCCTATGAGCGCGCGAAGCACTGGGCCTGGGGCGACGGGGACGGATCTCGCAGTCGGGCCGAGTTGGATGCGCTGAAGCTGTTCGACCTGCCGGTGGATGCCGACGAGGCGCAGGTGAAGGCAGCGCATCGCAGGATGGCGAAGGCAAATCACCCCGACCTCAACCCGAGCGATGCCGAGGCGGCGACCCGGTTCCAGGCAGCGCAGGCGGCCTATGAAGTGCTGCGGTCGGCAGCGGAACGGCGCGCGGCGGCCGTTTAGGTCCATCGGCATTGAGCATTACTTGGCCGTTTTCGGCCGGCAATGAATGATCCTTATGCCCATGTGCTGCGGGCGCGGCATCCCTCCTGCAAAGGCCGCTCGGGGGGCATGAGAATTGCTCGCCTTGCCAGCGCGTTCGCGTGCCGCTAGCCCGCACGCTCGTGTCCGACATTCTTTCCACCCTCACCTCGCCCGTCATTCTGTTCTTCGTGTTGGGGGCGCTGGCCTCCTTCGCGCGATCCGATCTGTCGATCCCGGAGAGCGTCTCTAAAGGCATGTCGCTGTACCTGATGGCGGCAATCGGGTTGAAGGGCGGCGTGGAGGTGTCGGCTGCCGGGCTCGACTCGAGGATGCTGGTTACCGGGCTGGCAGGGCTGCTGCTGAGCTTCGGGCTGCCGTTTCTGGGCTTCCAGCTGCTGCGCCGCATCGGCGGACTGGACAGTGCGAACGCCGGGGCGGTCGCGGCGCATTACGGCTCGGTTTCGGTCGTTACCTTCGTGACCGGCGTTGCCGTGCTGCAAGGCAATGACATGGCGCCGGCCGGATGGATGGTGGCCGTGCTGGCACTGATGGAAACGCCCGCCATCATTGCCGGCCTGCTGCTGGCGCGCGGTTCGCTCGCGGGCCTGGGGCGGACCGGCAATGCCGAGGGCTTCGGCCAGCACAGCGTCTGGCGCGAAGTGCTGCTGAACGGGCCCGTCGTGCTGCTGGTGGGCGCCTTCCTGATCGGCGCGATTGCCGGCAAGAGCGGCTATCAGCCGGTTTCCTTCTTCTTCACCGATCTGTTCCGCGGCGTGCTCTGCCTGTTCCTGCTCGACATGGGCCTGATCGCGGCGCGCCGGCTGCGCGAGGCGCGGTCGCTGACCGTTCCGCTCGCGCTTCTCGCGATCCTGCTGCCGCTTATCAACGCAGCGATCGGGACCGGGGCTGCGGCCCTGATCGGGCTGGAAGGCGGCACTGCGGCTGCGTTCGTGATCCTGTGCGCGTCTGCCAGCTACATTGCGGTGCCGGCCGCCATGCGCCTGGCGCTGCCGCAGGCCGACGCGGGACTTTACCTGGCGATGTCGCTTGCCATCACTTTCCCGTTCAACATCATTTTGGGTATTCCCCTCTACACCTGGGGCGTGCAGACGCTTCTCTGAGCCGACTTTGTCGGACTTGAGCCAGGAAACAGGGGCGAGGTCCCCGGATGGGAAGCCGTGCCGGAATTCAACGCGCTGATCGATGGCTACCGCCGGTTCCGCATGGGGCCTTATCGGGAGCAGCGCGAGCGCTACGACCGGCTGGCGCAGGGCCAGGCCCCCAAGGTGATGGTGATTGCCTGTTCCGACAGCCGAGTCGATCCGACCCGTGTGTTCGACGCCGAGCCGGGGCAGATGTTCGTGCTGAGGAACATTGCCAATCTGGTGCCGCCGCTTGCCGCGATTCAAGGCCAGTCCAGCGTCGCCGCGGCACTTGAATATGCCGTCACCGGGATCGAGGTGCACCATATCGTGGTGTTCGGCCATGCCCGCTGTGGTGGGATCGCCGCCGCGTTGGCAGGCGATTTCGACAATCCCGTGGCCGGCAAGCATGTGCATGCCTGGATGGAATTCATTGCGCCCGCCCGTGACGCCGTACGTGCCGCGCAGGCGCTGTCACCCGACATCGACGCGCAGCGCGCGCTGGAGCAGGCCGGCGTGCGTCTAAGCCTCGACAATTTGAGGACCTATCCGTTCGTCGCCGAGGCCGAGGCAGCCGGCCGGCTGAAGGTGCACGGCGTGATCTTCGATATCGCCGAGGGCGCGCTGCGGGTGCTGGACCGCAGTTCGGGCCACTTCCAGCCGATTGCCGTCGAGCTGTAGGGCGGGGGCTTCAGGCCTGCTGCCATCCTTGTCGAGGTCGGCGCGCGGTCATCATCGCCATCCGGTCCCGCACGGCCAGCTTCAGTTTCTTGAGCCGCGTTACCCGCGTCGTGTCCGGCATTCGGCGGGCCTGCTCTGCGGCAATCTCATGCTCCAGGCGGACATGGCGTTTGCGCAGCATTTCCATGAAGGTCATCGGCTACTCCCTAAATTTCGTTCCATCTCTCCCCTGCCCCGAAGACATGGGAGCAGCTGCAGCGTTTTGAAGGTCCATTCGCCGAATCTATGGCACGGTTTGCTGGGCCGGCGCGCGGCGGCAAAGCACCCGCCTGCAGGCCGATTCGTGTCGCTGGACGCCGCGCGGGTTCCCTATATCGAGGAAGGCGAAGGCCAGGCCATTATACTGCTTCATGGCAATGGCAGCCTGGCCGAAGAGATGCGCATCTCGGGTCTGATGCGCCTGATTGCTGCAAGGCATCGCTGCCCTAGGTGAACCCGCGGCCGGTCTCGCCCCTCAGCCCGGCGGTGGCAGTGGAAGCCGGTTAGAGCGAGTCTCACTTCGATTGGATCGAACTGGCCGCTCCTTCTTCTTGTTCTCCGAATGAGGTTTCGATGCTGGCAATTCCACCTGCATCGAAACAGGCTCTAGCCACGCTGCATGTAGACGACGTCGAGCAGTCGACCGAATTTGAGGCCGATGTCGGTGAGCGTGCCGACGTGGCGGAACCCCAGGCTGCGGTGCAATGCGATCGATCCCATGTTCGTGCTGTCTCCGATGACGGCCACATATTGGCGGAAGCCGGCGCGGTCGCCTTCAGCCAGCAATGCCTGCATCAGCTGCTTACCGACCCCGCGCCCGCGCAGGATATCGGCAACATACACGCTGGTCTCGGCCGAGTGGCGATACGCGGCGCGGTCCCGGAACTGACCGAGATAGGCGTAGCCCAGCACGGTTCCGTCCTGCCCCTCGGCGACCAGCCAAGGCCAGCCTTTGTCAAGGCAGCGTGCCATCCGGCGGGCCATCTCTACAGCGTCGGGCGGCTCGGTCTCGAAGCTCGCAGTGCCGTGCGCGACATGCGGTGCATAGACGGCGGCGCAGCCGGCGGCGTCCGACAGGGCCGCGGCGCGGATGCGCCCGAGGGCCGGGGGATCAGTAGTGAAGGGCGCGCCCATAGGCGTCGAGCACGCTTTCGTGCATCATCTCGGACAGTGTCGGATGCGGGAAGATGGTTGCCATCAACTCGGCTTCGGTGGCCTCGCACTGGCGCGCGATCACATAGCCCTGGATCAGCTCGGTGACTTCCGCGCCGACCATGTGCGCGCCCAGAAGCGCGCCGGTCCTGGTGTCGAAAATGGTCTTGACCAGGCCGTCGGCTTCGCCGAGTGCAATGGCCTTGCCGTTGCCGATGAACGGGAAGCGACCGACCTTGACCTCCAGGCCGAGCTCCTTCGCCCTCGCCTCGGTGATGCCGACCGAGGCGACCTGCGGGCGCGAATAGGTGCAGCCGGGAATGTTGGACTTGTCCATCGGATGGGCATGCGGGACGCCGGCGATCTTCTCGACCGCGACGATTCCTTCGTGGCTTGCCTTGTGCGCCAGCCAGGGCGCCCCGGTGACGTCGCCGATCGCCCACAGGCCGGGAACGTTGGTGCGGCCCCATTCGTCGGTCGCGATGTGGCCGCGGTCGGTGTTCACGCCGAGCGCTTCGAGCCCGAGGTTCTCGGTATTGGGCGCGATACCGATGGCGATGATCACATGGCTGAAGGCCTGCGCCTCGCCGTTGATGGTGGCGATAACGCCGTCCGGCTTCACGTCCAGCTTCTCGACCGCCGCCTTGGTGCGGAGCGTCATGCCCTGTTTCGTCAGCGCCTTTTCCATGAAGGCCGAAATCTCGGCGTCCTCCACCGGCAGGATGCGGTCCAGCATCTCGACGACCGTCACCTTGGCGCCCATGTCGGAGAAGAAGCTGGCGAACTCGATCCCGATCGCGCCCGAACCAATGACCAGAAGGTCGGTTGGCATCGCCGGCGGCACCATGGCGTGGCGGTAGGTCCAGACCCGCTCGCCGTCGGCTTTCAGGTGGGGCAGCTCACGGGCGCGGGCACCGGTGGCGATAATGATGTTCTTCGCTGTCAGCGTGCGTTCGCCGACCTTGACCGTGCCGGCGTCGGCCAGCGTTGCGACGCCTTCCACGACGGTCACCTTGTTTTTCTTCATCAGGCCCTTCACGCCCGAATTCAGCTGGTTGGCGACCTTTCGCGAGCGCTCGGTCACCTTGGCGAGATCGAAGCCGACGGCGCCCGCCGACAGCCCATAGGCGGCCGCATTGTCGAGATAATGTTTGATTTCGGCCGAGCGCAGCAGCGCGTTGGTGGGGTTGCACCCCCCGTTGAGGCAAATGCCGCCGAGCCGCTCGCGCTCGACAATCGCGACCTTCTGGCCGAGCTGCGACGCGCGGATCGCGGCGACATAGCCGCCGGGGCCGGAGCCGATGATGACGAGATCGAAGGTTTCTAACAAAGGTCCATCTACCTACTGCGAATTTTTCGCCGCCATATCACAAACAAGAGCATGAACGGTGTGGACTTTGTCGCCCTCTATCGCGCTTTTTCGGACTAACAGTATGTTCCACTCTAACCCCTCATCCAAAATCCTTTTAAGTCGTATTGTGTCACCATCTCCCAGACAGCACACCACACAGATCCTAAGGTCTTCGTTTAGAAATGTTCGTTCTCCCGTTGCATCATGAATGGATTTCTTCCATGATAGACCGCGAAGCTCAGCAGTCCCAATGGCAGACCTTAATCTAACTTCCCAATTCTCATCAGGCCCAAAAGCCTTTGCACTGACATAATGGTACTTGCGCCTCCGATTTAACCAAGCAACATCGTACTCCGCATCAACAATGGTGATTTCGTTGTTGTGTGGCGACAATGGAATGGCCGGAGTGCCGGGCTGCGGTCTATGCCTTAGCCGGGTCATGCCAGCATCCCCATTGGGGCTTCGACCAGGGCCTTGAAAGCGCTCATGAACTCGGCGCCCACGGCGCCGTCGATGGCGCGGTGGTCGAAGCTGCCGGTGGCGCTCATGACGGTGGCGATGGCGAGCGCGTCGTCGACCACATGGGGGCGCTTTTCGCCGGCGCCGACCGCCAGGATGAGGCCCTCGGGCGGGTTGATGACGGCGTCGAACTGCTTGATTCCGAACATGCCGAGGTTGGAGATACTGGCGGTGCCGCCGGTATATTCGGGTGGCTGCAGCTTGCCCTCCTTGGCGCGGGCCGCGAGGTCCTTCATCTCGGTTGCGATGACGCTGAGGCGCTTGTTGCCGGCGTCGCGGATCACGGGGGTGATGAGGCCGCCGGGGATTGCGACCGCTACCGACACGTCGGCGCGGCTGAACCTGCGAAGGCTGTCACCCGCGAAGCTGACGTTGGCGTCAGGCACGGCGTGCAGCGCGAGGCCAAGCGCCTTCACCAGCAGGTCGTTGACACTGAGCTTCACCCCTTGCGGCTCGAGCGCCTTGTTGAGCTCGCCGCGCAGCTTCATCAGCGCATCGAGGCGCACATCGACGGTTAGATAGAAGTGCGGGACCGTCTGCTTCGATTCGGTGAGGCGCCGCGCGATGGTCTTGCGCATGTTGCTGAGTTTGACGGTTTCGTGCGGGACGTCGGTGGGTAGCGGCTCAGGAACAGCCGCGGCGGGCGCCTGCTGGGTCCCCGCTCGCTCTTGGATGACAGCGGGTTCGGCTGCTGTCGGGGTTTTCCCCGCGGCCGCATCGACATCGGCCTTGACGATGCGGCCATTGGGTCCGGTGCCCTTGATCGACGCCAGGTCCACGCCGGTGATTTGCGCGATGCGGCGAGCAAGGGGGCTTGCGATGTTGCGCGCGCGACCCACCCCCGACCCCTCCCTGGGAGGGAGGGAAGACGGAAGTGCGGGCGCCGCAACCGGCCCCCCTCCCTGCCGCGCAGTGGACGAGGGAGGGGCTGCGGGTGGGTTCGTCGGCTGCGGCTTGGCTGGGGCTGCATCCTCCCCCTCTCCCGACAGGCGGGCAATCACAGCGTTTACCTTCACCTCTTCGGTACCTTCGGCCACCAGGATCTCGGTGACCACCCCTTCGTCGACGGCTTCAACTTCCATCGTCGCCTTGTCGGTTTCGATCTCGGCGATCACGTCACCCGATTTCACCTGGTCGCCGACCTTGATCAGCCATTTGGCGAGCGTTCCCGACTCCATGGTCGGGGACAAGGCGGGCATGGTGATTTCGATGGCCATGAAGTCCTCAGATGATCTTGCGCACGGCAGCCACGACATCGGCGGCGTTCACCAGCGCAGCTTTTTCCAGATTATGGGCATAGGGCAAAGGCACGTCCCGGTTGGTCACGCGAAGCACCGGGGCGTCCAGGTCGTCGAAGCCCTTTTCCATGGCGATCGCGATGATTTCGCTGGAGATGCTGCACACTGGCCAACCCTCCTCGATCACCACCATCCGGTTGGTTTTCTTGAGCGATTGCAGAACCGAGGCTTCGTCAAGCGGACGCAAAGTCCTGAGATCGATCACCTCGCATTCGATGCCCTGTTGCGCCAATTGCTGCGCAGCATCCAAAGCAATCCCCACTCCGATCGAGTAGCTGACCAAGGTGACATGCGAGCCTTTGCGGTAGCAGCGGGCCTTGCCGATCGGAACGACATGCTCGCCTTCCGGCACCTCGAAGCTCTGGCCGTAGAGAAGCTCGTTTTCCAGGAACACCACCGGGTCCGGCGAACGGATCGCGCTCTTCAGCAGCCCCTTGGCGTCCGCCGCATCATAGGGCGCGACCACCAGCAGGCCCGGCACGCTGGCGTACCAAGGCCCGTAATTCTGGCTGTGCTGTGCGCCGACGCGGCTGGCCGCGCCATTGGGGCCGCGGAACACGATCGGGCAGCGCATCTGGCCGCCGGACATGTAGTTGGTCTTCGCGGCCGAGTTGATCAGATGGTCGATCGCTTGCATCGCGAAGTTGAAGGTCATGAACTCGACGATCGGTTTCAGGCCGCCCATGGCCGCGCCCACGCCCAGCCCTGCAAAGCCATGTTCGGTGATCGGCGTGTCGACTACGCGCTTGTCGCCGAACTCGTCAAGCAGGCCCTGCGTCACCTTGTAGGCGCCCTGATATTGCCCGACTTCCTCGCCCATCACGAAGACACGCTCGTCGGCGCGCATTTCCTCGGCCATGGCATCGCGCAGCGCTTCGCGCACTGTCTGCTTGCGGGTGGGGCCGGTCTCGGTCGGCAGCGCCTCCGGCGCTTCTACGGCCTTCGGGGCCACGGCCGGGTTGGTACGCACTTCGGTCGGCTCGTCGGTCACGACGGTGGGTGCTACGGTTGCAGAAGGCGCTTCCTCCCCTTCCAGCGCGATCACCGCAATCACCGTTCCCACCTTCACCGCGTCGCTCCCGGCGGGCACGTCGATCGACACGATGGTGCCGCCTTCGTCGGCCTCCAGCTCCATCGTTGCCTTGTCGGTTTCGATCTCGGCGATCACCTGGCCGGGCTTCACCACGTCTCCGGGCTTCACCAGCCAGGTGGCAAGCGTTCCCTCCTCCATCGTGGGCGACATGGCGGGCAGCTTCACCTGCATCAGTAGGTCCCCACCAGAACATCGGTATAGAGTTCTGCGAGGTCGGGCTCGGGCGCTTCCTCGGCGAAGTCGGCGGCCTCGGCAACTTCGGCCTTCACCTCCTTGTCGATCGTCTTGAACCAGGCCTCGTCGGCAAAGCCCAGCTCCAGCAACTCCTTCTTCGCCATGTCGATCGGGTCGCGGGTGTCGCGCATCGCCTGCACTTCATTGCGCGTGCGGTATTTCGCGGGGTCGCTCATGGAGTGGCCGCGATACCGATAGGTCTTCATCTCCAGGAGGATGGGGCCATGCCCGCCGCGCACCCATTCCAGAGCGACGCTGGCGGCGCCCCGCACGGCCAGCACATCCATCCCGTCGACTTGCATGCCCTCGATGCGGAAGCTCTCTCCGCGGCGGAACAGCTGATCCTCTGCCGACGCGCGGTTCACCGACGTGCCCATGGCATACTGGTTG
>JANPJJ010000122.1:0-61559 GCA_031425455.1 Sandaracinobacter sp. | reverse complement strand
ATCTTCGTCACCGCCCAGTCGATCCTCGGCCTGCCTCTCGGCACCATCAAGTCCACCGTCCTGATCGAGACCCTGCCCGGCGCCTTCATGGCCGACGAGATCCTCTATGAACTGCGCGATCACATCGTGGCGCTGAACTGTGGCCGCTGGGACTATATCTTCAGCTATATCAAGAGCCTGTCCCACGATCCGTCGAAGATACTGCCAGACCGGGCGGCGGTGAACATGACCGTCCCGTTCATGGCGAAATATGCCGCCCATGTGGTGCGCACCTGCCACCGCCGCGGCGCCCACGCGATGGGCGGCATGTCCGCCTTCATCCCCGTGAAGGACGACGACGCGAAGAACCAGGCCGCGTTCGCCGCCGTGAAAGCCGACAAGGAACGCGAGGCGACGCTGGGCCACGACGGCACCTGGGTCGCCCATCCCGGCCTCGTCGGCGTTGCGATGGAGGTGTTCGACCGGCTGATGCCCGGCGCCAACCAGCTGCAGAAGAAGCCCGAGGGAAGCGCGACGGCGCAGGACCTGACCACGCCCAGCGAAGGACCGAAGACCGCCGCCGGGCTCGCCATGAACGTGAACGTCGCGATCGGCTATATCGCCGCCTGGCTGCGCGGCCAGGGCGCGGTGCCGCTGCACAACATGATGGAGGACGCCGCCACCGCCGAAATCAGCCGCGCCCAGCTGTGGCAATGGCGCCACCACGGCGTGACGCTGGACAGCGGCGAGAAAGTCACCGCCGCCCTCATCAACGACGAGATCAAGCAGCAGCTCGGCATCTGGAAAACCACCGTCGGCGACAATTTCTACGCCGCCGGCCGCTACACCGAAGCCGCCACCATCCTGTCGGACCTGGTCACGGCCCGCCATCTCCCGGACTTCCTGACCACCCCGGCCTACCGCCGGTTCATGGCGGCCTAGGAGATCGCGGCAGGTCGCCCCGCGTCTCCCTGGCCCTCAATGATTGACAGAATGGGCATTCTCTAGAACAGGGCGGCGGCAAGGCTCCGGCATCCCGAAGCGGGACTGCAACGCCCCTCATCGAACGAAGGATATCCCATGGTCGAGGGACCGCGGCCGCTTTACATCTATGTGGCGGCCTACAACGAAGTCGATCTCTACCTGTGCGCGGAACTGAAGGCCGGGTTTGAAAACCGCGGGGCCGACTTCTGCGTGGTGTATTTCGGCTTGCCGCTGATCGGGCAGCGCTATGAGCGAGCGGGAATTCGCTGCATCAATCTGGGAGAGTGGCCCGACCTGTCGGCGGCTCTGGATTGGCCGGTAGAGGTTGCCGCGATGGAGCGGCATTTCAATCGAAGCTTCACCGCGCTGAACGATTACGACGTCGCCTTCTATGAGATTTCCGCGGCGCGCTCGGCCGCGAATTTCCGGCGTATCCTGGCGGCGACCAGGGCCTTTTTCGAACAGCATCGACCGGCCGGCGTGGTCCAGAAGCTCGGTGGGGAGCCGTTCAGACTGGCCTTCGACTTCGTGGCGAGCCAGCTGGGCGCCTGGAATGTCTACATTGGTTCCTTTCCCAACATCTTTCCCGATCGAGCCTTCATTCATTCGAATATCCTGTTCGAGCGACAGCCCGGCAAGGCCGTTCCACCGGACGTCACGCCGGAAGTCTCTGCACGCGTGGAAGCAGCGGTCGCGGCGCACATCGGCAAGAAAGAGCCGATCTCGTACCCGGTGCAACAGGAGCTGAGCGAGCGGGACTTCCCGGCGCTGCTCCAGTCGGCGATTGCGGGATCGTACCGGCTTCCGCTGATGCTGGCGCTTCGCCGACGGCGCTATCTGGCCCGTCAACTCGCCAACGGGCTCTATGCCAGGCGGCTGGTGGCCGGACTGCCGGCGAAGGGCAGCTATTTCTTCTTCCCCCTGCATGTCACCAACGACAGTCAGATCACGCTGCGCAATCCGGCCTACAAGGACCAGATCGGCCTCATCCGGACGATCTGTCGCGCGCTTCCCGATGGCACGAAGCTCGTGGTCAAGATGCACCCCGGCCTCGACGGCATGCTCGAGGTCTCGGCGCTGCGCGCCTTGAAAGCCATCGACAACTGCGTAATCGTCGACACCTCGCATCGAGCCATGGACATCGTGCGCGATGCCAAAGGGGTGATCGTGATCAACTCGACGGTAGCACTCGAAGCCTTGCTGCTGGAGCGCCCCGTAATCGTGCTGGGCATGTGGGCGCTTTCAGGGCATGGCCTGACGATCGATGTGCAATCGCTGAACGATTTGCCGACTGCCTTCGCGCAGACCGAGGCTTTCACGCCGTCCAGGGAAAAGCTCATGCGGCTGCTGGGTGCCTGTTACCAGGAAATGGCGCCCGCCAACTACTTCAAGAGCCGGTTCGATGGGCATGCCGTGGTCGATTTTCTCCTCGAACGAAGTCCCTCGTGAATAGACTCCAACTCTTCACCATCTTCGTCTATCTTCGTGTACTTCTGGAGTACGCAACGAAACTCGGCGTAATGCCGAATGCAGTGCTGTTCGCCTTCACCGCTGTAGCTGGGTTTGCGGTGCTGCTGGCAAACATCAGGCCGATCATATTTGCCAGCACGGCAGAAGCCGGCGGGGCCTTGCTCATCGTCTCTTTTTTGATCTTCGACTGCAGCCGGGCCTTTGTGACCGGGAATCCTGAATTCATCGTTGCTTCGATCTATTACTCTGTGCTGCTGTTGCTTGTGCTGGTGCTCGCTTCCACCGACATGATCAGGATCGATGCCGCAAATCTGCGCATGATCCTGTATCTTTTTTCCTTCGGCAGCCTTTTTGCAGCCCTGCTCGACTATCCCCTCGGACTGGCGCGCGTGTTCGACGATACGGCAATTGCCCGCCCGTCGGGCCTGTGGGTCAACCCCAATGTGATGTCATTTGTCTGTTTCGTAACGATCAGCGCCACTGTCGCCCTGCGGGCGCACGCGGCGATCGGCCGTGGCGTGTCCATCGCCGTTTGTGCAGCGGCTGGCGCAGCGATGCTTTTGGCATTCTCCCTGTCCGGCCTTGCGGCCTTGCTGCTGTTTGCAGGCGGCATGATCGTCGGCAGCCGACGCACCAGCCGGACCCAGGTCCTCATCCTGACGGCGGCAGGGATCGGCGTGGCGCTGCTTGTCATTCCGGGGTTCATCGCAAATCTGGAAGCCAGAATTCTCTCTTTCGGCACAGACGCCAACAGCCTGACCTATCGCATGAACATGCTGTTGATTGCCGCCCGATTGCTGAGCGACCCGTTCTTTCTCGCCTTCGGCGGGGGCTTCTGGTTCGAGAAGAGCGTGCTTGGGGAAGATCTGCACAATGATTATGCCCGTCTGCTGGTCGCTGGAGGGCTGAGCCTGCTGCTGGCCTTCCTGGCATGGATCCTGGCTCTTGTGGTCAGGGTCACGCGCTGGATGCTGGCAGATCGGCGCTATCTTCCAGTTTGGCTCGCACTCGGGATATCGCTCGGGTGGGGTGCCGTCGATTCGGTCTACCGGACCAATCCGGGCTCGTTCCTGCTCTTTCTGATCTGTTCACCCGTGCTCTTCCGGATGTACCGACCCGTGAAGGCGATCGCTGCGTGAAGCGTCCCTATGTCCTCTTCGTGGCCGGTCGAGCGAAGTCCATCCACGGCGGCGACATCGCAGCCGGTGAATTTGTCCGAACGTTTCGCAGGGTCGCCCATGTCATTCCGGTCGATCCGCCGGCAGGTCACAATCTGATAGTCCGGTCGATCCTGCATGCGCTGGCGATCTATCGGTGGCGGCGGGCCCTGCACCGTCGCGGACGGCAGACCGTGGTGTGTCTGAACCATCCCAAATTCATCACGACCACACTGCTAAGCCGTCCGATGCTGATCTATCACGGAATCATTGCGCTGCGGCACCTGGAACAGACGCGATCGGGGGTCGTCCGGTGGGCGGTCCAGCTGGTGCAGCGGCTGGCAGCGGCAACGATCTGGGGGTTGCATGGCGCGATCTTCGCCATCGGCGGCACGGTCAGCGAGTTTCCGGCCCGCCTCCGACGGTCGGAGAAGGTCCATCAGGTCAACAACCCCATGCTCGACTTGGCGGGGGCCGAGCTGGCGCCCGCCGGCATCGAAGACCTGTTGGACCAGGCAAGGGGAAAGCTTCTTTTCGTCGGCAGGCTGTCGGCCGTAAAGCGCCCCGTCGAACTGTGCAGGCTCTTCGTCGATGCAGGGCTCGACAGCCATCTGGCAATCCTGGGCGCTGGGCCGCTCGAGGCTTCGGCTCGTCTGGCCGCATCGGGATCCGGTATCAGGTTCCTGGGCGCACAGCCGGCCGAGACGGTGAGGCATCTGTTCCGCGTTTCGGCCGGCTTTGTGACCTTGTCGAGGAGCGACACTTTCTGTCGGCCGATCTTCGAGGCGGCCGCCACCGGCCGCCCCACCCTTGCGCCGCGCTGGCCCGGCGCGGAACCGTGGCTGACGGAGCGTTCCTTCGTCGGGTTTCTGGATGAAGCCGACGCGGACCAGATGTGCCGATCAATACGGCAGGCGGTCGCCGCCGATCCCGCACCGGACCCGGAGGTCGCGCGCGAGTGTCTTGCATTCTGCGCGAAAGGTCAGGAGCGGATCATCCGGGTTCTGACAGGGTTGCTGGGTCTTGCCGAACCGGCTTCGTCGCGAGAACCGCAAAGTTGCCGGCATATTGAAGCTTCAAAAGATTGACGTTTCTCGCCGACAGTCTTGTCAGGGTGCCAACGATATCGATGAGCCCGTAGAGAGGCGAGACGTGCTGCAAGGCCGAAAACCGCGCGCTGCCGCCCAGCATCTGCCTGAAGGATTTGTACAGGAAGTCCGAACTGTGGCGGAGCTGCAGGCAATCGAGGCCTGCGTCGCGCAGAACGATGAGCATGCCATAGGGTGTGAAATTGAAGGTACTGAACGAGTGATAGGGCTCGAGATAGGCAACCGATCCGATGAACAGGCCGCCCGGCTTCAGGACCCTCGCGACATCGCGCATCAGCGGGTAGGGCTGCTGGACATGTTCGAAAACCTGTTCGCTGAACACCACGTCGAAACAGCCGTCCTCGAACGGGATGTTTACGCCGTCGTACGACACGATCCGGGGATCGTGCCCGGGGCGGGCGCGCACTTCCGGGCTGTCTTCGATGTCAACTCCGTGCCACTCGATCGACGGATCGAGAGCATTGAACCAGTCGTGAGTCGCACCTTCACCGCATCCGAGGTCCAATACCGCCAGCTTCGATCCACCAGACCCGATCCGGGTCCGTGCCAGCATTCGCGCATCGAGCGGCCGGGTCGACTGCTCGTCCATGAGAGGGGCGAGCATTGCATATCCCGGCAGGCTTTCCACCTTGCGCGTCATTCCCATGATCGAGCGCCCATAATCTAGAGCCTTGTTCCTGCCAGAGCCACGTCAGCGCGACAGCAGCCGTTCGCGTGACAATGCCGCCATAAGCCCGGCGAGAGCTCCTGCCACGAGGCCGAGTGCGAGGGTGAGCGGACCGTTGGGCGTAGCCGGCCCCAAGGTGGGCACCGGCGGCCCGAAGGACTGGGCGGCAAACGGAACACTGGCGCGCCCCATCATGATCTGCTGTTCCTGCTGCAGCAGGATCGACGCCAGCGCAACACGCTGCTCGGGAATAACGGCGATCTGCAACTGCTCGCGAAGATAGGCCGCATACTCCTGCGCGCGGTCGAGCTGCCGGGCGCGGACGACCGCGTCGACGGCCAGATCGAGCCGCCGAAGGATCAGTTCGCCCTCGGCAGGATCAACGCGGTTGATGCCCAGCACCAATACGCCGCTGTCCTCGTCCAGCGCGATCGACACCTCGCGCTGCAGAAATGCCTTGAGGCGCAGCGGACCCGGCGGCGTCCAGCGAGTCTGCGGGATGCCCAGCACCGCGCTGAACCCGCTCACGGCATCCGACACCGAATTGCGCGGTTCGCGCCATCCACCGTTGGCCGGGTCCAATTCGTTCATGAAAACGATCCGCATCAGCTCGCGATCTTTCGCCAGCAGGTCGGCTGCAAGCAGCGAATGAACGCCCTCCCGATAGAGCATGAAATTGTCGGCCTGATCGGTTCCGAGCCGCGCCCCCACGATGCTCGCCAGGCCGCCCATCCTGGCGTTCCCGGCAAGAGGATCGGGGCGCGTAGACGTTACCGACAGGGTAACGCGATACTCGGGCGAGACCAGGTGCAGGTAGACGACCGCCAGTGCGAGACCCGCCAGGGTGCATCCCAGGATGACCCACTTCTGCCGGAGCAATGCCGCCAGAAAGCGCCCCAGATCGAGGCCGCCCTCCTCCTTCATGTCTGCATCGAAGCCACGTTCAAGCAAAAAGTCAGCCTTCCCCAAGCTCAATCGGGCGCAGAGAGATTACCGCTCACCGCTGCGGTGGCCTGCAGCAGGCAGAGCCCGAACAACAGATAGGCGATTGACGGCAACAGCAGCGCCGGCAATCCGTCTGGTCCCGCGACCCGGATTAGCGACATTCCCGCCGCGATGCCAACCATGTTTAGGCCCAACCTCCATCGACGCAGCTTGAAGTCCGGCCGGAAGCTGCGGAGCGTCGCCATCGTGACTGCCATGTGGCCGCACACGAGGAGGAGCAGCGCCAGCAGTTCTTCGGCCTGAGGCGCAACCGGCGCCAGCGGACTGCGAAAGGCGAGAAACAGCACTGCAAGGACGAGGCCCGCGACTGCCCACCCGAACACTTTCTGCGACGACGCCCGGCCGCGCGCAAAGGCTGCGATCAAGGGTTGAACCAGAACGGCCTGAAACAGCATGACGGCGATGCCGGAGGCCGCGAAGACGATGGCATAATGACCCAACCCCTCCAGCCCGAAAACCGACTTGATCCAGATGCGCTCGATTGCAGGATAAAGGGCCGGCAAGGCAGACAGCAGGATGATGTCGAGGGGCGGGAAAACGACCGATGCACTGCTTGGCCGCTCTTGCGACTGCACGCGGATCAGGCTGCACAGCCCGACTGCGGCAAGATTGGCAACAGCCTTCACAAGCAGGATCATGGAGACGAAAACCAGCGGATCGGCAGGCTGAAGGGTCAAGGCCGCAATGATTGCCGCGGCCAGCGGCAGTGCATGCACCAGATCGAACCCCTGCGGCACACTATTGTAGAGAAAACTTCGCGCGCAGTCCTGCAGCACAAATTCCGTCAGGCAGAACAGCAGCAGGACAACCGGCAGGCCATGCTGGGAAGCCGTGGCCCAGGCAACGCCAGCGCCCAGCAGCAGGCCCCTCAGCAGCGCAAACCGAAAGGCAGGGTCGATGACGAACCCGGTCAGCCGGGCGCGGACCGCGAGCAGGTAGATGCGGTAGCTTTCGGCGTTTGCGATGAACGTGATGCCGTTGGACAGCGCCAGCAACAGCGACAACAGGCCGAGTGCGGCGAGGCCGGCGGACTGTTCCACGATCACGAGGAGACCGAACCGTGCCGCCGCGTTCACGCCTTTCGCCATCAGCGCAAGCACGACCGACGAGCGCAGTGCGCCCGAGATTGCCATTCCGCTGACCTTCAGCCGATGAGACCGCGACTGAGTGCCGTGCCACGCCGGATCTCCGCGCGCGCCGTGCGCCCCAGAACGTCATCGATCTCGCCCGGCGGCAGGCCGAGGCCGGGCCTGATCGCACGGACATTCTTGGCGGTGAAGGTTTCGCCCGCCTGCATGTCGGCAACGACATAAAGCGAGCGCCGGAAGGTGAGTGAGGCTTTTTCGGCAGACGTCGCGCCGTAGCGGACATCGCCGAGCGCCTGCGCTGCCCGTTCGGTCTCGACCACCAGCGCCGCAAGTTCGCCGGGCTCGAGCGAAAACGCCGAGTCCACCCCCCCGTCGTCACGACGGATTGTGAAATGCTTCTCGATGACGGTGGCGCCCAGCGCCGTCGCCGCCACCGAAACCCCTACTCCCATGCTATGGTCCGACAGCCCGACATGGCATTGGAACAGTTCGCGCATGTGCGGGATCGTCTGCAGGTTCGAGTTCAGGGGCGATGCCGGGTAGGTGCTGGTGCACTTCAGAAGCACAATATCTTGCGCTCCTGCATCTCGCGCAGCGGCGACCGAGTTCGCAAGTTCCGAAAGGCTCGCCATCCCGGTTGAAATGATCATGGGCTTGCCGGTTGCCGCCACCCGCCGGATCAGCGGCAGGTCCGTGTTCTCGAACGAGGCGATCTTGTAGCAGGGAACGTCGAGCGTCTCCAGAAAGGCAACCGCAGTCTCGTCGAACGGCGTGGAGAAGCCGAGCACTCCCCGCTGCCGGCAGCGCTCGAAGATCGGCTCGTGCCACTCCCACGGCGTGTGCGCCTCGCGGTACAGGTCGTACAGCGAGGTTCCGTTCCACAAGCTGTCCGGATCGGAGATGAAGAACTCCCGTTCCGACAGGTCGATGGTCATCGTATCGGCCGTGTAGGTTTGCAGTTTCAGCGCGTGCGCGCCGGCGTCCGCGGCCACATCCACCAGCTCCAGCGCCCGGTCCAGCGACTGATTATGATTGCCGGACATCTCGGCAATGATGAACGGCTTGCGGCCGACGCCGACCGTGAAGTCGCCGATCTGAAAGTCTTTCGGGTCAGCCATCTTGAAGCACTCGCTCGTAAAGGGTCATGCGCTGCACATAGCCTGCAGCCTCGAAAGCCGCCACCGATGCGTGGTTACCGGCCATGATTTCGGCCGAAACGGCGCCACGCCGGCCAGAGGCGATCATCCACAGCTCCGCAGCGCGCAGCAGCCAGGCCCCGTATCCGCGGCCGTGCGCGTCCGCTGCAAGATAGACGGACACGCGGTAGCCCGATACCAGCGGGTCAAACCGCACGACTCCGATCGGCACAGCCTCGATCTCGCCGACAAGGATCGACGTTTCCTCATGAGCCAAAGCCGATTCGAACCAGCGGCAGTGCGCCTCCCACGGGATCTCGTCCGTCGAAAGCGATGCCGCCCGCACTTTCGGGTCGTTGCGCCACGAAAAGATCAGGGCACGGTCTTCGGACGAAGCCGGCCGCACCGAGAGCGACGGCGGCAAAATCAGGTCCGCAATGCGCCGCGCGCCCTTCCCGTCCACCAGCCTCCGGCCCGCAGCGGCCATGGCCCCCAGAATACCGGGCGAGCGCCACAGCAACCGAAGCGCCGCGCCGGCCTCTTCGTCAAACCTCGCGTCGCTCGGCACAGACAAAGCGACCCCCAGGCGGGCCAGTTCGTCCACAACGAGTCTCTGGTTGTCTGCAACGGCGGCAACCAGAGCCGGAACGCCCATGCAGGCCCGCTCCCAACTGGTCGTGCCCCCTGCCCCGATGGAAAGGTCGGCTTGCGCCATCAAGGCCGGCATGTCGTCGGTATCGACATGAAGGGCGAGCCGGCCGTCGGCCGCGGCAACCTGCCGGGCCGCGGCCAGATGCGGCGAGTGGCGGCCGAGCACCAAGTCTATCCCGACGTCTTTGCCCAGCGTGGCCCGGATCGCCTCCACCGCCCGAAGCCCGTGAGCGTCACCGTCCAGAGAGCCGAAGCTGACGAGCAATTGGCGCAACTCGCGGCTGTCGGCATCCGGTGCCGATCGCCGGAAGCTGCGCTCGACAAGCGCATAGCTCGGGCCCAGCAGCAATGTGGTGCCCGGCTCGACCAGGCCTTCGTAGCGATCGGCCCGGTCCACGGTCGGGTCGATCAGAACGTCGACGCAATGCGCCCTGTCCGCCAGGTCGTCGATCGCGACCAGCCGGAGGACGTTGGGCCGAACGATGTCCTCCCACGAAGCGCCCAGCGCATAACTGTCGACGACCAGGCAATCGACTCCGAGCCCAGCCAGCGCCCGGTTCGTATCCGCCGCATCCGCAATCTGCGAAGTGCCAGGCCCGCTTCGGGTCGAACCTGCGACGGCCGACAGCTCGATCACGTCGAATCCCGACTCCCTGATGTCCTGCACCATGGAGTCGTCGCGGCTTCGGGAAACGAACAGGATCCCGGCGCCCCTGTCGCGCAATTCGCGCGCCAGGGTCATGCACCTGCGCACATGCCCGGCGCCAACGCCCGCGCCGCCTTCGACACGAAAGGCGATGAGGGCGCGACGCAACGGCGCGGCTTTCAGCCCTTCTCCATCAGGAACCATGTGACATCATCCTGGGGAAAGTTCGGGTCGCGTCGATAACGGAAGCCATAATCCACAAGCCTGAGATCCGGAAACTTGTCCATCATCTCGCCGGCGAAATCGCGCTTGAACAACCGCTCCTCGTGGCCCCGGTAGGGAAGCGCAACCGGGCTCGGGTTATAATATTCCACGATACAGACAAACCGTCCCGACGCTCGATAGAGCTTGTCGTAAACATCGCCGAGCCGATCCGGATTGATGTGGATCAGCACCCCCTTTATCAGCACCAGGTCCCAGCTTCTCTCGGGTTCGAACTCGAACACCGACCGCGCGTGCACCCTCGCCCGCCCCCAGGCCTCCAGTTTCGCCGCAGCCACGGGGTTGATCTCGATAGCGTCCAGCTCGATCCCGGGCTTCAGAATGTCGAATGCCCTCAGGTTCAGGCCGATGTTGGCACCGACTTCCAGCACGGAGCCAATGTGTCCGGTTCGCTCGAGGACGCGCGAAAACAGGGCCGTGTTGGCGGCGATCCACTCGGCACCCACGTTGCGATCGCTATAGTCGTCGCCGAAGGCACCGGCCCAGAATTCCTCCTGCTCGGTGCGGTTTTGCGCTTGTGTCATGGCTGCTCCTTCGCCTCGGCGAGCGTCTGCGACAGATCCGGCTTCTGGTGAACGCCGGCGTTCAATCGGTTCCATTCGGGATGTTGGTGCAGCATGGCAAGAACATCCGCCGTGCTCGGCCCTTCGCCAGCGATCGCCGTCCCGCTGAAGTGCCCGTCGAACAATGTCGAAAGCAGCCGATAGTCGGCCGGCTCGTCCAGGGTCCAGCGCAGATGCGAGCGATCGACCGGGTCGACGATATCGCGGATGCGGAACTCGCCGGGATGGCGGTAGATGTAGCGCGTGACATGCTCGCGGTCCTGATCATCCGGGCTGCAGGCCGCTTTCTGAAGCGCGTCCGTGCGCACCAGTTCCGCGTCGAGCCCGCGCGGGTAGCTTCGTATCCGGGCATTGGTGACAAGGTCCCATGTGTCGGCGTCAGCCTCCAGCACCTTCACCATGTGCTGCAAAAGCAACGGATCGACCAGCGGGCAGTCCGCCGTGATCCGCATGACATGCGTCGCCTCAAGCTCTGCGGCTGCGAGCAGATAGCGCGACAGCACATCGTCTTCCGAGCCCCTGATCACTGCCACCCCGAGCGAAGTGACATGGCGTGCGAGAACGTCGTCGCGCTGATGGTCGCTGGTCGCAACGGCGATCGCCTGAAACGCCTGCGCGCTCTCCAGTCGGGCAAGCACATGGTCGATAACCGCTATGCCGGCGAGCGGCATCAGCACCTTGCCCGGGAGCCGGGACGAGCCCATCCGGGCCTGCACGACGGCAACGACCCGCACGTCAGCTGCCGGGGGCGAGGCGAACGGCGATGCCGGCGTCGGCCATGTGGCGCTTCGCCTCCCCGGGGGTCGACTGGGTGAACAGATAAAGCGCGCCGGCTGCAACGGCATCGGCTCCAGACCGGATCGCCGACACCATGTCCGCATAGTCCCGCGCCCCGCCACTTGCCACGACCGGGATGGAAACCGCCTGTGCAACCGACTGGATGCCGGTCAGGTCATAGCCTCCCAGCGTCCCGTCACGGTCGATTTCGCACAACAATATCTCGCCGGCGCCACGCTGCTCCGCTTCGCGGGCCCAATCGACCACCGTCCATCCCGTCCGTTCGGTGCCGCATCCGATGTAGGTCATCCGGCTGCCGTCGGCCTCGACCCTGTAGTCGATCGAGACAACGACGGCCTGGCTGCCGCACTGGTCCGCTGCCCGATCAATCAGCTCAGGGGTCCTGAACGCAGCCGAATTGATCGCGACCTTGTCTGCCCCGACCTGCAAGGCGCGGCGAAAATGCTCGATCGAGGCAACGCCGCCACCGATTGTCATCGGAACCATGGACTCGCGGGCCAAGGTGCCGATCATATCGAAATCCGGTCCGGCACCGGCGGGGGTCGCCCCGATGTCCAGCAATACGAGTTCATCGACGTCACGACGGTTGTAGACCTTGACCGCCTGCAACGGCGTTCCAACCGCACGCCAGCTATCGAAGCCAGCGCCCTTTACCAGCCCCACCTCGCGAAGCAGCAGGGTGGGAATCACCCGCACCTTCAACATCTGCGCGCGCCCACGATCAAGACATGAGCCAGTTGCCGAGCATCCGGCGCCCCGCCCGGGAGCTTTTTTCCGGATGGAACTGCACACCGGTCACATGGCCGCGGCCCACCACCGACACCAGGCCGCCGGCATAGTCGGTCACCGCCAGTGCGTCGTCCAAGGTCTCGGGACGGAACTGGAAGCTGTGGACGAAATAGAAATCCGTACCCGAGGGGATACCGGTGAAGAGAGCATGTCCGGAACCCGTCTCATGCACTTCGTTCCAGCCTATGTGTGGCACCCGTTCTCCCTCGCGCGGGTCGATCCTGACGATATCGCCGGGCACCAGGGCGAGCCCCGGGCTCGATCCGCCCTCTTCTCCGCGGGATGCGAGAAGCTGCATGCCGAGGCAGATTCCAAGCAGCGGCCGGCCGGCTTCCACGCTGCTTCGCAGGGGCCCCACCAGACCCAGCGCGTTCAGCCTTTCCATGGCGACGGCGAAGTTTCCGACGCCGGGCAGGATGATGCGCTCCGCCTCGGTCAGCCGTTCGGGCGTTGCCACGATCTCGGGCCGGGTACCGAGGTCCTCCAGGGCCCTCAAGACGGAACCTAGGTTTCCCATGCCGTAATCGACGACTGCGACCGTCATCAGGCGCCTACGTTATCCGCGTTGCGCTTGGATAGATTGCCGTCGCGGTCCCGGATCAGGTCGCCCCGGCTGTCCGTTCGGAAGATCTGCTTGTTTGTGAAGCGATCGCAGATGCCGACGAACTCGTCGACCGTAAGCCCGAGCGGGGCCAGGATGTCCTTCAGCGGCTTGCCAAGATAGGTCCAGGGAAAACGGCCGTCGTGCCGCGCCACGAAATCCAGCGCATCCTGCCGGGTAATGCGGCCCCGGCGAACATGCAGGCAGGCAATATCGGTGGATCGGCCGAAGCCGAACTTCAGGAACTTGAAATAGTCGTGAATACCGGTCTGGTGGTTGTCCAGGTTTTCGTAGTTCACCACCGACCCCTCCACCAGAGTCTCGACCGTGTGAAAGCCGTGCGCCTGTGCGATCAGCGCATTGGCATAGCCGTCCCACGGGATGTAATGGCCGAGGAAAATGCCCGTTACCGCCGCGGCCGCCAGCTGTTCGTCGGTAGGGTAGGTATAAGCGATCAGGTCGCGCTGCGTTATTCCATCCGCACCCGCCAGATCTGCCACGCGCAGCCCGAGCAGACCTCCGAATTCCTCGAGCCAGCGCCTGGTCAGGACATTGTCCCCGGCCGCAGCAGCCGGCCCCCCATATTCGTTCTGGCTGTTTTCACCCCACACGATAAGCGGCACACCGAACTGCACGGCTGCACGAACCGGAATGGTGAAAATCCCGACATGCTCGGGCCAACTAATGTCGCCCACTTCGGTCAGGCCGATGCGGTTGAGCACGGCCCGCACCCGGGGGTTCGGGGAAAAGGCGACATGGTCCACCCCCAGCTGCTTCAGGTTCTCGATATTCCTGCGGCCTATTTCGGAGAGGTCGCAGGTGGTGGCGGTCACGCACAGGGGGTTCAGGCCCAGCTGAAGCACCCGGATCACCTGGTAGGTCGAATCCTTGCCGCCGCTGACGGGAACGATGCAATCCCACCGTGATCCGTCGATCGACCGATAGCGGGCGATTACCTCGAGCAGTTCGGCCTTGCGAGCCTCCCAATCCACGGTGGCGCGTGCTTCGTAGCTGCGGCAGGCGTTGCAAACGCCGTTCTCGTCCAGACGAAGATCGGGCTTGGTGTGCGGCATCACGCAGCGCGTGCAGTAGCGGAGTTCCATGAAGGTACCGTCCTATCGATAACTGCTCAGATGGTGGCAGCGGCCACCGATGATGTCCGAAGCAAGGAAGCCATCAGAGTATCGACGACAAAATCCTGTTCGTCCTCGCGCAGGGCCGGGAACAGCGGGATGCTGACACAGCGGCGGTAATAGGCCTCGCTCGCAGGAAACTGGCCCCAGTCGAACCCCAGCGACCTGTAATAGGGCTGGCAGTGGATCGGATAATAATGGACGTTGACCCCGATGCCAGCGCTCCGCATCGCAGCGAACACCGAGGCACGGTCCGTATCCTCCGGCAGTTCGACGACATAGAGATGGTGCGCCGATGTCATGCCGGCATATCGCGGCGGGCAGGTCAGCCCCGTGCCTGCAAACATGCGATCATAGCGCCTCGCGTGCCGTTCCCGGGCCGCAGCCATTTCCGGCAGGCGAGCAAGCTGCGACCTCCCGAGTGCCGCAGCCACATCGGTCAGTCGGTAGTTATAGCCAAGCCCGACCTGCTCGTAACTCCAGGGCCCCTCGGGGGGCGTCTGCATGGCGCCCGGATCGCGCGTGATCCCGTGCGTCCGCAGCAGCTGCATGCGCGCCGCAAGATCGCGGTTCTGCGTCACGCACATCCCGCCCTCGCCGGTGGTGATCGTTTTCACCGCATGAAAGCTGAAGACTGCGATATCGGCGCCCTCGCTGCCGACGGGGATGCCGTCCCGCAGGGCTCCCACGGCGTGGGAAGCATCTTCAAGGATTGCAAAGCCGTATCGATCCGCAAGTCGTCGCAAAATTCCAATCCCGACCGGCAGACCCGCGAAATCCACCGGCACCACGATCTTGGGCAATCGGCCGGCGCGCTCGGCACGGTCGAGACGCTCCGCCAGTTGCGTCAGGTCGATGTTGCGGGTCACCGGATCGATGTCGATGAAATCCACCCTCGCCCCACAGTATAGGGCGCAATTGGCAGACGCGACGAAGCTGTTGGGCACGGTCCACAACCAGTCCCCCGCGCCCAGACCCAACGCCAGGCAAGCGATGTGCAGCCCCGCCGTAGCGTTCGAGACCGCAACCGCGTGCGCCACAGAATGGCTTTCTGCAAAAGCTTCCTCGAACGCCGGAACCGCCGGACCTTGGGTCAGAAACGGGGAACGAAGGACTGCGACGACCGCCGCAATATCGTCTTCGCTGATCGACTGGGTGCTGTAGGGTATCATGCCGGTTCTGTGACGTTGTGCTCGATCAGGGCCTGCAATTCGCCGACAGTCAGAAAGTGGGAATTGGAGCCGCTGTTGTAGGAAAACTCCGGCGGAACCGGACGAGCATGCCGTTCCTCGGCATAGCGACGCGCGATCTCGGGCTGCCCCGCCGGCAAAATCGCATAATAATCGCCGATGTCATAGGTGAACCCCGCATCGGACTGGGTGATCATCTCCTCGTGGAGTTTCTCACCGGGGCGGATCCCCACGATGTCGAGCTTGCACCCCGGCGACACCGCCTCCGCGACATCGGTATTGCGGTAAGACGGAATCTTGGGCACGAAAATCTCGCCGCCATATGCGTTTGCAAGCGCCCACCACACCATGTCGACGCCTTCTTCGAGCGAAATGTTGAAGCGGGTCATGCGCGGGTCGGTAATCGGCAGAGGCCCGTTGCCGCGCCTGGCCTGGAAGAACGGAATGACCGAGCCGCGACTGCCCATCACATTGCCGTATCGCACGACGGAAAGCCGGAGATCGCGCGTTCCCCGGATATTGTTTGCCGCGATGAAGAGTTTGTCGGAACAGAGCTTGGTCGCACCATACAGGTTAATCGGTGCGGCAGCCTTGTCCGTCGAAAGCGCTACAACGCGCCTGACCTTCGCGTCCAGGCAAGCCTCGATCAGATTCTGTGCGCCCAGAACATTGGTCTTGATACATTCGAAAGGATTATACTCCGCCGCCGGGACCTGCTTCAGAGCGGCCGCGTGAACCACCACCTCCACGTCCTCGAGCGCACGGCGCAGACGCGATTCATCGCGTATGTCGCCGATGAAGAAACGCAAGCCCGGATACTGGGTCTCGGGAAACTGCTGCTGCATCTCGAACTGCTTCAACTCGTCGCGCGAGTAGATCACCAGGCGCCGAATGTCGGGAAACCGGTCCAGAACTCGCTTCACGAAAGCCTTGCCGAACGAACCCGTTCCGCCCGTGATCAGAAGAGTCGTCTCTCGCGTAATCGTCATCTAGCGCCTTCTAAACATGCTTGGTCCGGACGCTCCGGCCCCGAGATCAGGGTTCCGCGCCAGCAGGGACGTGCCTTAACGCTGACTTCATCGGCCTACAAGGCAGCACTGTTGGACGTTGCGCTCAACCGTCCGCACTGCGGCCCCGGCTCACGGGGATGCAATCGAACCCCGCTGCCGCCGCCTGCGCGCACAGGACCACCGCGTCGGCGCGATCCTTCACGCCGGCGAGCTGCAACCGCACCAGCCCCGGCCGTCCCGGCACGGGCTCGTAGTGCGGCACGTAGAGGGCCAGCGCAGCCGATCTCGCCTTCAGCAACGCCCAGGCCGCGCTCGCGGTCGCCTGCCCGGTGTAGGCGCCCACCTGGATGCGCCAGTCCGCGGGAAGCGCCCCCAGCCGGGCCGGCGGGCCTGCCGAAGGCGCCGTAGCCATGGTTGCAGACGGGGCCGAAACCCGCGCGGCCGGCGCGGCGCTTCGGGCTGCAAGGCGCGGCGCGCCCGGTTGGGTCGCCAGGATCGGCGCGTCGATCCGCGGCAGCGACAGCGCGGCATAGCCAGTCAGCGCGTCAGGCGGCTGCGCCAGCGCGCCCTTCACGACCTCGGCCGATACCCGGCAGAACTCGGCCTGCGCGGGCGGCCAGGCGAAATGATTATAGAGCTGTGTCATATGGTTATCCAGTGCGCGCTGCCACCCGCCGCCCGCTTTCGACTTATAGGCAGCGACCTTCGCCTGGTAGGCCGCCATCAGCTGGCTCTTCCGCTGCGACAGCAGGCTGTTGTAATCGCGCACCACGGCATCACCGCTGCGGCTGGCGCAACTGAGCGCGGCCACGTTGAGGGCCGCACGAAGGTGCCACAGCGTTTCGATGTCCGAAAGATCGCGGTTGATGGGCGCCAGGGTCGGCTGCGCGCCGGCGTCGGGGGCGGGCCGCTCCGCCACCGGTGTCGACGCGCAGCCTCCAACAATCAGAAGGGCGACGAACAGCAGGGCGCCTGGCCACCATCTCACCATTGCGGTCATCCCCTTTTGCGTCGTCTTCCCTGTGGGATCCACAATGTCCGCAGGCGCGGCGCTCCCGCAAGGTCATCCGGCGACGCTTCGGGGCCGTTCGCCGCGCCAGGCTTGGTATCAGTCGCCCAGCCGGCGCAGCTTAATCTTCACCGGGCCGCCGGCAGGCACCGACACGCGGGACTTGTCGAAACCCGGCATCCCGCCCGGATTGTTCGACACGCCGACAGGCTCCTTCGGCATACCGATGAAATTAGTCTTCAGTTTGCCGTCGCCGTCCAGATCCTGGAACGCGGCCACCGCATAGCTGCCCGGCGCAAGGTCGATGAAGCTGAAACCGACCGGCGCACCGGTCGCAGCCGCGCGGAGCGTCGCCTTCGCCTTCTTCGCGTCCAGCCGGCCGAACCCATCGGGCGCGGCATAGAGCATGGCGACAATGCTACCGCCCTTCCCCGCCCCGGACACCTCCACGTTCAGCGTGGCAGCAGCGGCGGGGGCGGCCAGCAAGGCAAGCATGGCGATCGGCATCTTCATGGCGTCAGTCCCCGGATGATGGTGTTGGGAATGCGGCTGTTATCGAACTCGCCGGGCTCTCCGGGCCGCCGGGTGGGCGGCGGGCCGAAGCGCAGGATCACAAGATTCTTGGACGGCACGATCCACATCGCCTGGTTGCCCGACCCGTCGAACAGGAACAGGTCGTCCGCCAGATAGCATTCCGAATGCAGCACGCCCACAGGCTGCGACCGTTCGGGGAACCAGCGAAGTCGCTTCACGCACGGCTTGCCGATCCACATGTGCAACCCCCAGTGCGGGTTGGCGGGCGAGGGCGTTACGGTTTCGCGCACCCAGAAGGCGGGCAGGATGCGGGTGCCCTCCCACACCCCGTCCTCCGCCATCAGGATGCCCAGCCGGACGAAGCTTTCCGGCGGCAGCATCAGGCAGCAGCCGGTATGCGCCAGCCCGCCGGGCCGGTTCACATAGACCGTGCCGCCCACCGCACCGATCGGCTTCAGCAGCTCGTTCGCCAGATAATCGGCATAGCGCCGCCCGGTCGCCCGCTCGATCACGATGGCGAGCATGTCCGACGTGATCATCGAATAATCATATTCGGTGCCGGGTTCGTAGTCGCGCTTCGTCTCGTTCAGCAGGATGTCCTCGTGGCGATCCGACAGATACTCCCGCATCGTCAGCGACCAGGGCTTGAAGTCGTTATAGGCGAAGCGGCTGATCCCGCTGCTGTTCTGCAGGAACTGGCGGATGGTGGGGCCTTCCTTGTCGGTGCCCTTCCACTCGGGGATGAAGTCCGACACCGGCTGGTCCAGGCTCTCGATATGGCCCTGCTGGATCGCCCGGCCGATGACGATGCCGGCCACCATCTTCGCCATGGATTTGGACGCGATCGGCTGCTCGCGCCGGAAGCCGCCGAAATAGTCGGCCGACTGAACCTGCCCGCCTTGCCAGACGATCAGCCCCTCGCTCTTCGTTTCCTTCGCATAGGCCGACGCCGACGCCAGCGCGTCGTCCGTCACAGAGCGTGCGGTTGCCAGCGGCAGCGGCGTATCGGGGGCGCCCGGCACCTTGTCGACCGGCTCGTACCAGTCCGCCTTCTGCGATTCGCCGCGGAACTGCGCCACTGCCATCCGCATATAGCGCTCCATATACTCCCGGTTGGCAACCCAGGCGACCGCCGCCACCGACAGCAGCACCAGCAGCGCGACGCCGAGCCATTTCAGCAGCTTGCGGATCATCCGGCAGGTCTTTCATGGGCGGTGGCCAATGCGACCGCGAACGCCACCAGCATGGCGGCCGAGCCGATCAGGAACGGCATGGAGGGGCCGAGGCCCTGGTAGATCCCGCCTGAAACGGCAGGTCCGACGATTCGCCCCATCGCTGACGCGCCCTGCGTCAGGCCGTTCACCAGGCCACGGTCGCCGTCGTCGGTCGCGGCCGCCACCAGCGTCTGATAGGCCGGGTTGAACACGCCGACGCCCGTCGCCGTCACCGCAAGCGCAAGCAGCACCTGCACACCGCTGGCCGAAAGCCCCAGCGCCAGCAGCCCCACCGCATAGGCGACGACGCCCGCCAGCGCCACACGCCGCGCCCCGAAGCGCCGCGACAAGGGCGCCGCAGCGCCGGCCTGCATCGCCGCCGACACCGTCCCGATCAGGCCGAAGGCAAGGCCCACATCGCGCGGCGACCAGCCCAGCCGGTCGTTCGCGAACAGCGCGAAGGTCGTCTCCATCATCGCCGCGGAGCCGATCACCAGCAGCACCAGCAGCATCAACCCCCAGATGACGGGCTTGGCGCTGAGCACCTCCATCGGTTTCGGCCCGCCGCCCGAAGCGCGGGTCGCCGCCCGCTGCGCGGGGGCCAGGCTTTCGGGTAGCTGCCACCACACCATCAGCACCGCGACAAGGGTGATCGCCGCAGCGACATAGGCGACCCGGGCGAACTCCGCCGGGCCCGGGGTGTCGCCCGCCACCAGCCCGCCCAGCGCCGGGCCGAAGATGAACCCCAGCCCGAACGCGGCCCCCAGCAGGCCCATGGCCTTCGGGCGGCCTTCCTCCGGCACGGCGTCGCCCACATAGGCAAAGGCGACTGCGATGTTGCCCGCCATCAGCCCGCCCAGCAGCCGCGCCAGCCCCAGCATCCAGATGCTACCGGCCTCGGCCATCAACAGATAGCTCAGCATCCCGCCGATCAGGCTGTACAGCAGCGCGGGGCGCCGGCCGAACCGGTCCGACACTCGCCCCCACAGCGGTGCGCCGATGAACTGCCCCAGCGAATAGGCCCCCATTGCCATCGTGATCGCGGCCGGCGAGGCATCGAATGCCCGGCCCCAGAAGGGGAACACCGGCAGCACCACGCCGAAGCCCATCAGGCCGATAAACACCGACAGGAACAGGGCGGTGAGGCGCGGCGGTGCGGCAGGCGCCGCCCGGCCCGCCGTCATTCGGCGGCCGTCGCGGCCCGCGGCTCGGGCCTGGCCGGGATCAGAGGCACGGTCTTCAGCACGAAGTTGCGGCCTTCCGACGCGCGCCGCTCGGGCGAGGGCACCACCAGCGCCCGCCGGCCTTCATGCACCCGCTTCAGGGCCTCGGTATCGATCGCCCACCCGCGCTCGATCAGCTCGCGGCGCTTGGCGCGATAGGCATTCATCAGCCCGTCGGACTTCACCGACAGCTCCTCCGCCATCCCCACCGGCAGGATCTCGGGCGCGATCTTCTCCACGATTACCTTGTCCTGGGCGAAGATCTTCAGGGTGCGCTTGCGGCTGTCACCGTCGAAATAAGGTTGGCGAAAAAAGCTGCGCGCCATGATCCAGCGCGTGATGGTGCTGGTTTCGTCGATTGGCGTGTTCACGTCGAAGATCACCATGCGCCAGGTTGAAGTCAGCCACACGTCGAGCCGCATCGTCGAGCCCGACAGGTGAAAGCCCGGCTGCGCCTGCACCGGCGTGCGGTCCTTGCGGGCAAACTTCCAGATGCCGCGCGGCAGCGGCGGAATATAGGTGACCTTGGCACGCGCCGACCACGGGTCCTGCTCCAGCTCGAAATCATGGATTTCGGCCCGGTCACGGTCGCCGAAGCTGGGATGCACGAACGGCGCATGGGCGAAATCCAGCCCGTTCTCGACGATGCGGGCGTAATTGGCGTTCCAGGTCCAGTCGCCGCGGATCGTCCGCCAGTTCGCGGCATCGTCATATTCCGGAAAGTCCGGCAGCGGCGGCCGCTCGGTTTCGGGCAGGTCGCCCAGAAACACCCACACCCAGCCATAGCGCTCGACCACCGGATAGCTGTCCACCCGAGCACGCTTGGGGATCGGCGTTTCGGCCGGGAGGGAGGGAATGCGCACGACATCGCCGGTGCCGTTGAACTGCCAGCCATGATAGGGGCACTCGACACAGCCCTTCTCCACCCGGCCGCCGCCCAGCGAGGCACCGCGATGGACGCAGATGTCCGACAGGCAGCTGACCTGGCCCTCGGCGTTGCGGAACAGTACGAAATCCTGCCCCAGCATCGCCACCTTGCGCGGGGCGCCGGTCACCACCTCGTCCGCTTCGGCCGCGACATACCATTGGTTGATGATCATGGAACCTCCGCCACCGATGTCATGCCGTTCGGGTTGCCCAGGTCCAGCACCCGGACCAGATCGAGCCCCGGCAGCGAGAGCTCGGCCATGCGCCCGCCGAAAAAGTCCAGCGCCCACAGACCCGCCCCGCCCGGCCGCACCACCAGATTGGCCCATCCTCGCCCCTCGGGCAACGCAACGTCGCCGAGCCGCGCACCGTCGGGCCACAGCAGGCGAACCGCGCTTCCGGTGGCGACCGCCAGCCGCCCGTCGGGCAGCAGCGCCAGGCCGAACAGCATCGGCGGCGGATCGGCCTTGGTGTAGATCGGGCCCAGCCGACGGTCCGCCGCCAGATCGTGCCCGTAGATGTGCGGGCCGGTTTCGGAGAGGTGATAGAGGGTGGCGCCATCGGCCGCGCGGGCGATGTGGGTCACCCCCAGAAACCCGCTGACCCCACCGTTCGTTTCGGTTGCATAACATCGGGCGATCGTGCCGTCCGGGCCAAGCCGGACGAGGCGGCCTGCGCCGGCGAACGGGCCTTCTGGCCCGCAAAGATGCTCCCCCAGCAGCGCCCCGCCCGTATCACCGGAATTGCCATCGGCATCGAACAGCATCGAGCCATAGGCACCGCCCAGGTCGAGCGGCGCGAGCGGGTGGCCGTCGGCGGCAAAGCGATCGATCGCGCGCGCCTGCGGATCGAGCGCGTGCAACACGCCCGCGGGCGATAGCACCAGGCAGGAAATCAGGCCGCTACGCCCGGTCTCCACCTCGGCCTTCAGCGATCCGTCGGCGGCGAGCTGCCGGATCCGGCCGATGCCCGTCGGATAACGCGCCGCAGGATCGAGCCGGGGCGCGGGCACAAACAGATCGCCCGAAGCAAACGGCAGAAAGGACCGGTCAGTCAACTTGGCGTTTCCCGCGCTGGATCGGCCAGCTGCAGCACACGCTGGAACATGCCCATCACGGCGAGCCAGCTGGTCTCGGCCGACAGGTCGAACCCGAAGAAGATCGGCTGGTGGTGCGCGCGAAGGCCAAGATAGGTCGCGCAGGCATAAGCGACCAGATTATAGGCCAGCATGTCGGGATGGCGCAGGTCCGGGTCGGATTGCAGGATGCGCTCGAAATCCTGCCGGATCAGCTGGCGCACATGCTCCACGGCCGATTTCACTTCGTCCGAGGGTACGAACTCGCCCGACAGCAGCTCGCACAGCCGGGGATTGCCGCGCAGGCTTTCGGCATAGCGAAGATTGACATGCGCCAGCTTGTCGGCGGGCTTGCGCGCGAGAAAATCCTCCCACGACTGACCGATGATTTCATCCAGCGGCGGCCAGACATGGGCACGCTGCACCCAGGCACCGGCGACTCCGTTCAGGCCGCCGAAATAGTCGTAGATCTGCTTCTTGCCGACTGCGGCTTCCTTCACCAGGGCATTGATTCCCAGCGCCTGTATTCCGCCGGCTGCCAGCAGCCTGTCGAACGCATCGATGATCGCGGATTCGGTGGAGGCGCGGCGTTCCTGCTGGGGGCGCGCCGGCTTCCGGCCCCGTTCGGGCAGCGCCTTTCGGCCCCCCGCTGCATCAATGTCTCCCGCCGTTCGCATTTGCGCTTGACGCCTCCTCTGGTCCGACGCACTATGTAGACCGGTCGGTCAACTTTACAAGCGAAAACAGCGACGGTCGGCCGACACCATATCGTTCAACATCCGCGGCCACGCCACGGACGGTGACCGGACGGACAATGAAGCCGCCGGGGCCGCAGCAAAAGGGGAAAGCAGGATGGCAGCCATTTCGATCGCCAGAGCCGCACTGCTCGCAGCCGCCGGCCTCATCGCGTTTCCGGCGCACGCTGGGGGTCAACAGGGTGGCGGCCAGGCCGCCCCGGAATCCGGCGCAGCCGACCCGGGCGCCAGCCTGTTCGCCGGCGACATCATCGTCACGGCCCGCAAGAAAGCCGAAGCGCTTCAGGATATCCCCCTTTCAATCCGGGCGCTCGATTCCGCCACCCTCCAGCGCGAAGGCGTGCGCCAGGTCGAGGATCTCGCGCGCAAGATCCCGGGGCTGACCTACGACCAGGGCGGCTTCCTGAACGATACCAGGCCGGCGCTGCGCGGCATGCAGGCCGAGCGCGGCCGGCCCTCCGTCGCAGTGCTGCTCGACGGGCAGGATCTTTCGGGGGAGAATCTGTCGATCGCCGGCGGCGGCGCCTCGCTCAACACCGCGCTGTTCGATCTGGAGCGGATCGAGGTGGTGAAGGGCCCGCAATCCACGCTCTACGGCCGCAACGCCTTCGCCGGTGCCATCAACTATATCTCGCGCGATCCCGATGCCGCCGATCTCGGCGCCCGGGTGGCGGGCGAAGTCGGCAATGGCGGCGTCTGGGCCCTGGAAGGCGCTGTCAACGTACCGCTGCTGGCCGACAAGGTCGCCGTCCGCCTGAACGGTGGCATCAAGAACCGCGACGGCTGGTACCGGAACCCGGTCACCGGCGGCCGGCTCGGCAGCCTCCGCTCGGAAGGCTTCGGGGCAGCCCTGCTGCTGAAGCCGATGGACGATGTGAAGATCGTCGGCCGCTATCAGCACATGAACGAGCGGATGTCGGAGTCGGCAACTGCCTTCATCGGCGCCAACACCCGGCTGCCGGCCCCCGGCGCGCGCTATTCCGCCGTCCCCGGGGCCCCGGCCACCATTCCCTGCCCGGCCAGCCTGGGCGCGCTCACGCCGCCCCAGCTCGCGAACTGCACGCGCGGCACCTATGTCGGCGAGATCTCGGCCCGCACACCCGACGTGCAGCTCTCCAACGACCCGTTCACCGGTCGCCCCTTCAAGGGGCTTCGGATGATGCAGGATGTCGCGGCCGTCGACGTCAGCTGGGGTGGCGACTGGGGCGAGCTGGTCTATCGCTTCGGCTGGCTGAAGAACGACAGCCACATCCAGCAGGACGGCGACTACAGCAATTTCCCCGCTGCCCCCGGCCTGGTGCTGTCCTTGTCGGCGCTGCAGGATCTCACCTACCGCAACGAGCATTTCGATCACGAGCTTCGCTTGCGCCGGACCTTCGGCAAGGTCGACCTGATGGTCGGCGCCCAGCGCTTCACCGAAAGCTCCAGCCTGGTGAACGCCGCGCAGTTCTGGCTGCGCAGCCCGACGAGCCCGCTCGCCGGGCCGCCGTTCCGGCTGGCGACCGCGCCCAATCCCGCCTTCGCCTATCCGGTCGTGAACGGCCGCCACACCAGCTATTACGGGGTCTATGGCAGCGCCGGCTGGGACGTGACCGACCGCATCAAGCTGACCGCGGACATCCGCTGGAACTATGACGATATCCGCTACGACATCCCCGGCTGGCGTTCGCAGGACGTGACGCTGTCGGGCCTCCGGCCGGTCTGCCTGCCGCGCTTCCAGAACGGCGCGGTGTTCAGCCCGATGGCCCCGGCCACCACCCCGCCCCCCGGGGTGGTCGCGGCCTGCCCGCGCAGCGCGACCCTGAAATCGGAAAAGCTGACGCCGCGCCTCACTGCCGAGTTCCGGCCCGCCGACGACATCCTCGTCTATGCCTCCTGGGCCAAGGGCTTCAAGCCGGGGGGGTTCAACACCAACGAAGTGGTCGATTTCACTGGACAGGGCTATCAGCCCGAGCGCGTGACCGCCTATGAACTCGGCGTGAAATCGCAGCTGTTCGACCGTTCGCTGACCTTGAACGCCGACGTCTATTACAACGACTATACCGACCAGCAGATCGGCGTGCAGAACAGCAATGTCTCCCCCACCGGCCAGACGGTCACCACGGCCGGCATCGTCAACGCCGGCCAGGTCAGCATCCTGGGGTTCGAGGCCGACATCGACTGGCGCGTTGCCGAACGAGTGCGGCTGGGCCTCGGCTACGCCTTCACCCGCTCGCGGTTCGACGAATATGTCCAGGGGCCGCCCCCCGGCTCGCCGGTCAGCGCCTTCGCCGACTGCGGCGTTCCCTCCACCCAGACCTCGTCGGACCAGAACCGCGCCGAGGCCGGCAACATCTGCGCCGACTTCTCGGGCAACCAGGTCGGCAAAAGCCCGAAGCATGCGGTGAACCTGTCGGCCGAATATCGCGCCCCGTTCGGCGCGGGCCGTGACAGCTGGTTCGTGGAGGCAACCGCGCTCTATCGTTCGAAGCGCTTCACCGACGAATCCAACCTCGCCTCGCTGCCCAGCTACTGGCGTCTCGGCGCGCGGGTCGGAGTCGAATGGCAGCGCCTGTCGCTTACTGCCTATGTCGACAATATCCTCGACGACAAGCGGATCGAAAGCGCCCAGCGCAACGTCGATTTCGGCCGGCCCGAAGGCTTCGCGCCCGGCCGCAGCTTCATCGCCTATCTGCCGAACCCGCGAACCTTCGGGCTCCGCGCCGGTTACAGCTTTTAGGAGCGCCTGTATTGGCCTGGCGCCTTTCCCCAAGAAAGCGCTGGGCTGCGTTCCTGGCCGGCGGCCTTCTGGCCGCCGGCTTCTTTTTCCTGCTGTTCTTCCTCATGAACCAGCCCAGGGGCTGGCCGCGCCACTTCGACGCCGAAGCCGCAATCGCAGCGCAAGCCCCGGGCGCCCGCGCCACCGGCCGCACCGGCGTCGTGCTGGTCGCGCTGATGCAGCCAACCCGCTTCGACACCCCCTTCTACGACAACTTCGTCCGCAAGCTGTTCGACGTGGCGATCCCCTGGCCCATCAACCGGTTCGCGGCGCGAGACACCGGGGTCGCGCTGATCGATCCTACAAGGCCGGACGAAACCAGCCCCTTCACCCCCAAAGTCCTGATGAGCTTCGACGGCCGCACCACCGATTGGGACGGCACGCCCTTCGCCGAGAAATTCGCGCGCGGTCAGGTGGACTGGGTGCCGCCCTCGGACAGCGTCGCCGGCGACATCGGCAGCTTCCGCTATGAAGGCCGGGCCGGCGGCGCCCCGGGGCCGGCCCAGCGCGCGATGCTGAAGGCGCGCGCCATCTACTATGCCCGGCTTCCCGGCGGCACACTGCCGCAACGCGAACAGACGCTGGCAATGGCCGAAGCGGCGTTCGCCCGGCTGCGCGCCAACCCGGCGCTCGCCGGCACCGCCCTGTTCGATGCCTTCCACTCGCACGATGCCCGCGCGGCCCTGTTCGCCTTGCTGGATCGGGGCATCGATACGCTTGTCGTTGCTTCCACGCTGCCGATCCATTCCGCGTTCGAGGAATATCGCGGCGCCTTCCCCAAGCTCCACGGCATGGTGCAGGAATGGGCCGCACTTCGCGGCAAGCCGGCGCCCCGCCTGCTGTTCGCACCGCAATTCGCCGACATGCCCGGCTACGCCGACTTCTGGGCGCGCCACCTCGCCGCCACCGCCCCGCCGCCGCCCGCGCCCGGCGCCACCGCCACGCTGGTCGTCTCGCTGCACGGCCTCCCCGTCCGGCAGACCCGCCACGACAACTGGGTGCGCAATTCCAGCCGGGCGACGGCACGTCTCGTCCCGGCCCTCGCCGCCGCACTCCAGTTACGCGGCTGGCGGGTGACGACCGTGGTGGCGCAGGAAGCGTTCGGCGACACCGCCGAGGATCCGGGCGACGAGCTGCTGTCCGTCCGCGAAGCCTTTGCCGTGGCCCGGTCGCGCGGCGATGCACTCGCAATCGCCGTGCCCGTCGAGTTCCTCGCCGAAAACACCGATACCCTGTTCCTGCACAGCCTGCTCATGTTCGATGGACTGCCCGGCTACGTCCGCTTCCAGGGTCCGCCGGCCGATACTGACTGGCGCCGCCCCTTCGTCCGCCGCTTTGTGAAGGGTGCCACCACCCACCTCTATGTCGGCGCCCCGGGCGGCGACGAGCAGGACGCCGCCGGCGCCGTTCTCGCCGCCGGGCTCGCGCCTCTCCTTCCTCCCACAGCAGGTGCAACCCCTTGAACAGTGATCCGGCCGTCGCCAACAGCCGCATCGGCCCCGTCACGCTGGAGCCGGGCGTCAGCCGAACCAACGGCTGGACCCTGCTCTACGCTGCCTTCGTCACCATCGGCCTGGTCACCGGCATGGCCGTCCTGACGCCCTACCTTCTCACCGAAACGCTCGGGCTCGACGAAGGCATGCAGGGGCGCGCGCTCGGCCGGCTCACCGTCGTCAACGAGCTGGTGCTGATCCTGGCCTATGGACCGCTCGGCGCCCTGTCGGACCGGTTCGGGCGCCGCCCGCTCTACGCTGCCGGCTTCCTCGCCATGGCGACCGCCTATCTGCTGTTCCCGATGGCGGGCAACCTCACCGAATTTTCGGCCGTGCGGGCCCTCTATGCGCTCGGAATCGGCGCCGCGACCGGCATGTACGGCACCCTGCTCGCCGACTATGCGGTCGAGGCAGACCGGGGCAAGCTGGCCGCAATCGGCGGCATCCTGAACGGGCTCGGCGTGGTGATGCTGGCGCTGCTGCTGGGCGCCCTGCCCGCACACTTCGTCGGCATGGGCATGACCGGTCCGGCCGCGGCACAGGCCACCACCCTGATCGCCGCCGCCGCCTGCCTCGTCACGGCCCTTGTCCTGATGGCCGGCCTGAAGCGCGGCAGCCCCGCCGGCACCGTGCGGCTGCCGATGGCAACGATGCTGCGTCGGGGCGCCGAGGCGGCGCGCCGAAGCCCTGAGATCGCAGTCGCCTATGCGGCTGCCTTCGTGGCGCGTGGCGATCTCGCCATCGTCGGTATCTTCACCGTCGCCTGGGGCAAGCAGGCCGCGCTGGCGCAGGGGATGAGCCCGTCGGACGCGATCGAGGCGGGCCGCATCCCCTTCATCATCGCCCAGTCCGCCGCACTGCTCTGGCCGCTTGCCATCATCGCCTTCATCGATCGGCTGCCGCGCCTCAAGATGCTCGGCCTCGCGATGACGATCGGCGCCATCGGTTATCTTGGCATGGGCCTCGTCTCGGACCCGCTCGGTTCCGGTGCGATCCCGTTTTTCGCGCTGCTCGGCATCGGCCAGATCTCCGCCGTGCTCGGGGCGCAGACCCTGATCGGCAAGGCTGCCCCTGCCACGGAACGTGGCGCGGTGATCGGGCTGTTCAACTTCGCCGGTGCGGTCGGGATTCTCATCATCGGCGCGGTCGGCGGCTGGGCGTTCGATCATCTCGGGCCCTGGGGGCCGTTCGTGATCGTCGGCGGCCTGAACGCGATCGTCGCACTGTCGGCCTTCCTGGTCCGGGCCCATCAGCCGCGCTGATCGGCGCCGCTCTCTTTCAGCCCACGCAGGATGAGGTTCGGCAGCGCGCTGTCGTCCCACTTCGGGGCCGGCCGGCCGATCCTGACGATGGTAAGGCCTTTCGACGGCACCACATACACCCGCTGCCCCCCGGCTCCGTCCAGAAACAGCACATCGTCGGCGGCGAAGGGCTCGGCTGCCGGAATGGTCATCGGCGATTTCGCCGAATAGCGGCGCAGCGGCGAATGCGGGCTGCCGCGCCACAATTGCAGGCCATAGTTCGGGTTCAGCGGCGAGGGCGCCGCCATCGCTTCGATCCAGTTCGCCGGCACCAGCTGCCTGCCACCGACGCGGCCTTTCAGACGGATCAGTTCGCCGATCCGGGCCCAATCGCGCGCGGTTGCCTGCAGGCAGCAGAACTGATGCGGCCGACCGCCCTCGGAATCGAGCCACAGGCCGGCATCGGCCGCACCGAGCGGCTTCCACAACCGCTGCGACAGGAACGCGGCATAGCGGCGGCCGACCGCGCGGGTCAGTGCGTCGCCCGCTAGCTGGCTGTCCGAATTGGCATAGGAAAACACCGTGCCCGGCGCGGCGACCGGCTGCACGCCGGCCAGCAGCACCGAACTGTCGGGCGAGAACATCAGTCGCGCCGACGAGGGGAGACCCCCGGCCGCAGGCTGCGGCAGGGCAAGCCCGCTCGCCATCTGCAGCAGCTGCCGCAGCGTCACGTCCCCGCGCGGATCGGCGGCGAATGCCGGCAGATGCTTGCCGAGCCGGTCGTCCAGCCCGATCCGCCCTTCGCCCGCCGCAATCCCGAACGCCAGCGCCATCACCGTCTTGTGCATCGAGGCCGTGGAAAACCGGCTGCCCGCCGCCATTCCCTGCCAATATCGTTCCTGCACCACGCGCCCGTCCCGCATGACGATCAGCGCAAAGCTTTGCTGCGCCTCTGCCAGTGCATCGGCCGCAGCAATCGCCTCCACTGAAAGGCCGGCGCGCGCCGGCGTGGTCCGCTTCAGCGCCTTGCCGCCGCCACCTGGCACCGCCTCCGCCGGCAGATAGGCGGCCACCGCCTCGACCGAGCGGTCCATCGTGGGAAAGGCCCTCATCCGCGCGACAATTCTTGCATCTGCCGCAGCGTCCCCAGGATCGGCCGGCTGGGCCAGCGCTGCCCCGGCCAGCGACAACAACAAGGCGGCTTGGAACAGCTTCATTCGGCGGACCTTTCGGGGACGAGCGTGACGATAACCGCATCTACGTGCTGCCGAACGATGTTGCCATGGCGTGCGCCCGCCTCAGCCAATCGCCGCCGCCTCGTCCAGGCTGGCGAACATCGCCTGGCGGTGCAGATAGGCCCGCCGCTTGTCCTTCGTCTTCAGCACGTCCGCCATCTCGTCGAACAGCGGCTGGCGGGCGGCTTCGTCGGCCTCCATCATCACCTTGTTCTTCATGGTCTGCGCCTGGATGAAGCTCTGCGTCACGGCGCGGCGCTGGCGCCCGAAGCGGGGCAGCAGCTCGTGCGCGTCGGCCCCCTCCAGCAGCACCTCGACCAGCTTTCCGGCCAGGTTCACCGCGTCGTGAATGCCGCTGTTCATGCCCAGGCCGCCCAGCGGATTGTTGAGGTGCGCCGCGTCCCCCACCAGCATCACCCGGCCATGATCGAACCGGGTCGCCACACGCTGGTGCACCCGGTAGATGGTGCGATGTCGCGTCTCCACCTTGGGCTCGCCGATCAGCCGGTTGAACACCCGGTCGCGCATGCTGTCGGACAGAAGCCCGGCGTCGGGTACATGGTCCTCGGCCGCCACCAGCACGCGCCACAGGTTCGGCACCTTCAGCAGCACATGCCACCATTCCGGGTCCGAGACATAGTTGACGTTGGCGAGGTCTGCGAAATGCGATTCCAGCGGCGCCTCGGTCGACAGCGTCAGGAACCTCTCGGGATAGGTGAACCCGTCGAACGCGACATTCAGCCACTTCCGGACCAGGCTGTTGGCGCCGTCCGCCGCGATCAGATATCTCGCCCGGACCGTCTCGATCTCGAACGGCGCCTCCAGATGCACCGTCACGCCCGCGGCATCCTGCAAGAAGTGCAGCACGCGCCGGCCGAACCGCACCCGCTCCCCCAGCAGCCCCGCCACCAGTCGCGCCAGCTTCCACTGCTCGCACTGCAAACGGTAAGGCCAGGGCGTGAAGTCGGAAAGCTCGCCCAGATCGAACGACAACACCTCGCCCGTCCGCCGGATCCGATACTGGTAGACCGGCGCCTTCAACCCCTGCGCCATCAACGGCGCCAGCAGATCGAGATCGTCCAGCATGCCGAGCGTCGGCGGGTGGAAGGTGGAGGCGCGCAGGTCCTCGTGGCAGTCCGGCGCGGCTTCCGCCACCAACACCGAAAGCCCGGCCCGGTGCAGCGCCCAGGCCGCCACCGCGCCAACCGGCCCGCCGCCCGCGACGAGCACGTCGACTTCGGTTGCGTGCCGGTTCGTCGGCAGCTCTAGTGCGGTCATGCTCACGGTCGCCTTCTGCCCGCCACCACCGGCGCCGCCCCGGTCGCGCCGATATCTGTCCACCCTGCGGACAGGCGCCGGCACTTCCGGCGACGCCCGCGTCGCGGTGCCTAAGGTCGCGGCATGAACAACGCCCCAGACCGCACCCCCAGCCGCGACAGCCTGGGCTGGCGCGCCAAGTTCGCCGTGGTCGCCCCCAGCACCAACACCAGCGTCCAGCCCGAGTATGACAGCCTGCGCCCGCGCGGCGTCACCAATCATTTCTCCCGCATCGCCATCCCCGATACCACCGTCACCGACGACGCCAGCTTCATGGTCATGCTGGAAAATATCCGCAGCGCGACGTCGGCCGCAGTCGATGTCGCCATGAGCATGGACCCCGACGACCTCATCATGGGCATGTCCGCCGAAACCTTCTGGGACGGCGCCGAGGGGGCGCAGAGGATGCACCAGGCGCTGCAGGCACGGACCGGCCGCAAGGTGGCGATGGGAAGCCATGCCGTGGACGCCGCGATGCGGAAGTTCGGAGACATCAAGCGCATCGCCGTGATCACGCCCTACATGCCCGTGGGCGACATTCAGGTGCAGCGCTATTTCGAGGATTGCGGCTATCAGGTGCTCGCGCTGAAGGGCCTGAAATGCGCCTCGCCGCGCCTGATCGCCCACGAAAGCGAGACAGCCCTGAAGCGCGCCTGCGAGGAAGTGAACGACCGGCAGGTGGAGGCCATCGTGCAATGCGGCACGAACCTCGCCTTCGCCCGCGTCGCCGCCATGGCCGAATTCTGGCTGGAAAAGCCGGTGGTCGCGATCAACACCGCAACCTACTGGTGGGCGCTCAGGTCGAACGGGATCAAGGACCGCATGGCCGGCTATGGCGCGCTCATGGAAGATTATTGATGGACTACCCCTATGTCCCGCTGCCGAACCGCAAGCGGCTCCGCTGGCCAGACGGCAAGCGTGTCGCGCTGATCCTCACCTTCAATCTCGAAACCTGGGATCTCACCAAGGATACCGACAAGGCCTATTATGCCGGCGGGCCGCCGATCCTGCCCGATGTGCTGCCGGGCCGCACGCCCGACTTTCCCAACTTCACCTGGCGCGAATATGGCCAGCGCATCGGCATCTGGCGCCTCATAGACCTGTTCGACGAACTAGGAGTCGCGGCCAGCTGCACCGCAAACGCAGTCACTTTCGAGCGCCGCCGCGAGATGACCGACGCCGTGCTGGCGCGCGGCTGGGAGCTGCTGGCGCATAATTGGGAACAGGGCGAGCTGCTGACGGATTACGCGAACGATCCCGCACGGGAGCGCGAGATCGTGCTGAGGACGCTGGCGGCCTATGAACAGCATGTCGGCCGCAAGGCGCCGGGCTGGCTGTCCTCGTCGCTGCGCAGCACCTTGCAGACCGCCGACATCCTCGCGGAGCACGGCTGCCTCTTCTATTGCGACCTCATGAACGACGACCAGCCCTACCCGCTGTCGACTCCGAACGGGCCGATCCTGTCGATCCCATACTCTAACGAGATCAACGACTTCACCCTGCTGACCCGGCGCGGCCACACCACCGACGAGTTCCGCGACATCCTGATCGAGGAGCTGGACGTGCTGCACGCCGAAGGGGCGGCGACCGCCAGGATCATGAACGTCGGCCTGCATCCGCATGTGTCGGGCCGGGCCTATCGCATCCGCGCCTTGCGTGAGTTCCTGGTCCACGCAAAGTCGCTGCCAGGCGTCTGGTGGCCCACCCGCGAGGAACTGGCGCGCTACTATCTCGCCAATTGCGCCGATCATATGGAGGCATCGTCATGAGTGTCGAGATGCTCAACATCTTCCAGCAGGCCCCGCACGCCATGCTGCCGCACGCCACCCATGACGAGCGCAGCCGCCAAGAATTCACCAAGAGCCTCAAAGGGTTCGTGCAGCAGGGGCTGCTGCCCGGCCTGGGGCCGGTGTTCGCCGGCCGCGCGGCCAAATCGTTCGAGCGCGCCCACGGCCGCCCGCCGGCGGACCGGCACGATATCCGGAACGCGATGCTGGGCGATCCCTATTTCCAGCACTATGCCGCCGCCAACCGGATCGCGCAGGAACTGCTGTGGGACAGCGTGATCGATTCGATCGACCGTGACCTGCCCGCCCGCAACGCCAACGCCGCCGAGCTCTCCGCCTCGGCCGCCGCGCCGCTCGAAACCCGCGCCGACTTCCAGACCCCGCGCTACGTCACCGCGCTCGACATCCACTGCATGCCGGGCGGCTATGCCGGCGAGCTGGCGCCCGGCGATGTTTCCACCGGCGTCTTGTACGACCGCGGCGTCTATCTCTACTCGATGGGCTATATGGGGCCCGAAAACGACGACATGGGCCGCTCGGTCGCCAACTATATCCAGCGCAAATTCCCCGATTTCCGGCCCGGCGCCATTCTCGACATGGGCTGCACCGTCGGCCACTCCACCCTGCCCTACAAGGCTGCTTTTCCGGACGCGCAGGTTACCGGGATCGACGTCGCCGGGCCGCAGCTTCGCTATGCCCACGCCCGCGCCGCCGCCCTGGGGCAAGAAGTCGGGTTTCTGCAGCGCAACGCCGAGGCGACCGGATTTCCCGACGCCAGCTTCGACCTCATCGTCAGCCATATCCTGCTGCACGAAACCTCGGGCAAGGCGATGCCGGCCATCGTCGCCGAATGTTTCCGGCTGCTGAAGCCCGGCGGGATGATGATCCATGCCGACCTGCCGCCGTTCAACCTGATGGACCCGTTCACCCAGTTCATCCTCGACAACGAGACCTGGTTCAACAACGAGCCCTTCTGGGGCGCCATGCGCGAGCTCGACCAGATCGCACTGGCCAAGGCCGCCGGCTTTCCCGATCCGGCGTTCGACACCGCCCCGATGGCCATCATGGAGTTCGCCGCGCAATCGGCGGACTATGCCGACGCCGCCGCCGTCGCAGACCGCGAATTCACGGCAGGCGAATATGCACCGGGCGGCGGCTGGGAAGTGCTTGTCGCGCGAAAGCCTGTGACGCAATGACCCTCAAGCCCTTCCGCGACGCCAAGGGCAAGCGCCCGCGCTTCTACGACCAGCCCGGTCTGGACCAGGCCATGAGCATGATCCTGGTCCTGGCCGAGGAAGTGGCGACGCTGCGCGACCGGCACGACACGCTGGAGGAAGTGCTCGCCGCGAACGGGATCGACGCCGCCGCTGCAATCGAGGCGCATGTCGCCTCGCCCGAAACACTCACGCGGCGCGAAGCCTGGCGCCAGGCCTTCCTCGCGCGGCTCTACTATCTCGCCCGCAAGGACGCCGCCGACGCGGCCCGTGCCGACACCGAACAGAGCTTTACCGACACCATCGAGACCATCGCGAAAGGCTGAGCCCATGGCGACCGCGCCCCAGACCACGCCGACCCTGCCGGACGACGCGCTGGGGGCGCTCGCCGCGCTGCTGGGTCCGAACCTGCTGACCGACGAGGCCGAACGCCGCTTCGCAGCGACCGACGTGCACGCCTTCCGCGAGCTGCCCGCCGCCGTGGCGCGGCCCGCCACGGTCGACGAGTTGCAGGCGGTGGTGCGAATCGCCGCCGATCACCGCGCCCCTGTCGTGGTGCGCGGCGGCGGCGCCAGCTACACCGACGGCTACACCCATCTAAAGCCCGGCGGCATCGCCCTCGACACCGTCCTCTTGAAGGCGATCGACATCGACGAGACCAACGCGGTCGTCACCGTGGAGCCCGGCGTCACCTGGGCCGAACTTCGCGACGCCTTGATGGCGCGCGGCTGGCGCACCCCCTTCTGGGGGCCGTTCTCGGGCTTGAAGGCAACGGTCGCCGGCTCGATGAGCCAGCATTCGGTCAGCCACGGCACCGGCATCTGGGGCGTTTCCGCAGACAGCGCGGTCGGGTTCGACATCGTGACCGGCACCGGCGAGATGCTCTCCACCGGCACTGCGCATTATCGCCACTTCGGCCCGGATTTCGCCGGGCTGTTCACCGGTGACTGCGGCGCCTTCGGGGTGAAGGCCCGCGTGCGCCTGAAGATGATCCGCCGCCGCGAGCATTTTGCCGCGCTATCGTTCAACTTCACCAGCTTCGAGGCGCTGCACCGCGCCATGCGCGCCATCGCCGTCGAAGCGCTGGACGACGAGAATTTCGGCCTGGATGCGACCCTCCAGCAGGGCCAGCTCGGCCGGCAGGAGGGCGTCGGCGCCAAGGCGGAAATCGCAATGAACGTGATGAAGTCGGCCGGCTCGCTCGGCGCCGGCGTGAAGGCGCTGGCGAAAATGGCCGCGGCCGGAGACCGTGAACTCAAGGCCGCCACCTTCGCCGTCCACTATCTTGCCGAAGGCGTCAGCGACGCCGAAGCGCGCGACCGCGCCGCCCTCATCCGCAAGCTGGCGCTGGCCGAAGGCGGCGACGAGATCGCCAACACCGTCCCTACAGTCGTCCGCTCGATGCCGTTCGCCCCGCTCACCAACACGCTCGGCCCCAGGGGCGAGCGCTGGGTCCCGTTCCACGCGCTGCTGGCGCACGATCATGTCGTGCCGTTCCACCACGCGCTGGAGGCCTATCTCGACAGCCAGCGCGGCACGATGGCAGAACATGGCATCGTCTCGGGCCGGATGTTCATGGGCGTCGGCCCGAACGCCTTCGTCTACGAGCCCACCTTCTACTGGCCCGACGCCCAGAGCATCTACCACCAGCGCGTCGTTCCGGCCGACCATCAGAAGACGATCCGGACCTTCGCCGAAAACCCCCCCGCCCGCGCCGAAGTCGAACGCATGCGCGCCGAGATCATCGCCCTGATGGCACGCCACGGCGCCGGCCACTTCCAGGTCGGCCGGGTCTATCCGTGGCTGCAATCGCGAGACGCCGCGTCGGCAGCGCTGGCCCGAAGCCTGAAAGCAGCGCTGGACCCGCACGGCATCCTGAACCCGGGCGTCCTGGGGCTGTAGGCTTTTCCACTACCCCGTCATCCCAGCGCACGCTGGGATCTCCCCCCGCTGCGCCTGCGGCAAGTTGGGAGATGCCAGCCTGCGCGGGCACGACAGGCAGCTTGGGCAATCAGTCGAACGTCAGCGCTCCACAATCCGCGCCCCAGCCGGCATCACCGGCGCCGGGCGCTCCTCAATAAACGCCAAACTCGCCCCAAGCGCCGCGTCGAACAGCCGGGTCTGCTCGGCGCTCTCGGCATATTCCGGGCGGCCGATGCGGTTGCCGAAATAATGGTCGACTCCGTCGCCCACCCACAACCAGCGCGGCGACACCGTCGATGCGTCGAAGCTCACGCGATGCGCTTCCCAGGTCGGCGCCACCATCGGCAGAACGTCAGCAGTCCCGGTCACCACGAACATCGGGACGGTAATCCGCGCCCAGCCCTCGGCGGCGATGAAACCGGACAGCGGACCGGGCGGCGAAAAGGCCACCACCCGCGTCACGCCGGGCATGGGAATCGCGCCGCCGTCGGACGGCCAGGCCACCTGCGCCCCGCCCAGCGCCTGCGCCACCAGCGCGCCAAAGCTGTGCCCGGCCGCAACCAGGGCAACGCCGGGATAACGCCGCTGCAGCTCGGCGGCCGCCACCCGCATCGAAGTCAGCCGTTCGGCCCAGGCCGCCTCGCGCGGCAGCTTGCCGCCGCCCGGATGATCGGGGCTGTCGGCGTGCAGCACGGCGGCAACCGGGTGCCCCTCGCCTGCCCATTGCATCGTCAGCCGATCATATCTCGCCGCATTGGCGTTGGCACCGTGGCTGAAGACGATCAGCCGCGAAGCCGTGCCCAGCCCGTCCGGCAGCCACAGCCGAAGCGGCACGCCACCCACCACAAGCTCTTCCAGCCGCGCGCCGCCGGGCGGTGGCAGCGGGTTCGCCGGCGGCAGCGCGCGGACGACCGCCGGCCAGGCCAGCCCGGCCAGCAGCAGGCGCCGGCCCAGCCTCAAGCGTCGCGCGCCCAGCGAACGGGGTGGCGCTCCTCCAACGCCTGCACGGTGCGCAGCTTGGTCTGCCCGCGGATCGGGACTTCCCGGCTCAACTCGGCGCTGACCCGCTCCGCCCGCGCTTTCAGCGGCTCGACATAGCGCGCTTGCGCGTCGCGCATCGTCATCGCCGAAGCGAAGAAGATCAGGCTGAGCGCGCCTGCCACCCGGCCCCGCCGGAACAGCGGCACGGCTATCGAAGAAGTCTTGCCCGGAGTCGCGGTATAGACGTTGCGCGCCTGGGTGGCATAGCCGGCCGCCCTGATGTCCGACAGCAACTTGCGGTCGGACAGGAGCAGCCGTGCCATCCGCTCCGCCGGGCCGTCCTGCGTGCCGATCCCCGCCAGCACCATCGCCAGCTCCTCGGCGTCGGCAAAGGCGAGATAGGCCTTGCCCGAGGCGCATTCGACCATCGGCAGCGTATAGCCCGGGGCATAGTTGTGCAGCGTCAACGAGGTGAGCTGGTGTGTGCTGTCCCGTACCATCATCAGGCTGCCGACCCGGGTGGAAAAGGAGATCGGCCACAAGAGCTCGCGGGTCAGCTCCACAATGGCCGGCCGGACGATCCCGACCAGATCGTCGTCATCCCGCCATCCACTCGACAGCGTCTGCACCAGCGCGGTCGGGCGATAGCGCTTCCTCGCCGGCTCGCGCTCCACCATCCCGGCCTCGATCAGCGTGGCGACGATGCGGTTCGCGGTGGGATAGGGGATGTTCGCCTCGCGGCTCACCTGCATCATGGTCACGGCGCCGCCGCGATTGATCGCCTGCAACACGTCCAGCCCGCGCACCAGCGCGCGAACATTGCCGTCCCGCTCTGGCGCGGCCTTGTCGGGGGTGATGGGCTCGCTCATGATCTTTATCCGTGGGGCGGATAGATCGCCCGCCGCGCCCGGCCTGTCAACCAAGGCGCCTAGTCTGGCCGTCGAACCACAGCCGGGAGAAACACAGATGCGCCGCCGCGAGATGCTGATGGCCTCCGCCCTTGTCGCCGCCGGTGCCGGGCTGGCGCGCAGCGGCGCCGCCGGCGCCGTCGGCGTGCCCGACCGTTCGGGCGCCGGGCTGAAAGGCTCTTTCCTGGATTTGAAGACCCCGGCCGGCAACCGCGAAGCCTGGGCGCGGCTGCTGGGCAACACCGACATGAAGTCCACGAAATACGGCTGGGCCCAAGGTATCATCCAGGGCGTGCGGCCCGGCGAGGCGGTGCGCGACCTGGTCGGTTTCACCATGCTGTCGTGCGCCCGCCTGCTCCCCCTTGAAAACGGGCACGAAAGCGGCTCGGGCTACCGCAAGGTGCTTCGCGAGGCCGGCTTCTACACCGACCTGAAATCGGGCGAGATCCTGGAGGAATGGCGCAACCCCTATCTCGACGAAACCGTGCGCGTCGCCCCGATCCTGAACGATCCCTTCAACCATAAGATCACTGAATTTCGCCCGGCCCCGCCCAGCTACGGCGGGCTGAACCGCGCCGCGCCACCGCCGCAGCCGCTCCAGCTCGACTGGACGCGCCGCGGCCCGCGCCTGAACCTGTTCAGCCACATCAACCTGTTCTACCCCAGCGCCCTGCAACCGGCGAAATGGCCGCGCGAAAGCGGCAACGCCTTCGCACAGGTCACCGAGGTGTTCCTCTACCAGATCGACTGGGCCGACATGCAGAACCGCCGCAAGACGTCGGTGGAATATCACGGCACCTGGTCGCGCACGACGCCGTGGCTGCCCTGGATGCTGATGGGGCCGACGCCCGGCCACTGCCAGTACCAGACCTTCATGGGCGCGACCGACGACCTCGCCAACATCGACCGCCGCACGCTCGACTATATCGAGAAGAACCACCCGCGGTACCTGACCGCGCCCGACAAGTGGGAAGAGCCGTCGCTCTCCAGCCTGGAATGGTATGCCCGGCGCGAGACACCCGCACCGCTCGCCGCCGGCCAGCCGATCCCGCAGGCGCCAGAGCCGAAGCTGCCCGCCTGGTTCAAGCCGGCAGGCTGATTTTTGGCCGGCTGCGCCGGAGCCGGCACCTCAAAGCACCTCGGTCACCGCGTTCCGGTCGAACAGCCCCAGCTCCTCCTCGTTGCGCAGCGGCCCGCGCCCCAGCGCCGCCGGATCGCGGCCCTGGAACTTCAACCCGATCAGGCGCGACTGCAACTGCACCATCGACGTGTGCGCCAGCCGCGCCGACTGGTAGCGACGCAGCGCTTCCTCCGGCGCGAAACCGGCGATCGCGCGCGCCAGCACCATGCCGTCCTCGATCGCGGTCGCCGCGCCCTGCCCCAGGAACGGCAGCATCGGGTGCGCCGCATCGCCCAGCAGCGTCGCGCGGCCCCGCACCCACCCCGGCAGCGGGTCACGGGCAAACAGCGCCCATTTGAACAGCTGCCCGTCGCCGGTGGCTGCCACCGTCCGCCGCACCAGGCCGCACGCGTCGGGCAGGTGCCCCAGCAGCTCGTCCCGCGACGACGGCGCCGACCAGCTTTCGGATTGCCAGCCCTCCGTCTCCACGAAGATCGCATAGTTGACGAGGTTGCCCCCGCGCACCGGATAGCGCAGCACCAGCCGCCCCGGGCCGATGTGGATGCCCGGCGGCGCGGCCCGGTCCTCCGGGCCGAGCGCCGACACCGGCACCAGCCCGCGCCAGGCGACCTGTCCAGTAAATTGGGGGGTAAGTTGCGGCGCTCCGTCCTCGAACAGCGCCGCACGCACCGCCGATCGCACCCCGTCGGCACCGACCACGATGTCGGCGGCAGCGCTGCGGCCATCGGCGAAAATCATGCCGCCGCCGGCGTCCACCCCGGTCAGCCGTTGCCCCAGCCGGATCGGCGCCTTCAGCGCGCCCGCCATCAATCCATGCAGATCGCACCGGTGCAGGTGCCGATAGGGGGCGCCATATCGCGCCTCCAGAGCCGGGCCCCGATCCATTTCGCGGAGGGTCGCCCCGGTCGCCAGGTCGGCGATGCGCTGCATCCCGGGCAGCACGCCCTGCTCGCGCACCGCGGCACCAAGCCCCAGGAAATCCAGCACGCGCCCGGCATTCGGGCTCACAGTGATCCCGGCCCCCACCTCGCCCAGCGCCGGCGCCTGCTCGTAAACCTCCACCGACACGCCGAACCGCTCCAGCGCCAGCGCACAGGCCAGCCCGCCGAGGCCGGCGCCGACAACGGCGACCTTCATTCGGGCTGCGGCGCGGCGTCCCGCAACGGATAGCGCCCCAGCGTCAGCAACAGCAGCGGCGCAAGCAGGAAGATCCCGCCCGCCGCCAGCAGCGCCGGCTGGTAGCTGCCGGTCTGGTCGAAAACCCGCCCGAAGATCGGCGGCCCGAACCCGCCGCCCACCAGCATCCCCACCATCAGCTGGCTGTAGATCACGCCGTAGTTCGCCATTCCGAAATAGCGGCTCGCCATGAAGGCGACGAGATCGAATTCGGCCCCGGCGGCAAGCCCCACCAGCACCACGGCAAGCCCGATCAGGGCCGGGCTGACGAGCCCGTCACTCGCCAGGAGCAGACACGAGGCCGCCGGCAGCAGCAGGAAGGCAGCCGCAACCCCGGGCGCCCAGAATCGGTCCAGCAGCACCCCGGCGACGATCCGCCCGCCGATCACCGCAGCCCCAGCCAGGCTCGCGAACAGCGCCGCCTGCTGCGGCGTGAAGCCCCTGTCCCCCAGCAGCGGCACCAGCGACGGGATCACCCCGCCCACCGCGAAGGTCACCAGCGTGAACACCAGCAGCATCACCCAGAAGCGGCGATCGGCAAAGGCAGCGCGCCGGGTCATGCCCGGAACGGTGGCGGCACGCGGCACCTCGCGGTCGCGAAACAGCAGGAAGGTGATCGGAAGCGCCAGCGCCAGGACGCCGGCGGCCAGCGCGACATAGCCCATCCGCCAGCCATGCTCGGCGACGATCGCCGTCACCAGCGGCGGTGCCAGCACCGCCGTCAATCCGGTGCCCGCCAGGGTCAGCCCCAGCGCAGTGCCGCGCGCCGCATCGAACCAGCCGTTGACGCCCCGCGTCCAGGTAACAGGCGAGGTGCCCGCCCCCAGCAGCGCCAGCAGCAGCCAGGCCGCATACCAGTGCGGCAGCGACTGCACCGCCGCGATCCCCAACAGCCCGATGCCCAGCCCGATCTGCGACAGCAGCGCCACGCGGCGCGCACCCCAACGATCGGTCAGCAGGCCATAGGCCCAGGCAACCGCCGCGATCCCCAGCATCTGCGCCGTAAACCCCCATTGCACCGCCTCGCGGCTCCAGCCGAAGTCGGCTCCCAGCGGCTTCACGAAGACGCCCAGCGTGTAGAAGGGCAGCGCCGAGATACCGAACATTGCCCCCACCAGCCCGGCCGCAACCACCCGCCAGCCGCGCCTGAACTCGCCCGATTTCCCGGTTTCCCGACCGGCAGTGTCGCCGCTGATTGTCCTGCTGGCTTCCATGGCACCCACCCCATCCGCACGCCCCGCCCGGCACCATGCCACGCCCAAGTTCGACCGCGTAGCGGATAAATCCGGCGCAACGGTCCGGCCCTGCCTGAGGCGTTGCCGGGCGGACGGCACGGCGCTCCCCAACCTGTTTGCAGCCGGCGGCGCCGCGCGCGGTCTATCGGGGCCGGGCGCGGCCGGCTATATCGCGGGGAACGGCCTGCTGCCGGCAACCGGCCTCGGCCCGGCTGGTGGCGGCGCGGCAGGCATCCGGGAACCGGCGATCGAGGAACGTGCATGAAGAACCTGGCCCCGATGACGCCACACGCCGCGCTGGTCGAAGGCGATCATGACGACCGCGCCCGCGCCGACTTCGCCTTCAGCTTCCGCAACCACATCACCTCCAAACTGATGCCCGCCACGCGCACCCTGTTCGACACCCGCGCCGCCGCCGGCTTCGCCAGGGCCCACGCACGCGCCCCGCAATCGCCTGGCGATATTCGCGCCGCGATGGACTCCGATCCCTGGTATCGCTTCTATCTTTCCACCCGCCGCACCAGCCAGGAGATGATCTGGGCCGCCGTGATCCCCGCGGTGGAGGCCGCCCCGCCGCCTCCCGCGCCCGACCCTGCCGGCGGCACCCTCGTGCTCGATCCCGGCGTGCGGCCCCCCGCTTATGTCGGCGCGATCGACATCCACTGCATGCCGGGCGGCTATCTCGCCGACAGGGGCGACGGCGACCTCAGCGCCGGCCAGGTCTATGATCGCGGCGTCCACCTCTACATGTCGGGCCTGATGGGCCCCGCCAACGACGCCGTCGGCCAACTCGCCGCGTGCTGGCTCGCCGCCGCCCGACCCGACTTCGCCCCGCGCCGCATCCTCGACATGGGCTGCGCCGTCGGCCACGCCACCCTGCCCTGGGCGGAAATCTACCCACAGGCCGAGCTGCAAGGCATCGATGTCGGCGCGGCGCTGCTGCGCCATGCCCATGTCCGCGCCGAAAGCCTCGGCATCGCAGCCCATTTCCGCCAGGCCGATGCCGAACGCACGCCCTTCCCCGACGGCCATTTCGATCTCGTCACGTCCTCCATCATGCTCCATGAAACCAGCACGCGCGGGCTCCCCGCCATTCTGGCCGAATGCCACCGGCTGCTCGCGCCGGGCGGGATCATGCTTCATGTGGATCAACCCCGCTTCGACGACGACGACCCCTGGGCCACCTTCCTCCAGGAGAATGAGACCCACTATAACAACGAGCCGTTCTGGCGCCGCTACCGCCGGCTCGACCTCGCAGCCGAGGCCCGCGCTGCGGGCTTCGCCGACGTCGCGCTGGAAACGCTGAGCGCCGATGTCGTTCGGCAGAGCCAGAACAACGGCCCGGCACCCGACGGGTCCGCGACATCCCGCAAGGCCCCCGGCTTCCTAGCGCTGCTGGCCGTGAAATGATGGCCCCGCTGCCCCGCGCCGTGAAGGGCGGCCGCCCGGCCTTCCACGACGACCCCGCCATCGACCGGCTGATCCAGATGGTGATGACGCTGACCAGCGAGCTCAGCGTCCTCGCAGACCGGGTCGCCACCATCGAGGCCGTTTCGGGCATCGCCCCGGAGGCCCTGGAAGCCTTCCGCCCCGACGAAGCCGAACGCACCCGCCGCGAAACCAGGCGCGAAGCCCTGCTCGACCGCATCCTGGCGCCGCTTCTGGTGGAGATCGAAGCCCTTCAGACCGGCAAGACGCGCGACGATTACTGGGCGACGATCGATCGGATCGAGCGCGGCGAGGATTAGCCCTTCGGCGCCGTCTTGCGCTTCAGGATATTCACCACCGCCGCTTGCACCTTCGGATCGGGAATCGGGCCCGACGAGATGATCATCGATGTGCCGGGCATATAGGTCTGCGGATCGGCGATATAGGCCGCAATCGCCGCCTCGCTCCACACCAGCCCGGCATCGCGCCGCGCCTCCATCGCGTCGGAATAGGGGAAGCCCGGCACCGTCCCCGCCCGCTGCCCGAGGATATTATACAGGTTCGGCCCGATCTTGTGCTGTTCCCCGCCGGGCTGCATGTTGTGGCAGAAGCTGCACCATTTGAAGGTATCCGCCTCGACCTTCGCCTCGAACGCATCCGCCGGCGCCACCCCCAGCCGGGCGACAGCCGGGGCGGCATGCCACTCCGCCCCGTCGGCGGCGGCAACATCGGCCTCGCCCTCGAATGGCACCACCCGGAACAGCGCATAGGGGCCGAAGGCGCCTGCCACCAGCAATCCGGCCGCCCCCAGCCCCGCCAGTCGCCGCGCCGCGCCCGACGCCTCGCGAGACCTCGGCACGAGGCCGCGCCGGCCCGCGAGCCAGCGTGCCAGCAACGCCCAGGCCAGTACGACCGCAAGGAAGATGCCCACCGCCACCGGACCCGGCCCGGGACCGCGGAAGGTGGAAAAGGCGTATACGGTCGACGACAGCCCCAGCAGCGCAAACGCGCCGTGCCCGGGCGGAAAGGCGCGGTTCAAACCATGCCCGAACCGAAGCGACAGCCATCCGGCACTCAGCAAGGTCGCCAGGTTCAAGACCATCAGCATGAACCCGAGACCGGAATGGAAATATCCCGACGCCTGCCACAAGGCCCGGTTCCGCTCGATCAGGGTCGGCAGTTGCAGCGGCCCCAGATGCACGCCCAGCCCGTCGGCCCAGGCATAGGCGAACCCCAGCAGCGGCGCCCCCAGCATCAGCAGCAGCGCCGCCAGCGCCAGCGCGCGCCCCCAGACGAACGCCGATGCAGGCAGGCCCCCCGGCGGCACCGGGCGCTCCTTCGTCCAGGCCCACAGCCGCACCAGCGCCAGGATGAAAATCAGGCTCCCCACCAGATAATGCCAGCCGCGCAGCTCCTCGCGCAGCGGCAGCGCCCGATCGGTCCGCGCCAGGTTCACGGTAACCACCGAGTGCGAGAGATAGAGCAGCGCCAGGGCCCAGCCGGACAGGATGCCGATCCGCGAATAGCCCTGGGACATATGGGTGGTCATCAGCGCAGCATAAGCAGCGCCGCGAGTTCGCGCCGCAGCACGCCGTCTCTATCCGCTCTCCGGATAAGAAGAAGTGACCGGTGAAGCCGGGCTCGTCGGTCCTGGCGATTTCGGTCGTACCGAAATCGCAGGCCGGCCGCCGCGCGATGAGAAGTTCGCGACTTAGCGCTGCGCGCGAATCGCGGCCGTCATACCGCGCGCGTGACCATCATCTTCTTGATCTCCGCGATCGCCTTCGCCGGGTTCAGCCCCTTCGGGCACACGTTCGCGCAGTTCATGATCGTGTGGCAGCGGTACAGCCGGAACGGGTCCTCCAGCTGGTCCAGCCGCTCGCCGGTCATCTCGTCCCGGCTGTCCGAAAGCCAGCGGTAGGCCTGCAGCAAAATCGCGGGCCCCAGGAACCGGTCGCTGTTCCACCAATAGCTCGGGCACGAACTGGAGCAGCAGGCGCACAGGATGCACTCATACAGCCCGTCGATCTTCTCGCGGTCCTCCGGGCTCTGAATGCGCTCCTTCATTGTCGGCGCCGGCGTCACCGTCTGCAGCCACGGCTTGATCGAGGCATATTGCGCATAGAAATGCGTCATGTCGGGAACCAGGTCCTTCACGACCTCCATGTGCGGCAGAGGCGTGATCTTCACGTCGCCCCGAATGTCGTCGATGGCCTGGGTGCAGGCCAGCGTGTTGGTGCCGTCGATATTCATGGAGCAGGATCCGCAGATCCCCTCCCGGCACGACCGCCGGAAGGTCAGCGTCGGGTCGATCTCGCCCTTGATCTTGATGAGCGCGTCCAGAACCATCGGCCCGCAATCGTCCAGGTCCAGCGTATAGCTGTCGTACCGCGGGTTCTGCCCGTCATCGGGCGACCAGCGATAGATTTTGAAGGTTTTCGTCCGGCTGGCACCAGCGGGAGCCGGGAAGGACTTGCCCTGCCCGGTGATGCGGCTGTTCGGGGGAAGGTTGAATTCGGCCATCAGCCGATCCACCCGAACCCGGTGGCCATCAGACCAGCGATTCCTAGGGCCGTTGCAATAGCCGCGCCGAACAGCAGGCGGAAATCTCTCTCCTGCCGATCACGAACCGAGCGGAACTCGGCAGAGACCTCCGTGCGCAACCCCTGCACATCCCCTCTCAACTCCGAAAGCCTCGTTTCCACCGACTGCTGCCACATACCATCATCTCCGCCGCCGCCTGCACCATCGGAAACTAGATAGATGCGCTCGCTCTTCTGTTTCGCCAAGGGTAGCTGGACAATTGTCTCCTCTGTCATCCGGCGTCCCCAGTGACAGCGACCACATTCTCCTCTGCACGGCTCCGGATCGCGACCAGTGCGTCGGCTAGTTCCTCGAAGTCTCCACGCGCCATCACCAGCAGCAGACGCGCACGCCGGACGGAAGGTGAGGCTCCCCCCGGGATGTCCTGATAGAACCCGATCTTCGCTACATGTTGCGACAATGCAACCGTATAGGTCCCGTCCACGAAGACGGATTCCACAGCTTCCAATTCAGGATTTTCGGGAAAGACCGCAACGCGGGTATTTGTGACTTCAACCATATCAGTAAACCCGCGCCTTCGGCTTGATATAGCTCACCTCTTCGGTCAGCGTATATTGATGCACCGGCCGGGCATCCAGCCGCACCGCCCCGTCCCGGAACCAGCCGATCGAGTGTTTCATCCACTCCTCGTCGTTCCGGTTCGGATAATCCTCGTGCATATGCGCGCCGCGGCTCTCGTGCCGAGCCGCCGCCGAGTGCATCGTCACCACCGCCTGGCCGATCATATTGTCCAGCTCCAGCGCCTCCACAAGGTCGGTGTTGAACACCAGGCTGCGGTCGGAAATGCCGATGTCCGCCATCTGCTGATAAACGGCGTCGATCTTGCGCATCCCCTCTTCCAGGATCTCGCTGTTGCGGAATACCGCGCAGTTCGCCTGCATCGTTTTCTGCATCGCCAGCCGCACCGCCGCCGTGGGCGATCCGCCCCTGGAGTGGCGCAGCGCATCCACCCGGCCCAATGCGAAATCGGCCGAGTCCTTCGGCAGCGGTGCCAGCGCCGTCATCGGCTTCACGGTCTGGCCGATCCGGTGCCCGGTCGCGCGCCCGAACACCACAAGATCAATGAGGCTGTTGGAGCCCAGACGGTTGGCGCCGTGCACGCTCACGCAGGCCGCTTCGCCCACCGCATACAGCCCCGGTACCACGCTGTCCGGGTCGCCGTCCTGCAAGGTCACCACCTCGCCCCAGTAATTGGTCGGGATGCCGCCCATGTTATAGTGCACCGTCGGCGTCACCGGGATCGGCGCCCGCGTCAGGTCCACACCGGCGAAGATCTTCGCCGTCTCTGAAATGCCGGGCAGCCGCTCGTGCAGGATCTTCGGGTCGATATGATCGAGGTGGAGGAAGATATGGTCGCCCTCCTTCCCCACGCCGCGCCCCTCGCGCATCTCCATCGCCATCGATCGCGAAACGACATCGCGCGAAGCCAGGTCCTTGGCGCTCGGCGCATAGCGCTCCATGAAGCGCTCGCCCTGCGCGTTCGTCAGATAGCCGCCCTCGCCCCGCGCGCCCTCGGTGATCAGCACCCCGGCCCCGTAAATGCCGGTCGGGTGGAATTGCACGAACTCCATGTCCTGCATCGGCAACCCGGCCCTCAGCGCCATGCCGCCGCCGTCGCCGGTGGAGGTGTGGGCGCTCGTCGCCGAGAAATAGGCCCGGCCATAGCCGCCCGTTGCCAGCACGACCGCATGGCTGCGGAACCGGTGGATGCTGCCGTCTTCCATGCAGATGGCGATCACGCCCCGGCACTGGCCGTCGACCATGATCAGGTCGATCGCGAAATATTCGATGTAGAAGTCGGCATCGTGCTTCAGGCTCTGCTGATACAGCGCGTGCAGCATCGCATGGCCGGTCCGGTCGGCCGCGGCGCAGGTGCGCTGCGCCGCGGGGCCTTCGCCCATGTTCTGCGTCATGCCGCCAAACGCCCGCTGGTAGATCTTGCCTTCGTTGGTGCGGCTGAACGGCACCCCGAAATGCTCCAGCTCGTAAACGGCGGCCGGCGCCTCGCGGCAGAGATATTCGATCGCGTCCTGGTCCCCCAGCCAGTCGCTGCCCTTCACCGTGTCGTACATGTGCCAGGTCCAGTGGTCAGGCCCCATATTGCCGAGCGCCGCCGCGATCCCGCCCTGTGCCGCCACGGTGTGGCTCCGTGTCGGGAACACCTTGGTGATGCACGCCGTCTTCAGCCCCGTCTCGGCGATGCCCATCGTGGCACGCAGGCCCGATCCGCCGGCCCCCACGACAACCGCGTCATAGCTGTGGTCGATGATCTTGTAGGCTTCAGCCACGCGGGTCTCCAAGGGCGATCGACAGCACCGAGAAGGCGGCAATGGCGCCGGTGCCGAGAATGAAGAAGTTGAGGGCGAGCACGGCGATCAGCCGCTGCGATTCCTGGTGCAGATAGTCCTCGATCAGTACCTGCACCCCCAGCCGCGCGTGCCAGAACAGCGATGCGATCAACAGCAGCAGCGGCACCGCCACCAGCGGCTGCGCGACCCAGGCCAGCACCGTGCCATGATCATAATTGGGCAGCAGCACAAGCGAGGCGAGGAACCAGGCGACCAGCACGAAGTTGCTGCAGGCGGTCACCCGCTGCAACCACCAGTGATGCACCCCCGTGCCCGACGCCCCAAGCCCGCGCACCCGCTTCAGGTCGGAGGCGCTGTTGAACCCGCTCGCCATCAGACGAGCCCCCGCCCAAAGATCATGAGTGCCCAGAAGATGGCCGTCAGGATCGCGGCGCCCACGAACACCATGGTCGCTGTCGTCTTGGCGATGCCGATCTCCAGCCCCCGGCCGGTGTCCATGAACAAGTGCCGCAAGCCGGACAGCATGTGCTGGAAGAACATCCAGCTGAGCCCGACCCAGACAATCCACCCGATCGGCCCGCCCGCCACGCTCATGAAAGTCGCATAGGCCTCCTTCGAGGTCGCGGCAGCCGCCAGCCACCAGGCGAACAGCGTGAGGGCGCCGAACACCATCGCATTGCCGGTCACCCGGTGGAAGATGGAAGTCGCCATGTGCACCCGCCATTTCCAGATGGAGAGGTGCGGCGAAAGCGGTCTGCTGGCCATCTGCGGCATCGATCCTTCTATCGGTCGAACCGGCATTGGTCCGATTTTTCCGCCCATGCAACAGGCGCGGCTGTCGCATTGCCGCCTGTTGGAAGTCATGCACTCAGCACATACCGCCGTTCAACCTGCGACTCAGGCCCCCTGCAACAGCAACGTCCGCACCAGCCCGGCATAACGGTGCACCAGCCCCGCCTGGTAGGTCTCGTCGGCCATCATCGCCAGGAAATGCCGCCGGCTGGGATAGCGCACGATCAGCATCCGGTCCCAGTCCTGCCCCGCCGCATCGCCGATGAAGGTCCGCATCACCGGCCCGTCGTGCAGCACCTGCGCCTGGCTGGTTGCGCCGACCGCCACGGTAAAATTATGCTGGTAACGCGCATAGGCCTCCCGTCCGCTGCACCCGGCGAATTCGGACCCGGCGGGATAGTTCGCGACCTCGCGAAACTTCAGCAGGTTCAGCATCACGACCGGCCCTTCCGGCCCGTTGTCGCGCAGGTCCCGCACCTGGTCGCGCGTCGGGTCGATGGAGGCATCCTGATTGCCCGGCGGGAAGCTCATTCGATCGTCCTTTCCCGAAGCCGCGCAAAGGTCGCATAGCGCGGATTGTCGACGGCAAGCCGGGCCAGTGCCGCCGCGCGGATGGCTGCCAGCAGCGCCGGATCGGCAGGATCCAGCCTGCCGTCCCGCAGCCCCGCACACAGGCCCGTCGCGCCGCCCCAGGGCGCCAGCGCCGCCCGTTCGGCAACGTCGGGCTGCAGCGCCTGTCCGCGCGCAACGATCGCCAGCGCATTCCCCGCCACCTTGGCGTGAAAGGCCATCCGCCCCGTCAGCTCGCCTTCGGCTTCCTTCAGGAACAGCCGCACCGCTTCCAGCAGCTGCACGTCGGTCGGGTGGCCCATCAAAGCTCTCCGAACGCGATCAGGTGGGTGAGGTCGGCCGCCACTTCGCTCACCCGCCGGCCGATGGCGGCGCGTTCCACGCTCGGCACCCGGCCCGAAACATGATCGTCGGCCAATTGCAGACAACTCATCCCCCATTTCAGGTTGCCGTACACCTCCCAGACATGGAGTTCGTCGGCACGAACCCCGCCGCCATAGGCCGCCAGCAGCGCCTCCCGGGTCCCGAAGCCGCCCACCGGAAGCTCCCAGTTGCCAAAGCGCCACGCCTGCACGCAGAGCCAGCCCAGATCTTCCGCCGGGACCGACAGGTGCGTCAATTCCCAGTCGATCGCAGCCGCCAGCCCCTCGGCATCGACCAGCAGATTGCCAGATCGGAAATCGCCATGCACCAGGCACGTGGCGGGCCCGCTCGGCATTCGCGGCTTCAGCCAGGCAAAAGCCAGATCGAAGGCCGGCACCTCCACGCCCAGGCGCAGATACCAGTCGAACATGTCGGCCAGCAGCTCGGCCCCTGATCCCTGCTTGAGGCTCAGATCCGCCCAATGGTCGACAGGCGCTGAGTGCAGCCGCGCCAGCGCCTGCGCGCACTGGCCCGTCAGCGCCGCCCGGGCCCGGGCATAGTCGGGCAGGCGAAGCCATTTCGGCGCCAGCGCCTCGCCGGCGACAAAGCCCGTTACCACACCGTCGCCGAGCGGGCTGTCGGCGCCGGTGGTGGCGATCACCGGTGCCACCGGCACGCCCAGCGCGGCCGCGCGCTGCTGCACCTGTGCCTGCACCGATCGCGGCACCCCCAATTTGGGCACACCGGCGTCCCCGTCGCCTGCGGTGCGCTGAAAGATGAACCGCCCGGCGTCGCTCTCCACCAGCCAGGTCGCGCTCGACGCCCCGCCCGACAGCGCACGCACGTTGACCAGCGCAACCGGCCGGCCCACGCTTGCCCCGATGAGTGCGCCGAGTGCCTGACGCCCGTCGGTCGCAGGATCAAGCATCGGCGCGCCGCCGGGCATAAAGCAGCTCGGACCCGGCCACCTCCAGAATCTCGAACAGGTCACCCTCCTCAATCCGGATGAACCCCGACCGATCGAGCAGGGCGCACGCAGATGCGTTGACCTTCTGCGTGACGGCAGCGAGCAGGGAGAAGCCCGCCGGGCCGAGTGCCCAGTCGCACAACAGCCCGACAGCCTCGGTCCCAAGTCCGGCCCCGCGTGCACGGCGCAGCATCTCGAAGCCGATTTCGGCCGGCGCGCCGATCGACGGCCAGCGCAGCCCCAGGTCGCCGATCGGGCGCCCGGCCGGGTCTTCCACCATCCACTGCCGCCAGCCGGGCTGTCCGGCCGGGCGGGCCACCATCTCGGCAAGCCGCGCCTCGGCCTCGGCAACCGCCGGCATCGGGCTTTGCCCGGGGCCGGCCTCGGCCCGGATCGCGAACCAGTCCCCCGCATCGGCAACGGTCGCCGGACGCACACGGACGCGCGCGCCAATCAGCACCGGCAGTTTGACAGCCGGCACATCGCCCAACACAGGCTGCGGGATGAACGTCGACATGATCAGGGTTCCTAAAGGCCGGCGCCGGAATTGCCACCTGCCAGCAATGAGCGGCGCATGACCCCCGCACTGGAGGCGGTCGCCGCCCTGCTGCTGCTCGCCAACGTGTGGCTGGTCGCCCGGCGGTCCCTGTGGAACTACGCCTTCGGGATTGCCGCCGTGATCCTCTATGCCTTCCTGTTCTGGAACGCGCGGCTGTATGCAGCGACGGGCCTGCAGCTGCTGTTCCTGGGCCTCAACCTCTATGGGCTGATGACCTGGAAGCGCGCCATGAATGGCACCGGCGACCTGCCGGTAACGTGGATGTCCGGCCGCGAGAAGATCGAAACCCTGGTGGCGCTGGTCGCGATCGCGGCCCCGATCGCCTGGCTCCTCGTGGCCTGGTCCGATGCGGCGAGCCCCGTGTGGGACAGCGTCAATACCGCCCTCGCCCTCGGCGCGCAATTTTGGCAGGCGCGGCGCCGGGTCGAATGCTGGCTGCTCTGGATCGCCGTCAACATCGGATCGGTCGGGCTCTATGCCAGCCAGGCGCTGTGGACCACCAGTGCCACCTACGCCGTGCTGCTGCTGGTGGCAGTCTACGGCTGGCGGCAATGGCGGCAGGCGGAGACGGAATGATGCTGCGGGTCACGATCTCGGGTGTCGAATCGACTGGCAAGTCCACGCTGGCGGCAGAACTCGCGCAACAGTTCGGCGGTATCCTCATCCCGGAGTTCGGCCGCACCTATACCGAGCTTGCGCCGCGCGCGCTGACGCTGGCCGATCATCACGCCATTGCAGAGGGTCATGCCAGCCACGCCGACGAGGCCGCCGCGCTGGCCCCGCCGCTGCTGGTGGAGGATACCGACATCGTGATGACGACGGCCTGGGCAACGATGCTGTTCGGCAGACGCGATCCGGTGCTGGCGGCGCGCGCCAGCCGCGCCGACCTGCACTTCCTGATGCTGCCCGACGTGCCCTTCGTCGCAGACCCTGTGCGCATGTTCGGCGACGACGCAGCGCGGCAGCGCTTCCACGACGTGGTGCTGGCCGAATATGAACAGCGCCGGCTGGGACCGATCCGGATCGGCGGCAACTGGGACGAGCGCCGCGCCCGGGCCGTTGCGGCTATCGAGGCCGCGATCCAGGCGGCCCTCGCATGAGCTTCGTCGCCACCCTCCCCTGCACCCGGGCCGAGGCCGATGTCGCCGCCCTGCTCGACGATCCCTTCCCGGAAAGCTGGCCCGCCCCGACGCTGGCCGCCGCCGAAGCAGCTGCGGGGTGGGAGCTGCGGCTCTACACCGACGCCTCCCCCGACGATGCTCTGTTGCGATCGTTCCAGCGCCTGGCGCCCTCGTCCGGCCGGTCGCCCGACATTGCCGAGCTGCCGCCCGAGGATTGGGTCACGCTGTCCCAGGCCGGGCTCGCCCCGGTCGATATCGGGCGCTTCCATGTCCATACCGGCGAACAGGCCGGCCGGCACCGCCCGGGCCAATGGCCGATCCGGATCGACGCCGGCCTTGCCTTCGGCACCGGGCAGCACGAAACAACGGCCGGCTGCATCGCAGCCGCAGCCCGGCTCGCAAAGCGCCGGCACGCGAAGACCGTGCTGGACGTCGGCACCGGATCGGGCCTGCTCGCCTTTGCCGCGCACCGCCTCTACCCCCGCGCGCGCCTGGTCGCGGCCGATCTCGATCCCGTTGCCGTGGCTGTCGCGCGGGCCAATGCCCGGCTGAACCGAGTGCCCCGCGGCCGGCGGCGCGGTGCGCTCACGCTCCTCACCGCGCCGGGGGTCGAGCACCCCCTGATCGCGGGCGCTGCCCCTTATGATCTGGTGTTCGCCAACATCCTGGCCGGCCCGCTGGTGGCGCTGGCGCCGTCGATCTCGGCAGTGGTGGGCCGGGGCGGGACCTTGATCCTGGCCGGGCTGCTGCAACCCCAGGCGGCCCGGGTGATCGCGGCGTATCGGGCACGCGGGCTGGTGCTGGTGCAGCACCCCAAAAATGCCGAATGGCCGGCGCTGGTCTTTCGCAAGACCGGCCCGGCCAGCCGACGGACGGCGCTTACGGCCGCCAGGCGTGAAACAGCGGGACGTGGCTGGAAGGCAGATTCAATCTGATCCGCCGCTCCGGCTTCGGTGCCAGTTGCACCGGCGCCGCTTGCAGGAGCGCCAGCCCGGTCTCACGTTGTTCGAGATGCGTCATCGCATTTTCCTTTCCATCTCCTGAACAGGGCGGGAGATGGGACCGCACAACCCCGGTTTGCAGATAAGCCCTGCCGCTGTCAGCTATGCGTCGGGCGCATGGGCATCAGCCAGCCCCAAGTAATTGCAGCCATTCCTGTTCCGACATCACCGTCACGCCCAGCGCCGCCGCCTTCGCCCGCTTCGATCCCGCGTCGCGTCCCACAACGACGATATCGGTCTTGGCGGACACGCTGCCGGCCACTTTGGCCCCCAGTCGCTCAGCCTGCGCCTTGGCCTCGTCGCGGCCCATCGCCTCCAGCGTGCCGGTGAACACCATCGTCTTCCCTGCAATCGGCGATTCCAGCACCTCCAGCCGCACCTCGGCCGGCCGAACCTCGCCCAGCAGGTCAGCCACCAGCGTCCGGTTGTGCGGCTCGGCCCAGAAATCCCTCAGCGCCGCCGCCACTTCGGGCCCGACTCCCGCCACATTCACCAGCGCCGCCAGTTCCATGGCGGACCGCCGGGCGAACTTCTCATCGCTCTCCCCCAGCGCCTGCACCGGGGCATGTGCCACCAGCCCGTCCAGCAGCGCCGCGACCGCATCCCAGCGCCCGGCGGCCCGCGCCAGGTCCCGCGCGGTCACTTCTCCCACATGCCGGATGCCCAGCCCGAACAGCAGCCGGTCCAGCCCCACCCTGCGTCGCGCCTCGATGCTAGCCAGCAGGTTGGAAACCGACTTCGCCTTCCAGCCCTCCCGCCCGGCCAGCTCGCCGGCATGCCCCTTCAGCCGGAAAATATCCGCCGGAGTCGATATCCAGCCCAGCTCGATGAATTCCTCCAGGCTCTTGCCACCCAGCCCGTCCATGTCGACCGCCCGGCGCGACACGAAATGCCGCAGCCGCTCGAAACGCTGCGCCGGGCAGATCAGCCCGCCGGTGCAGCGCCGCACCGCCTCGCCCTCGTCGCGCGCGGCTGCACTTCCGCACTCGGGGCAATGGTCCGGAAATCGGAACGACGCCCGCGCTGCGTGTGCTGCCGCATCGCCGGTCCAGCCCAGCACCTGCGGGATCACATCCCCCGCGCGCTGCACCTCCACCCTGTCGCCCACCCGCAGATCCTTGCGTGCGATCTCGTCTTCGTTGTGAAGCGTCGCGTTGGTGACGACGACGCCTCCCACCGTCACCGGCTGCAACCGCGCCACCGGGGTCAGCGCGCCGGTCCGCCCCACCTGGATGTCGATCGCCAGCAGCTCGGTCAGCGCCCGCTCGGCCGCGAACTTGTGGGCAAGCGCCCAGCGCGGGTGGCGCGCCACCTGCCCCAGCCGCGCCTGCCAGGCCAGGCTGTCCACCTTGGAAACCATCCCGTCGATATCATAGCCCAGCCCGGGCCGCGCCTCGCGCAGCCGCTCGAACTCGGCCAGCGCCGCCGCCATGCCTTCCACCCGGGCCAGCGTGGCCGACACCGGAAAGCCCCAGGCCTTCAGCCGAATCATCACATCATATTGCGTCGCGCCCGGCACCTCGCTCATCTCGCCCCAACCATGGGCATAGAAAGCAAGCGGACGGCTTGCCGTGACGGCGGGGTCGATCTGCCGAAGCGACCCTGCGGCCGCGTTGCGCGGGTTGGCGAAGACCTTGCCGCCCGCCTCGGCCTGGCTCGCGTTCAGCGCCTCGAATGCATCCCAGCGCATGTAAACTTCGCCCCGCACCTCGACCACATCGGGCGCGTCCCCGGGCAGCGCCTGTGGAATATCCCCCACGACCAGAGCATTGGCCGTCACATTCTCGCCCACCGCCCCGTCGCCGCGAGTCGCCGCAGATACCAGCCGCCGCTCCTCGTAGCGCAGGCTCAGCGACAGGCCGTCGATCTTGGCCTCGGCCGTAAAGGCCACGGCCGCGTCCCCCAGCTGCAGGAAGCGCCGGACCCGGGCCTCGAACTCCATCGCGTCGGCCGCGGTAAATCCATTGTCCAGGCTCAGCATCGGCCGCGCGTGCACCACCTTGCCGAAGCCGGCGGCCGGCGCCGCCCCCACCCGCCGGCTCGGCGAATCGGCCCGCACCAGATGCGGGAAGGCCGCCTCCAGCGCCTTGTTCTCCTCGACCAGCGCATCGAACCCGGCGTCCGAAATCTCCGGCGCATCGGCCTGGTAATAGGCCGCGCTGTGCGCCGCGATCAGCGCCGCCAGCGCTTCCAGCCGCGCCGCTGCCTGCGCCTCGCCTATTCCGCCACCACCCCGGTCCATGCCGGCCCCCCTAGCAGGCGGGGCCGCTCGCCGGGAAGGGCCGACGGGCTCCACACATGGTCGCCCGCCCGCGCCGCCACGCTGTCCAGCTGCCGCTGCCGGCTTTCGATGGCGACCGCGCCGGACCGCCGCAGCGCCGCCCGGTCCAGCTGCAACCAGCGGGGCCCACAGTCGGCGGGCAGCGGGCCGGGCGCGGTCACCACATCCGCCGCCGCGCACAGCCGCGCCAACCCCGGGGGCAACCCCTCCTCCTCGGTCAACGCCAGCAAGGCGAGATCGCCCACCGGCACGGCACAGCCGCCATCCGTGCAGCGCGCGCCCGGCAGGTCCGCCAGCCGTCCGTCCGCAACAGCAGCCGCCCGCTCGGCCCAGAGCGACGGCACATAGCCCCCCCGATGCCCGCGAAGCGTGTAGAGCCGGTCCTCCGCCACCACGGCCACCTGCCGCCCGTCCGCGCCGACAAACAGGTCGGGCCGAGGCGTCAGCAGCGCCGCCAGCACCCCCGCAAGCAGCAGCGGTGCGCCGGCCCAGCGGACCCGCCCCGCCAACAGCCCCAGGATCAGCCCGCCCGCCACAATCAGCGCAAACGCAAGCCCCGGCATCGCCGGCACCGCCAGCACCGCGCCCGGCCAGCCGGCAACCAGCGTCGCAAGCCCCGCCAGCGCGTCCAGCGCCGGCACCAGCGCCCAGGCCACCAACCCTCCCAGCCCCAAAGCCGACAGCGCCAGCCACATCCCCAACAACGGCATGATGACAAAACTGGTCAGCGGGATCGCCGCCAGATTGGCAATCGCGCCATAGGCCCCGGCGCGCCCGAAATGCGCCATCGCGATGGGCATCAGCACCAGCTCGATCGCAATCCCCGTCAGCAGGGTCGCCGCCAGCAGCCGTCCGCCCCGCACCAGCACCCCGTCCTCAGGCTGCACCCGGAACAGCCGCTCGCCCGATTGCACCACCACGACGAGCACCGTCACCGCCGCGAAACTCAGCTGGAAACTGGGGTTCAGCACTGCCTCGGGCCGGGCGGCCAGGATCAGCACGGCGGCAAAGGCCAGCAGCCTGAGCGACAGCGGGTCGCGCCCCAGCATCAGCGCGACCAGCACGATCCAGGCGGTGATCGCCGCCCGCACCGCAGGCACGTCGGCGCCCGACAGCAGCGCGTAGAAGCTGCCCGCCAGTCCCGCCCCCACCGCTGCGAGCCGGCGCACGCTTACCCGAAGCGCCAGCCAGGGCCACAGCGCCAGCGCGCGGCGCAACAGCCACAGCGCCCCGCCCACCACGACAGCGATGTGAAACCCCGAGACCGTCAACAGATGCGCCAGCCCCGACACGCGCATCGCATCGATCAGCGCCGGCCGCACCTGCCCCTGCTCCCCCACCACGAGCGCGACCGCGATCGCCCCTGCATCGCCGCCCAGCCCCGCCTGGATATGCCGCCCCAGGGCCGCCCGCCGCGCGGCCAGCCAGCCGCCCCGCGCCGGCGCCAGCAGCCTCGCCGGCCCCGTCGCCCGGCCCGTCGCCGACACCCCTTCGAACCAGGCCCGCCGCGCTGGATCATAGGCCCCGGGCAGCACCGGGCCCGGCACCGGCCCCAGCACGGCCGGCACAGATATCCGCGCCCCCGGCCCTACCCCCGGCGGCACCCCGCCCGGAACCGAAAGCCGCACCCGGATCGCCGGGTCGACGCTGCTGGCATCGCGCCGCACCAGCAGCACGCCGCGTTCGCCGCCTTGCGTCACACCCGCGCGCTCCACCGTCCCCACCAGCTCGGCTGCGGTCAGCCGGTGATACAGTTTCGGCGTTGCCACCTGGGCACTTCGCACATCGGCCACCACCAGCCCCGCCGCCAGCAGGAGCCCGCCCGCCACCACACAGCGCCGCAACAGCCCGGAAAGCGCGAGGCCCCCCAGCGCAACCGCCAGCCCCATCAGCACCGCGGCCTGCCGCTGCACCGTGAACGGCAGCACGAACCACAGGAGAATGCCGGCCCCCAGCGCGACCGGAACGAACAGCACCCAGCGCCCGCGCGCCGGCTCCAGCCAGGCAGGCAGTCCTCCCGACGCAGCGCGCGACGGCGCTGCTGCACGTGCGAAAGCCTTTTGCTCCCCGGCGCTGAAACTGCTAGCCACCCGGCACTTTCCGGCCCCGTTTCCCGATATTGGCCGACCCCGCCTCCAGCTTTCGGACCCTTCGATGCCGCCTGCAAGCGATTCCGCCCCGTCCCCCCAGACCCTCCGCCCCCCGGTCACGCGCTTCGCGCCTTCGCCCACCGGCTATCTGCACATCGGCGGCGCCCGGACCGCCCTTTTCAACTGGCTCTACGCCCGTCACCATGGCGGTACCTTCCTGCTCCGGATCGAGGATACCGATCGCGCCAGGTCCACCGACGACGCCATCGCGAAGATCGTCGAGGGGCTGGACTGGCTCGGCCTCACGCCGGACGCGCCGCCGGTCTTCCAGTTCGCCCGTGCAGGGCGTCACGCCGAAATCGCCAACCGGCTGCTGGGGGAAGGCAGGGCCTATCGCTGTTACGCGACGGCCGAAGAGCTGGAAGCGATGCGCGCCGAGCAGAAGGCGGAGGGCCTGCCGCAACGCTACGACGGCCGCTGGCGCGATCGCGCTCCGCTGACGGACACCCCGCATGTGATCCGCCTGAAGGCCCCGGCCGACGGCGAAACCGCGATCGACGACAAGGTGCAGGGCCGCGTCGTGCAGCAGAACGCCATCCTGGACGATTTCGTACTGCTCCGCTCCGACGGCACGCCCACCTACATGCTCGCGGTCGTCGTCGACGACCAGGATATGGGCGTCACCCATGTGATCCGCGGCGACGATCACCTCACCAACACATTCCGCCAGCTCGCCCTGATCGATGCGCTCGGCTGGCCTCGGCCTACCTATGCCCATCTGCCGATGATCCACGGGCCGGACGGCGCCAAGCTCTCCAAGCGCCACGGCGCGCTCGGTGTGGAGGCCTATCGCGACGAGATGGGGATTCTTCCCGAAGCGCTGGAGAATTACCTGCTGCGGCTGGGCTGGGCGCACGGCGATACCGAGCTGATCGCTCGAGACGATGCCGTGCGGCTGTTCGATCTCGACGGCGTCGGCCGCTCGCCCGGCCGCTTCGATCTGAAGAAGCTGGAGAGCGTCAATGCGCACTATCTGAAACTTGCCGACAACCGCCGCCTGGCCCACCTCATCGCCCCGGGTCTTGCCGAGTCCCTCGGCCGCGAAATCACCCCGGGAGACCGCGATCTGCTGCTGCGCAGCATGGACGAGTTGAAGACAAGGGCCAAGAACCTCAACGAGTTGGCAGCTTCGGCACAGTTTCTCCTTCGCACCCGCCCGCTTCCCATGGACGAGGCGGCGGCAAAGTTGCTAGACGCGAGCGGCCGGCAGATGCTCGCCCTCGTGGCAGCCGAGCTGGCAGCCGTCCCCGGCTGGGACCGCGACGCGCTGGAGGCTGCCACCAAGACGGTTGCAGACGGCGCCGGCGTCGGTCTCGGCAAGGTCGCCGGCCCGCTCCGCGCGGCGCTCAGCGGCCAGGGGACAAGCCCCAGCGTTTTCGCCGTTATGGCGGTGTTGGGGCGGCAGGAAAGCCTGGGACGCATCGAGGATGCGCTGAACGGGTGAGCACGGGTTCGAAAGGCGACGAAGCGATGACCGATCTGGCAACACTCTCCCGGGCACCCCAGGGTTCGGCACGGCTTGTCATCGGCGACAAGACGCTGGAGCTTCCGGTCCGCGCCGGCAGCGTCGGGCCCGACGTCGTCGACATCCGCAAGCTCTATGGTCAGACCGGCGCCTTCACCTTCGATCCCGGCTTCACCAGCACGGCGGCCTGCGAGAGCGCGATTACCTATATCGACGGCGACGAAGGCATCCTGCTGCACCGGGGCTATTCGATCCAGGACCTGGCCGAACATTCCAGCTTCATGGAAGTCGCCTATCTGCTGACCGAAGGCGAGCTTCCCACCGGCGAAGAGCTCGACCTGTTCAGCCACACCATCACACGCCACACGATGGTTCATGAACAGCTGATGCAGTTCTTCCGCGGGTTCCGGCGCGACGCCCACCCGATGGCAATCATGTGCGGCGTGGTCGGTGCGCTCAGCGCCTTCTATCATGACTCAACCGACATCGACGACCCGAAGCAGCGCATGATCGCCTCGCACCGGCTGATCGCCAAGATGCCCACGATCGCGGCGCTGGCCTATAAATATTCGATCGGCCAGCCCTTCGTCTATCCGCAGAACCACCTGAGCTACACCGGCAATTTCCTCAACATGACCTTCGCCGTCCCGGCCGAACCCTATGAGGTGAACCCGGTGGTCGAGCGCGCGCTGGACCGGATCTTCATCCTTCACGCCGATCATGAGCAGAACGCGTCGACCTCCACCGTGCGCCTCGCCGGCTCGTCCGGCGCCAACCCGTTCGCCTGCATCGCGGCCGGCATCGCCTGCCTGTGGGGCCCGGCGCACGGCGGCGCCAACGAAGCCGCGCTCAACATGCTGCGAGAGATCGGCCGCCCCGAGCGCATCCCGGAGTATATCGCCCGCGCCAAGGACAAGAACGATCCGTTCCGCCTCATGGGTTTCGGCCACCGGGTCTACAAGAACTACGACCCCCGCGCGACCGTGATGCAGAAGACCGTGCGCGAAGTGTTCGCCGAACTGAAGGTCAGCGACCCCGTGTTCGAAGTCGCGCTCCAGCTGGAGGAAATGGCGTTGAGCGACAGCTATTTCATCGAAAAGAAGCTGTTCCCCAACGTCGACTTCTATTCGGGCATCATCCTGTCGGCGATCGGCTTCCCGACCAGCATGTTCACCGCCCTGTTCGCGCTCGCCCGCACCGTCGGCTGGGTGGCGCAGTGGAACGAGATGATCGGCGACCCCGAACAGAAGATCGGCCGCCCGCGCCAGCTCTACACCGGCGCCGCGCAGCGTCCCTACACCCCGATCGCGGGGCGCTGACCGGCGCGCGCGCCGGTCAGCCCTCGCGAACAGCTCGGCTCGGTCCCCAGCGGGCGAAAGTCCGCCGCCGGGCCGCCGTCACGCCTGTGCTGCACGGTTCCTTCGGCGCGCAGCAGCCCCCACCAGTCCGAAGCCTGCGATCATCAGGGCCCAGCTCGCCGGTTCAGGCACGCCCGCGCTGGTGATGACGAGCGAGGCGGTGCCGCCGGCCTTGGCAAAGTCGATGGCGAAGTTCTCGCCAGGCCCGTCCACGTCGCCCAGCAGCACCGACAGGCCTTCGCCCGCCGGCTTGAAGCGGATCGTCAGCCTGTCGGCTGCCCCGTTCAGGCTCCAGTCCGCCAGGCTGAAGGAGCCGACGATGGTACCTGGCGTGGCAAAGGTCGCGCCGCGCAGCGACAGGGTCAGCTTGCCCAGATTCTGTCCCAGCTCGACACCGGTGAACACGTCGACCAGGCTGTTGAATTCGAAGCCGGTCTCGCCCGTTTTGGCGGCGAGGTCGAGCGTGATCGGGGAGAAGGCCCGCAGCGCGATATCGGCTTCCAGCAGCCCGGGCCCCTGCGTCAGCACGGTGACGGCGTTCCCGCCGGAAACGGTGGTACCAGTGACGGTAACGGCGGCGGCCGGCCCCGAGAGAACGACCAGCGCAGCCGCCGCGAGCAATGATTTCAGCATGGTGAAGTCCCCAGTTTTCAAGAGCATGACGAAGGCCCGGCGGGCCGCCTGGGCCCGCCGGAGGTCAGGTGTCAGAGGTTGCCGAGCGCCCAGGGGCCGGTGATCGCGAAGGTGATCCCGGGCGATTGCATGTTCACGTAAAGCGTCCGGCCGGTCCAGTCGAAGGTCCCGCCGCAGAACTCGGCACCGCGATAATCCTCCGCCGGAAACTGGCCGGTCTTCCCGATCCGCGCGATGTCGGTCGGGCTCAGCTGGGTGTTGTTCTTGGCGAAGATATAGGCGAGCCCGTCGTCGCGGTAGCCCATGATGCGCTGCCCGGTGCCATAGGCGTCGACCACGGCGGCGCCATCGTCGAACGTCAGGATGCCGCCCTTGGGGCTCACGGTGATGTTGTCCGGATTGTTGCCGGCAACCCGCGCGGCCGCCGCATACACCAGGGTCAGCGTGCCCCGGTCCGGGTTGGAACGGCTGGGGCGATAGGCCCAGACGCTGCCGAGCCCGCGCCCGGCGCGGCGCGCGCCGGCTTCCTCATAGCCGAAGCTGGTGTCCACCAC